>JAKALU010000127.1 GCA_021824065.1 Nitrospirota bacterium
ACAATCCTGTTGCCCCTAATGACAACTGCCCCGTCATGTATGGGTGACGTAGGGTGAAAGATGCTGAGGAGTATTTCGCGCGTGACCTTTGCATCGAGCGGCGTGCCTATCTCGACAAACTCTTTAAGGCTCGTCTCACGCTCAATAACAATCAGTGCACCTATCTTTCTGTTCGCAAGGGCAACTGTTGCCTTAACTATCTCCTCCAGAGACTTGAGTTCCTCAGCAGAAGTAAATGACTGAAGAAATGGCGTTTCACCCATCTGTGCAAGTGCCCTTCTGATCTCGGGCTGGAAAAGCACTATCAGCGCTATAACTATCTGCGCCCAGAAACTCTGTATTATCCAGTCCATTGTATAAAGTCCTGTAT
Organism: Nitrospirota bacterium; assembly: GCA_021824065.1. Classification (GTDB taxonomy): domain Bacteria; phylum Nitrospirota; class Thermodesulfovibrionia; order Thermodesulfovibrionales; family UBA1546; genus JAKALU01. The sequence continues at coordinate 371 of JAKALU010000127.1, forward strand.
AGCTCGAAAGAAGTGATGCGAGCATCAGGACACCAAGACCAATAAGCATCTGAACTGCTTTTGTGCCTTTTATGAATAAAAGAAGGCGATAAAGCAGGAGGGACACAAGGATAATGTCCAGAACGTCCTGCCATCTGAGTTGTCTTAATATCTCCACTTAGGTTTTTATTTCTCTCCTTGGAACTCTTACCCTTTTTACCCTATTTAAACTTTTTAATATTAGACCCGCTTTTTAAGCCATTTTTTAGGGTTCAGCACATGAAAGTTTCCATTCCCATCTGAATAAACCACCCTTGCAATCCTTGCATTAAGTATTATCCTCTTGCACATCATGCATGGCTCTGAATGGCATTCGCCAATGCCTTCATCAGCGCCTGATATATATATAGTTGCGCCTTCAAGTTCATGAACTGCTGCACGTATTATTGCATTCGCCTCGGCGTGAACGCTGTGGCAGAGCTCGTATCTTTCACCGTGGGGAATCTGAAGCTCTTTTCTTGTGCACTTGCCAACCTCAAGACAGTCTTTCATGCCGGCCGGAGCACCGTTGTAGCCTGTGCTGACTATGATATTGTCTTTTGTAATTACAGCCCCGTATTTGCGCCTGAGACATGTAGCCCTTGTGGAGACAGCCTTGGCAATGCCTATAAAATATTCATCCCATCCCGGTCTTTTGAAAGTTTTCTTTTTTGGCATATGCTTAATATATTATTAGATTTAGAGTGCAAAAAGCAAAATTGAAAATTTCATCTCAGAGTATCATATACATTCTGCGGGCTCGGAGACAGGGGAATATGATACTCTATCTCTTGCCCCTTAAAAAAGCGGCGAAAAAGAATCCTGTGATTATCAGGACAATTGTTCCGCCGGGGGAGAGGTCGAAGTGATATGAAAGATAGAGTCCTGCTATGGTCGAAGAGAGAGCGACGAAGCAGGATATCAGCATCATGGGATAAAACCTTCTTGAAATAAGCTGGGCAACAGCGCCGGGTATTACGAGTAAAGCAGAAACAAGGATAATGCCCACCACTTTTATGGACATCACAATTGCTACTGCCATTGAGATTAGAAAGATTGATTTAATAAGTCTCGTAGGGATACCACTTACGACTGCAAGTTCCTCATCAAAGGTTATAAGCAAAAGCTCCTTCATTATTATTCCCAGTGCTGCGAGAATTACAAAGGTTATTGCGATTGTAAGCCACATCTCTTTTTCACTTATCGCAAGGATACTCCCGAATAAATAACCGAAAAGGTCAACATTATAACTCTTTGATAGGCTCACAAGGACTATGCCGAGAGCCATTGAACTCGAAAAAAATACGCCTATAGCTGTATCTTCTGCAACCCTTCCTTTCGAGCTTATCCTCTCGATGCCGAATGCAATCAGGATAGAATATATCATCGCTGTAATCATGGGATTTATCCCTGCGAAAAAACCTATTGCAACCCCGCCAAACGCAGCATGAGAAATGCCCGAGCCAACAAAAGATACCCTTCTTAATACCACGAATACAGAGATAATGCCTGTGAGGATGCTTACAATTATTCCCGTTATAACAGCCCTCTGCATGAAACCGTATGAAAGGATTTCCATTACTTCCTCAGCCTCTCGCACTTATCGCACACCTCGGAGTGCATGAGTATATCAACGTTCTTGCCATAGAGCCTCTCAAGCACATTCTCATCCAACGCTCCAAGAGGCGCACCGTGGTAATAGAGTATTTTATTAAGACAGGCTATCTCATCCACATAAGCTGTCACAGCACCTATGTCGTGTGAGACCATAATGATGGTAAGACCGAACCTTTTCTGGAGACCTTTAAGGAGATGATAAAAATCCTCCTGACCGACAACATCTATGCCCGTGCTCGGCTCATCGAGTATGAGTATTTTAGGATTGCTGACCAACGCCCTTGCAATAGAGATCCGCTGCTGCTCTCCTCCTGAGAGGGTACCAAATGGTCTGTTCTCATGGCCTGACATTCCAATAAGCTCAATATATTCCAATGCCTTCCCCTTTTCTTTTCCTGAAGGCCATCTGAACATTCCAAGTTTCCCGTATAGCCCCATCATCACAACATCAACAGCACTTGCCGGGAAATTAATGTCAAGATTTATATGCTGGGGAAGATAGCCGAATATGCTCTGCTTCAAACATTCTTCAGGAGATTTATCAAACACTTTTATCACACCTCTAACAGGTTTGATAAGACCGAGTATTACTCTCAATAATGTTGTCTTACCACTGCCGTTTGGCCCGACAATGCCGAGAAAATTCCCCTCTGCAAGGGAGAGGTTTATATCTGTAAGAATCTCCTTGCCGCTCAGAATCACAGAGAGATTATTTATTTCTATCGCATTCATCTTGCTTACCATTTCCCCTTTTTCACTTCATTGCCTCCTCCATTACAGAAAGATTATATCTCATAAGACCCAAATATGTATCCCTGCCTTTAATATTCGAACCTCCGATCGGGTCAAGAAACAGAACCTTTGCTTCTGCCTCTTTTGCAATAACCTCTGCTATGGCGGGATTAAACTGAGGCTCTGCAAATACAACCTTCGAATTTGACTTTCTTATCACCTGAACAACCTTTGCAATATGTCTTGGACTTGGCTCCCTTCCAGGGGATTCCTCTATCACACCGGCTACCCTGAGACCATATCTTTTTGAGAAATAGTTCCATGCAGGATGAAATGTTACATACTCTCTGATTTTAAAACTTTTAACCTTATCTGAGATCTCTTTATGAAGAATTTCTAAATCTCTTTTGTATTTCTCTACCCTCTCTGTGTAATATGTCTTCCCATCTGGATCAACCTTTAAAAGTGCATCTGCTATCTTATCCACAATTTGCTTTGCAAATACAGGGTCAAGCCATACATGAGGGTCGGCAAAGCCTTGCGATTTATCGTGCGTCACTTCTGATACGTGAGAATGAACCTCCCGTATTAGCGGGAGTCCTGAAGATGCATCAACAACGACAAGCCCTTTACTGTCCGATGCTTTAAGCATTTTCTCTGCCCAGAACTCAAGTCCTGCACCTGCTTTTACAAAGACCTTTGCTTTTTGTATTCCCATCATCTCAAATGGGGTTGGTTCAAATGTATGCGGCGAGGCTCCCGGAGGAAGCATAACCTTTACATCAATCCTTTCTCCTCCAACCTGTCTTACCATATCTCCCAGAGGATAAATGCTTGCAACAACTTTTATCTTTTCTGCATGGGAAGACTGAGCAAAAAATAAGAGGGAAACAAACAGAAAAATTACTATCAATCTTTTCATTTTTACACCCCTCATTTATCGTAGCTACCTTTTTATATACTGTCAATCCAAATAATGCAATTGAGGAAATGCAGGTGTTGTGGAAAAATTTATTTTTCGATACCTTAGTGTACCTTAAACTGATGATTATTACATATACTTTTTATCCGCACAGCGATTCAAGATAATCGCAATAAATTATTGTAAAATCCCCCTTTAGTAAAGGGGGGCTGAGGGGGATTTGAGCAATGTTCGTATTTTCTGGGCCAAGTGAAGGATATTTGTGTAAAATATCCTAATGAAGGATTCTGACAGGGTCTCTGCATTATATTTCAGGGACTTCCGTTTATTCTGGTTTGGTCAGCTCATCTCACTATCAGGCACATGGATGCAGTCTGTTGCCCAGGGATGGCTTGTATATTCATTAACAAAATCACCTTTCTATCTCGGCATCGTAGCTGCAGCATCAACCCTCCCGATACTCCTTTTCACATTAATCGGTGGAATAGTTGCAGATAGATTCATGAAAAGAAATCTTATAATCCTGACTCAGGCACTATCCATAATCCCGGCACTGATGCTCGGAATACTGACAGATTTAAATATCGTAACTGTCTACCAGGTTATCCTCTTTGCAGCCTTCCTTGGCACAGTAAACGCCTTTGATGTGCCTGCAAGACAGTCTTTCATCGTTGAGATGGTTGGGAAAGGGCATCTTCTCAACGCTATAGCGCTTAACTCTGCAGCATTCAATGGCGCCCGCCTCATAGGCCCTGTTATTGCCGGTCTGACAATAGCATATCTGGGGCTACCCGCGTGTTTTTATCTGAATGCAGCAAGCTTTGTTGCAGTAATAATCGCCCTGTCAATGATAAGAGTTAGAGGCGAAATTACTATAAGCTCTAAAGGGTTTTTAAAAGATTTTACAGAGAGTTTCCATTTTATAAAAGAGCAGAAGGATATTCTGTACATAATAATTCTTATCGCTATATTCAGCCTGTTCGGGATACCATTCACAAGCTTTCTCCCTGTGTTTGCTGAAGAAATATTCAATGCAGGACCAAAAGGGCTTGGCTTTCTTGTGAGCGCAACAGGACTTGGCGCCTTCTCCGCTGCAATTATGATTGCCATTAAAGGTGATATAGGAAATAAATGGCGATATATGTCAGTAGCCGGCCTTTGTTTTTCTCTGTCTCTTTTTGTTGTTTCTGTTTCAAAGGTATTCTGGCTCTCTCTGGTCTTCCTTGTATTCACAGGATGGGGGATAGTAAGCTTCCTTGCAACTGCAAACAGCTTTATACAACTCTCCACGCCTGACAATCTCAGAGGAAGGGTTATAAGCATTTATTCGCTTGTGTTTCTCGGTTTTACGCCTATTGGGAATTTCCTTATAGGTGCGGTATCGCATTCATTAGGTACAACGAATGTGGTGGCCGGTGCAGCACTGTTTTGCCTCGCAGGCGCTGTAATGTTTTTTATAAGGCACTTGAAATCTGAAAATTGAAAAGCAAAGCAAGCAAAGGCAAAGAAGGCTGGAGAGAAATTCTTATAATCGACGAGATGAGTAGATGGCAATCGTATTTGGCCTACAAAAGAAAAGTTTTTTCGTTTTCAGCTTCACAGGTTTTACTTTAAGGTGTCGTATAAGAATTTCTCTCCAGCCTTCTTTGCCTCTTATCCCGGTTGAAAAAATCACGATATGTTTTTAGCTTATATTGTTCCCTCTCTTGTTTCCTTGCAGATGATAATAAATTTGTGAATAATATGGTTAGACAATGAAGATACTTGCAATAGACACATCAACAATGCTCGGCGGAATTGCCATTATGGATGAGCAGGGCCTGATTGCAGAGTCAAGGCTCAATATCAGGTCAACGCATTCAGAGAGGCTCATGACAGAAATAGAGCATTGCCTGAAACAGGCCGGACTCAAGATATCTGATATTGACGTCTTTGCAGTTGCCATTGGTCCCGGTTCTTTTACAGGTCTGAGAATAGGCTTGAGCACTGTTAAAGGTTTTTCATACGCAACAGGGAAACCCATAGTCTCGGTTCCAACCCTTGAGGCGCTTGCATGGAATTTCCCTTATAGCAGATACCCTGTCTGCACTATGCTCGATGCAAGGAAAAAAGAGGTATACGCAGCGTTGTTTAAGTGGGAAAATGAGAATTTCATAAAACTGACGGGTGAGACGTCAGCAAGACCCGAAGAATTCACACGCAATGTGTTGCTCAATACTGATTACGACAAATTCATTTTCACCGGAGAGGGAGCTATACTTTACAGGGATAAAATAATTGAGGTTATGGGTAAAAGGGCAATATTTGCATCGCCTGAGAAGATGGTGCCATCATCTGCAAATGTTGCATCTATTGGATTCAAAAAGGCAATTATGGGAGATTTTTCAGAGCCGATTAACCTAACCCCATTTTATATAAGGAAGTCAGAGGCAGAGGTAAAGGCCGGCCAATAGTCTCGATGTTAAGAGAAAAATCTGCAATCAGAATAGTTATTTCTCTATCTTCTTTCTTTCCTCTGATGGCCCTTCTGCGAGTCCTTTTTTAAATCCCCTTATTGCCTCCCCCAGGCTCTTCCCGAGCGATGGGAGCTTACTTGGACCAAAAATCACAAGAGCAATAACCATGACAATCATTAATTCTGGCAATCCAAGACCGAACATGTTGACCTCCTCTAAGAAAATACTTTCCGCTATTATTTTTTAACACATCTGCATTACTGCAGTCAACATCCCTTGCTGGGAATGCACAGCGAGCGCATCCCCCGCACCTTCCTGCAGGGAACTTCAATAGAAAAGGGCGACTGTGTTATCTTAAGCATATTGGAAAAACAGGTATAGAACAGTTAAGGGCCAAAGACTCATAATGGAAAGATTAATCATAAGGGGAATGACGGAGAAAGACATTCAGGCAGTTACTGAAATCGAACGTATGTCATTCAGCACCCCGTGGTCAGCAGCATCTTTTTACAATGAGATATACAACCCGCATTCCACTGCAAAGGTTGCTGTCGTAGAGGAAGCGTGCAGTGTGCAGCGTGTAGTTGGATATATATGTGCAAATCAGGTATCTGACGAGGGGCATATTCTGAACCTCGCAGTTCATCCTGATTTCAGAAAAAAGGGTATCGCAAAAAACCTTGTAAAAGACATCCTTGAAGATCTAAAAGAAACTACCTGCAGGTTTTTATATCTTGAGGTTAGGATTTTCCAATTACCCTGCAAGGAAGC
>JAKALU010000128.1 GCA_021824065.1 Nitrospirota bacterium
TATTAACTTCAGAACCTCGTTTGTCTCCCGCAGCCTGTGGCAAAGTGTTTCTGCAACTGACTTATAGATATTGCTTGCGAGGTCCTTTTCCCGTGCCAAAAGTTTTTCGAATGAGCCAGCAGGTATTTTGATAAGCACCGTATCCTCGAGCGCAATAACCGAGGCAGACCTTAAACCTTTATCAATGAATGATATCTCTCCAACAGGCTCTCCTTTACCTATATCGACAATGTGACGCCTGCCTTTTACTACCTTAACAGAGCCCTCTTTTATGATGTAAATAGCATCGCATGGAGTCCCCTCTTTCACGATCTCCTCGCCTGCACGAAACGCTGAACGCTCAACAAGCATGTTTATCTGCCTGAGCTTCCTCCTGCCGAGGTCCTTGAAAAAACTGATCTTTTTAAGAAGTGCCATATCTTCCATCACGCCCTCCTGTTTTACCCTGGGATGTAGAAATTATATCAAATAAAAAAATGGAAAAGATATCCTGTCAAGGGCATCTTTTTATAATAAGTTCATCTTGAATTTCTTTCCCCTAATACATATAATCTACAATGCTATCAAAGGTGCTCAGCGCAAGTGTTGTAGGAATTGATGCTCACACTGTCGATGTTGAAGTAGACATTGCATCAAGAGGGCTTCCCCATTTTTCCATGGTGGGGCTTCCTGATGCTGCTGTAAAAGAGAGTAGAGACAGGGTAAGGGCTGCACTTAAAAACATTGGATTTAATTTTCCACTTAAACAGATAACAGTTAATCTTGCGCCAGCAGATCTGAAAAAAGAAGGTTCGTCATTTGACCTCCCGATTGCCATCGGGATAATTGCAGCAGAAGGCGTCATAGAGATGGGCTCTGTCCAGGGATATCTTTTCACAGGCGAGCTTTCGCTCGACGGAAAGATAAAGCCTGTTCGCGGAGCATTATCAATGGCCATAACTGCAAAAAACCTCGGATTAAAAGGAATAATTCTTCCAGAAGAAAATGCCTCTGAGGCAGCCGTCGTGAAAGATGTGCCGGTATTCGGAATGAAAAGCCTTCCTGAGGTAATAGATTTTTTAAGGAACGGCACTCCTTTGAGATTATTCATGACCGATCTTGGTAAGGCCATTGAAGAAAATTCTATTTATGAGGATGACTTCTCCGAGGTTAAAGGTCAGGAACATGCAAAGAGGGCTCTGGAGGTTGCAGCATCAGGCGGACATAATGTCTTGATGATAGGCCCGCCAGGGTCAGGGAAGACAATGCTTTCAAAAAGGCTTCCAACAGTATTGCCCTGCATGACATTTGATGAGGCTCTGGAGACAACAAAGATCCACAGTGTTGCAGGCTTATTGAAAACAGGCCAGCCTTTGCTTGCGACAAGGACTTTTCGTGCTCCACACCATACTATTTCGGATGTTGCTTTAATCGGAGGCGGTCAATTGCCAAAGCCGGGAGAAGTTAGCCTTGCACATAATGGCGTCTTGTTCCTTGACGAACTTCCTGAATTCAAAAGACCTGTGCTTGAGGTCTTAAGACAGCCGCTTGAAAACGGAGAGGTTACTGTATCAAGGGCAGTTGCATCAATAACATATCCCGCGAATTTTATGCTTGTTGCTGCAATGAACCCATGCCCTTGTGGATATCTTGGAGATTCAAGGCATCAATGCACATGCACTCCTGGTCAGATACACCGTTACAGGCACAGGGTATCAGGCCCTCTCCTCGACAGGATTGATATACATATCGAGGTTCCTGCTGTGCCTTATAAAGAACTCACAACAGATGATTCAGGAGAAAAATCAGATGATATAAGGAAGAGAGTTGTTGGTGCAAGGAATATTCAGCTTGGTAGATTTAAGAACGATAAGATTTATTCAAATGGACAGATGAAGACAAGGCATATCAAGAAATACTGCAAGCTAAGCCCTGATGCGCAGTCGCTTTTGGAAAATGCAATGCAGAAGCTCGGACTTTCTGCAAGGGCATATGCAAGGATTTTAAAACTTTCTCGCACAATCGCAGATCTTGAATCATCTGATGGGATACAGCCCCACCATGTCTCAGAGGCGATTCAGTACAGAACATTGGATAGAGGGGTGTTTTAGGAAATATAAAAACGTTGCCGCATGGAAACCCAAGCCGTCAGTGCTCTAATTTCTGATAGGTTATTCCTATATTATCTTCAGTGTAAGCACAAAGCTTTTCTCAAGCTCTCCGGGAAAAGCGGCGTTAAAAGCGATTTCGAAAAATATCAAGATGAAAACCATGCGGAATATTGCCAACGAGCAAGAGAGCGACTCTCAATGTCTGGTGGCCACACATCAGAACTTGCAGTAAACTGCACATTTAAGGAACTTAAAAAGAAGAATCTATCGGTCGCCGTCGGCATCTCGATTTCCAATGATAAACACTCTCTGATTCTTGATGCAGCAGAACTGGCTTCACAATCTTCCCCTCGGAAACCAGTTTATAATCCGATAATCTTTTTGCCTCATCAAAAGATAAGCAAACAGCACAAGCTCTTACTGGCGTTCTATGGGTCGGCTCTGGGCCACGAACAGAAAATAGAACCCGCGAGCGGAAGGATTATTTTTGGCGCGAATTTCTCATCGACAAAGGTTCATCTCGCCTCCCTGATTAAGACGGTGGGCAAAATAGAAAAAGAAATTACCAATATGATTGACAAGCAAACAGCGCCGCCTTTAAGACTCAACGATCATTGTAAAATATGCGAGTTTCAGGAGATCTGTTATGCGGCTGCAAAGGGAAAAGATGATCTTAGCCTCCTGAAAGGTCTCAGCGGAAAAGAAATCGATACGTTGAACAAAAGAGGGATTTTTACGGTAACGCAATACTCATATACCTTTCGTCCGCGACGGGCGAAAAAAATTGCGTCCCGACAAATCCTAAAGCATCATCATTCCCTCAATGCTTTGGCAATCCGCACGCAAACAATTTATATATCAGGAAAACCAGTGCTCCCCTCTGCCCTAACTCGGGTATATCTTGATGTTGAAGGAATCCCTGACGAGAACTTCTATTATCTGATCGGCCTGATTATTGACGATTGGAAAAGTGTCTCATCACATTCCTTCTGGGCAAACGACAAGTCCGAAGAAAGAATAATCTGGGGTTCATTTCTCCAAAGGATAGAAGGATTGAAGGATTTTGTCCTGTTTCATTATGGGAGTTATGAGTCCAAGTTCTTCAAGCAGATGGGTGCGCAATATGGCGGCAGCAACGAATTGCTTGATCAGATAAAATCACACTCCTTCAATGTATTGTCGTCAATATATGGGCATATCTATTTTCCGACGTATTCCAATGGCCTGAAAAGCATTGCATCATTTCTTGGATTCAAGTGGACTGACCATAACGCTTCAGGTCTCATGAGCTTGTTATGGCGGCAGCAGTGGGAGAGTAGCCGCGAGGAAACTATGAAACTAAGGATTATGACCTACAATCATGAAGATTGTTTAGCGTTAGGAGTTGTGGAAAAAGGTCTTCGTAGCATATTTGCCGATGATCCCGATTTCAGCAGTGCCGTCTTTCCGACAAGAAACACAGACGAAATAAAAGCAGATAAGCCCTTAGGGATGTTCAAGAAAAATGATTTCTATTTTCCTGAGTTTGAAAGAATAAATAGCTGTGCTTATTTCAATTATCAATACTCGAAGGTTTATTGCAGAACTAATCCTCGGATCAAAGTCAGCTCTAAGAAAAAAAAGAGAAACACTTTTGCAAAGTTTAAGGTTAATAAAAGAGAAAGTCTTGATCGGATACATATCTGCCCATTTTGTAATGCAAGGAAGCCAAGAAGATATGCCAACTATTCGAGGTGTGTCTATGATTTGAAACTATTTAAGGGGGGAATAAAAAGGTGGGTTGTTCAATATAATTATTCGAGATATTCCTGCAGTGAATGTCACAAAACGTTTTCACCTGATTCTTGGTCAATAGCGCCAAATAAAAAATATGGACGAACTATGGCAGCATGGATTGTGAATCAAAGCATTGCACGACTGCAATCGTATAGAATAATAGCTGATGATTTAAGGGAGATATTCGGGTACAGCTTTGAGCGCAATACCCCTCTTCTGTTTAAACAGCAAGCAGCTATCCACTGTAATGGTGCTTACCAAAATCTTATTAAAAAACTTTGTCAGGGCACGCTTGTACATGTCGATGAAACTAATGTAAATATAATGGGCAAGAGTGGTTATGTGTGGGCTTTTACAAACATGGATGCGGTGTTTTATCTTTTCCAAGAAACACGGGACGGAACCTGCGTTAAAGAGATACTGAGGGATTTTAATGGGGTTATGATATCAGATTTCTATACCGCCTATGATTCCGTTCCCTGTGCACAACAAAAATGCTTGATTCATCTGATCAGAGACATTAACGAGGACATATTGAAGAATCCGTTTGACGAAGAATTAAAAGAGGTGGGGAGAGCTTTTGCAATGCTGTTGGCTCCGATTATTGAAACAATTGATAAGTATGGATTAAAACAAAGACACCTAAGCAAGCATAAAGTCCATGTGCGCCGTTTTTTCACGAAAATTGAAAACAAGGATTATGCTTCTGATCTCGCCAAAAACTTTCGGCGTAGATTCTTGAAATACCACGATAAACTCTTCACTTTCTTAGATTATGACGGTATCCCCTGGAACAATAACAATGCCGAGCATGCAATTAAACGCTTTGCACTTCTCCGAAGAGTAATTGGAGGCTCTTCAACGGCAAAGGGAATTCAAGAGTACCTTGTTCTATTGAGCATCTGTGAAACATTGCGTCTTAGAAACGCAAGTTTCTTGAAGTTTCTTATATCCGGAGCTACCGATATTGACAAGTTCGTTGAGAGAAAAACGAACAGGCTGGCTTGACAATACATCAACCCTGATGTATATAATAAATATGAACCGGAGGTGTGTTTGTACAATCTCGTTTTCTATACGACAGAGCGCGGTGATTCACCGGTTGATGATTTTTTGGATGGACTGGACAAGAAGGCACGCGCGAAGGTGGCTGCGCACCTATCTCTCCTGGAAGAGCAGGGGCCGCATCTCAAGCGGCCTTATGCTGATGTCGTCAGAGGAAAAATCAGGGAGTTGAGAATTCACCAAAGTTCGAATCAGTACCGTATCCTCTATTTCTTCCAAATGCGTGATCAGGTCGTGTTGACACATGCTTTTTCCAAGAAGACGCAGCAATTGAAAGAGAAGGACATAGAGTTGGCGGAAAGACGCATGGAAGACTGGCTCCGGCGTTTTCCGGCAGGAGGTGGCGTATGAAAAAAGGTAAAGTTCGGACATTCCGAAGCAGGTTGAGCGAAGATCTCAAAGATCCCAAATTCAGAGCGCATTATCAGGAGGAGCGTCAGGCGCTGAAACTCGCCATGAAGATAACTAAGCTCCGGGAGAAGAAGGGCTTATCGCAGCAAGATCTGGCAAAACTCATGGGTACCAGCCAGCAGGCGATTTCACGGATTGAAAGCGGCGACTATGAAGGTTTTACGCTCAAAACCCTGGAAAAAATCGCCGAAGCGACAGGTACGCGAGTCAAGATTGAGTTTGTTGCGGCATAATTTGCCATACGCAAGCTCGGCCTTTCCGCAAGGGCTTACACAAGAATAATGAAACTTTCACGGACTATAGCCGACCTTGAATCATCAGAAAGCATTCAGTCGCACCACGTCTCAGAGGCGGTTCAGTACAGGACATTGGACAGAGGGGTGTTTTAAGGTGCGAAGTCAATAATCACCTGAGGCATAAGCTCTTTTCAGATTATTACTCCTCCTCCAATCACTATATCTTCGTCATAAAAAACTGCAGACTGGCCCGGGGCAGGGGCCCACTGAGGCTCATCAAAAATAACCCTGACTGTTTTTTGCCCAGGACTTAGAGATATTGTTGCAGGCTCGCCTTTCGTCATAGAGCGAACTTTAACAGTCGCCCTGAGAATAAGTAATCCCCCCTCCCCCCCCTTTATTAAAAGGGGGGTGGAGGGGTTAATCCAATTCAAATCACCAACCTCAAATTCCTTCATCTCAGCCGATTCTTTTGGGCCTACATATACAATATTCTTAACTGCATCAATTCTCGTTACATATAACGGCTCTTTTGAAGGTATGCCAAGCCCCTTTCTCTGACCAATCGTATAATGATAGATTCCTTTATGTTCTCCCAAAACCTTTCCATTCATATCCACGATAGGTCCGGAAACAGCAGTGAGCGGATTAAGCTTGTTTATAAATTTGAAATAATTCTTGCCTTCAATAAAACATATCTCCTGACTCTCGGGTCTTTGCGCTGCAGGAAGTTTGAGTTCGCTCGCAAGTTCCCTCACATCCTCTTTTTTATAATCTCCGAGAGGAAGCAGAAGCCGCTCAAGCTCTTCTTTTCTAAGTACATAAAGAAAATAAGACTGATCTTTCTTAGGGTCAATCCCCTTTTTTAAGAATATAACTTCCCCTGACCCTTGGCCCCTGACCTCTGACCCATGCCTTTCTATCCTCGCATAATGCCCTGTTGCAATAAATTCAGCCCCTCTTTTTTCAGCCTCTCTAAGAAGAAAGGGGAATTTTATATGTCTGTTGCATAATATACATGGATTCGGGGTTACACCTTCTGTGTAGGCTTCAACAAAAGGTTCTATAACTTTCTCAACGAAATCATCTCTGACATCAATTGAACTATGCGGGATACCAATACGAGAGGCGGTCTTTGAGGCATCTTCTATTGCTTGTAGAGAGCAACAGGTTGTAAAATTGTTCCTCTGCCTTGCCTCCCAGAGGATAAAGCTGACGCCTTCAACATCATATCCTTCTTTTTTTAGAAGATATTCTGTTATAGAGGAATCAACCACTCCGCTCATGCCTAC
>JAKALU010000016.1 GCA_021824065.1 Nitrospirota bacterium
TATCCGGCGGAACAGACAATGTCATAACAACCCTTTGCCTTGACGGCATAATCGCCACCTCCTTTGTGGTATTACTTTGTATTACAATAGCAGAGGCAATCAGTGGTTGTCAAGTCTGAACTTTTGAGCTTCTCGCAGCGGCAGCGTAGAGTCGCCTGTGGCGACTGGACTTCTGCTCTATGGACTCTGGCTTGCTCAGAAGGAAAACAAAAAGATTCTCAGCAGGATAAGGCCGCTCAAAGCAGCGTAAGGATCGGGGTCAAAAACCAGGAAGCGTCCCTGGGTTTTTCCCGCAATAAAGACAAGAAAACATACTGTGAATAATAAACTTAAGGTTTTTTTAACCACGGTTGCCTCCTCATACTAAAAAATAAAAAAATTCAGAGATGATATCGCATTCTCTTATCTCTTCTTGTGATTAAAAATACATATAGTACTGCGTGGTCTATTTTAATTACTTTTCTGAGGGGGATCAGTTTTGCACAAATATACTTTCCCGGACCCTTTATAGTGACAAGGATATCTTGCAACTGTTGTCTTGCCGCGACATATTGCAGACGATCCTTTAATGATGGACCCCACTTCTTCTATCTCAGGAATTAAATAGTTTCCACCTTTTTCAGCTGTTTTATTTCTTAGAGATGTTAACACCTCTTCAATCGTAGCATAGTCAAAAGGAAATGTTGACACTTCTCCAAGCAAAAAACAGTTAGTTGGTGGCTCAATATTTTCTAATGTGTATTTAACATTTTTCCCACTCTCAGACAAACTAACACATGATACAAGACTTAAGGCTATAATTAAAGTTGAAAAAAAATTTTTTATACCACTCATTTGTTCGTCCCTCCATTTATTAAAATAGTATTCATAAACAATTTTACCCGTTCTTACGCAATTATAGATCACCCATGACTTTTACGGGGGTGACACTATTGAAGCAAGCTGTGAGATTTCTTTATAGTAAATAATACTTGCCTCAGTCATTTGCAATCTTTATAATTTCCTTCTCAACATTAGAAATGTCTCCTTTAACTGTTCCGTTAGATAAAACTTCAACAAAATGGTCTTTGCTTTCACGGCCAATAATCTTATAAACAACTTTCGATCCACTTCTATAAGGAAAGATTTCAACTGTAATAAGTTGTGATTTGCCACCTATATTAGTCCAATAACTGCCTTCCAATTTATCTTTTTTGGCTACAAAATCCTTAACTAACCTCTTGAAATTTGCAAAAACACTTTCTGCTGGATAATTGGTGGCAAATTCTCCAGATATCTTTTGCTTTACTACCATAGTGTTAATATAATTAAAAATCTCCAGAAAATCTTGAATTATAAAGTCTTTTCTATTATATAAAGGCAACCCCGAATTATTCTGAAATACAGCAGAGGAAGGGCATGCAAATTGAAAAAGGTAGTAATCTTCTTGTTCGGAAGTAGCATAAGGAATTGAGAAGTCCATAAACGAATTGATATCTTCAAACATACGATCTCCATATGTAGTTCCTCTCCATCTCATTCTTTCATATCTGATGTTTATAGTCTCTGCAGTCCCCCTCTTAGCAAGAATTCTGCTTTTAACCTCTGATATAGGAATAAGAGGCAACAAAAATGACACTGCCTTTGGTCTTTCTTCAACTACATTAAACTTACTATTTTTTGTGTAGTTAAGCAATGAATCTATTATATTATCAATCGCATCTTTTGCATCTGTATTTCTGCCAAAAATATTTTTAGGGTACTTAAATGTAACTATTTTTAGCTCTTTGCATATAGGGATCTCTTCCAAAGTCAATTTGTTGGCATTGTCTTCTGCAGCTATAGCTAAAGAACTGATTATTATCACTACATATAATATTAAAAAGATAAGAATTGCATATTTTTTTGATTTCATCGTTTTTGTTACTTACCTCCTTACAGACCATATATTATACCTTCCTCTCGTTAAAGTAGGAAGGATATTTTTACACATAATCTTAAGATGAGACATCCATTGCTGTCAAGGTAAGGGTAAGCCACTCTATATTTAAAATACGTATTCTCTGGTGAGCGGATCCATTTTGTGAATGTGGAGGGACTCTATAATCTTACTTTTTCAGGTTTTTTAGGTTCATCCCTTAAAATTCCTCTTTTTTTATCTTCAATCTCAACGCCACCAGCAGCAATGTATCCCCATAACCAACTTCCATAGCGAGAAAAATATAATTCTTTGTTTTTAAAATTAAGTTTATCGGAGGTTGCTTTCAAAATTTCTGCCCCAGCAATAAGATTTTCGTTTGTGAAGGTATCTTTTACTGCCTGTATCTGCTTTAAAGCCTCTTCTCGTATTGTATTATCTTTTATCTTTGAAGGGTCAGGATTTAGAACGCCTTCCAAGTTTTTGGCAAGAGAGACATAAAACCTATTTATATCGGATGCGGTCAGTTTAACAAAACTGTCTTGATTTTCTGGATATAAGAGCGTTGTCATAGCCCAAACAATACCACCAACTATAAAAATAGGAGATCGATTCTTTAACACCGGTTTCCGTTGAGCTTCATTATCAATTTTATCTGTAATTAGTTTGTTTAATCTTTTGCTAATCGCTACAAATTTTTCTTTTGTTCCGGCCTCTTTCTGTATTGTGTCTGTAAATGACACTGTACCAAAAGGTATTTCTATAGAAACCGTCCTTGAGGAATCTCCTAAATTTTCTATAAAACCTATTTTTGTGTTGCCACTGCCAATGTCTAAAGACAAAGCCGATGAGCGGTACTTTTCTGGAATACTTCCAAGAATATTGAAAAAGACTTCTTTTTCAGCACTTATAAAACCCATTTCTTTGCCTGTTTGTTCATAAACTCTTTCTAAAAGCTTGTTCTTATTTTTTGCCTGTAACAATCCACTACTTCCAACAATAAAAATGTTCGTTTCCAAGACACCATACTTGTCTTTTATTTCATATAATAGTTCTTTTACAGCTAAAGCAGTCTCGTTAATCGCTGAATCTAAAAACAGGCCAGTCTTTACAACATTAGAAATAATTCCTGTGTTGATTGATTTCCTCATTTTTGTGTCCGTGTTGTAAATACCTTCTTCATCGGCAGGCGATAGCTCAATAACCATTGCTTTTACACCTTTTGAGCCTATTTCAATGCCAGCATATAAAGTTTTTGGTCTTAGCGATTCAAAAAGAACATAACTGTAAAGTGCTTCATTGGCTGAGGATTTTGCGCCTATCGCCTCAAAGATATTGTATGCCTTTTTAAAATAATCCTTTGCTTTCGGTATCTCTTTTTTATCTCCATAAAACCAGCCAAGATAATAATACCCTGTTGCTTCCCAATATTTGTTGCCTACTTTTACTATCCTTTTCAGTCCCTCGTTTAAATAATACTCTGCTTGTGAAAAATCTTTCATTCGTCTGTATGTATCGCCCATATTGAGTATAGCTTTGGCTGTGCCATCATAATCCCCATAGCGCTCATATATTTTAATCGCCCTTTGAAAATAAGAAATCGCTTTTTCATAATTGCTTTTTTTATCGTAAACAATCGCTATATTATTGTGTGTGGTTGCTTTATCCTTTTCTTCCTTAAACTTCAAAGAATCTTCATAATAACTTAACGCTTTGTCAAGCTCTCCTTTCTGCTCAAAAATTGATGCAATATTATTGAGAGCGGTTGATTCACCTTTTCTATCGCCTATTTCTTTGCTTAGAGAAAGATACCTGTTGTAATAAAGCAATGCATTATCAGGATCACCCATGTTGTTATAAACTATGCCTATGCGATTATAAATAACAGCAAGATCTTTTTTGACCTTTGCAAGTCTTTCTGCCTCCTTAAGAGAAGACAATGCCAGATTAAGCTCGCCTGCGGCATCATAAGCAATGCCGAGGCAAAAATAGGAATCAACAAGCCATCCGTAAGATCTTACAACCCTTTTGCCAGCCTCAATTGCCCTTTGATAATCACCAGCCTTGAGATAGTTAAAACAAAGGTCAACATCAGATTGAGCAAACGAAATGCCAAAAAAGAAGCAAAGCAGCAGAAAAACTATACTAAACCTCATTATTATTCTCATTGTTCTACTCCAAATTTTTTTTATAGAACATATCACATTTAAACTTGCTTTACAACCAATATTTCTGTTCATGTAGTAATAGCCGCTTTATTACCTTTTGGAAGATTGGATTTCATCCATACTTCGCCCCTTGCCATATTCGCCCTGAAGTCTTTGTCTTGTTTTCCAAGTTCAATTTCCGAATCCGGGCCAATCACGAACCTGCCTGTTTTCGGCAACTCAACTATGACCAGAGCTGTTTTATCAGTCCTCAACCTGTCACCAAAAGAGACAGCATTCCCCTTCTTAAGCGGCCTCCATAACCCATCAGTAAAGCGCTCAAGGTTCCCGCTCCTTATCTCGACGACCCTGCCTTTGTTACTCTCCGCTCCGCTAATGTCCTGTGTTGACAGGAGCAGAGGATACAAAAAGAGCGATGCAGACAAGACTGCCAGAAACGCATATTTTGATATGCCTGACTTACGCATAAGATATAACCTCCCCGTTTGATAAAGATTTTTATAACATAATCGTTACACTTTTTTAATAAACTTGCAACAAAACATGCAATGGAATAAGCATTTTTAAAGCCGTATTATTTACGGACTACGTGTAGTGTTCGATATCAGTTTCGAGACTTGATACTGGCGCATAAGCAGGTGAAATCTTCATAGTAATCCCTCTCCTCTACCAAAAATTTCGTTTTTGGTATAAAATCCACCTATGAAAAAGAATTGACATCTCATACTTATCTGTAATGGAGCTATTATGAAAGACATAATCACTAAGGCGAATGTTTTAATCGAGGCATTGCCGTATATCAGGAATTTTTCAGGTAAGACATTTGTAATAAAATACGGCGGTGCTGCACAGGTTGAGGAGTCTTTAAAGGATGCATTTGCACAGGATATAGCGCTTTTGAGTTTTATAGGAATCCGTCCTGTTATTGTGCATGGAGGAGGACCTAAGATAAGCTCTACAATGGAGAAGATGGGGAAGAAACCAATCTTTATCCAGGGTCAACGCGTTACAGACAAAGAGACGATGGACATCGTTGAGATGGTGCTCGGCGGACTTGTGAATAAAGAGATAGTCTCTCTGATAAATAAACACGGGGGAAAGGCAATTGGCCTGAGCGGGAAGGACGGGGAACTTATAAAGGCTAAGAAAAAGGTCATAAAAAAAACCTCGCCTGAGGCAGGCGTCGAAGAGATAATTGACCTTGGTCTTGTTGGAGAAGTAACAGACATAAACTCACAGGTATTGGAGAGTCTTGAGAAAGAAGGATTCATACCTGTTATATCTCCTATCGGAATAAGTCAGCATGGAGAAACACTGAATATAAATGCTGATTTTGTTTCTTCTGCCGTAGCTTCAAAACTTAAGGCTGAAAAACTTATACTCCTTACAGATGTGCCTGGCATAAAGAATAAAAAAGGAAATACAATCTCAACCCTCAAGAAAAAGGATATCAAGAAACTACTCTCTGATGGCACTATTTCAGGAGGTATGATCCCCAAGGTGAGTGCCTGCATTAAGGCCATTGAAGATGGAGTTTCCAAGACCCATATCATTGACGGCCGAATTGCTCACTGCCTCCTGCTTGAGATATTCACGAAAGAGGGGATAGGGACCGAGATTGTGAAGTAGCAAGGGTTATCGCAGCCTTTTTGTCTGTCATTGACCGAAAATAGAGTTTGTCATTCCGTGCTTGACACGGAATCCCTCGACAGGATCAGGATGTCTTAAAAAGCATGGTGAGCTTGTCGAACCATGGATACCTGCTGGAGTTTATCCCGTACCTTATATTTTCGCACTATATTTCGCATAATTTTCAGCTATCACTCCCTGTGAATTAGCTCTATCAGTGTCACCTCAGGAGGTGCAAGGAATCTGATTGGTGGTCCCCATGTCCCTGAACCCCTGGAGACATAGAAAAAAGCATTATTCGGCAGATTTATGACTCCTGAATTCACAGGATAATAAAGTGCAGTGATGATGCTGAAGGGGAATATCTGACCTCTGTGTATATGGCCTGAAACCTGAAGGTCAAAAAGACCTATAGAATTCTTGTCCAGAAGTGGCCTGTGCTTGAGAAATAATGTAAAATTTTTTTGGTCAAATTTTAAAAGCAATTCCTTTTCAGAAATTCTTTTTGCAAGGCCATAATATTCAACAGCAGGGTCGTCAATGCCTATAATATTGATTCCTGCCACAGTTAAGCCTTCTCCTCTTAGAATCCTGAAACCCGCCTTTTCTGTTAATCGTAGAGATTGTTCAAGTCCAGCGTAAAATTCGTGGTTCCCTGTTACGGCAAACTTGCCATACTTAGGGTTAATCTCCCCTAATAATTTAGCAAGACCTGTAAGCTCGTTAATCTGTCCGTCCACAAGGTCTCCTGTTGATATCAGGATGTCAGGCACTGCCTTTTTCACTTCAGCAATGATTCTCTTTAACCTTTTTTCTCTGACTATTAATCCTAAGTGGACATCAGATATCTGGACTATCTTCAGGCTTCCTATTTCTTTTGAAATTTTTGGCGTCTCTATTGTTAATTTTTCTGTCCTAATATTCTTTGCCTCAAAATAGCCATAAAGAGCAATGATTATAGAAATGCCCAGTGGTATGAAGAAGGCATATCTAATAGGCACATTAATGAAGGAAAAATCCTTTTTCAGAACGAATCCGGCAAAGTAAATAATGAGACGGTAAAGGTCAATACATAAACTGATGGAGATGAATAAGAAGAGGAGTCCCAACCATGTGTATCCAATGTATGACATCAGGCGGGCGAAAAATTCAAGACCTGATTTTTCTGATAAACGGATAATAAACGGTGCTAAAATCATAATGGCCATGAACAGAGCCAGCATAGCTCCCGTGAAGGGATTGAAGGCAAGGGCTGAACGTGCCTTTAGGAATGCGTATAGATGAAACGCTCCATAGAGCAAGAAAAAAATCAGCAGAAATAATCTCATCCTGACCTCGAACTCACTAAGGTTTTTTATATATTAACATTTAGTATTGCTGCAGTGAGGAAGGGACAGCCGGTAAAATGCCATATCCTGCATGTTATTTATCAAATATGATTTGCCTCATATTTTCCTATCCCCTCATCTGCTAAAATATAATCATGAAAGAAAGCTGTCCTGGAAGTAGAGAAATAAGAAATCCGTATCCAGAACCTCTGGAGTGCATCTTTTGCGGGTGCAAGAACGAGATCTGGACTGATGAGGCTGAAACTACATGCAAGGGATGCAGAAAGACAATAACGCGGGATTTGAAGGCATCATGTATCTTATGGTGTCCTGGAGCTAAGGAGTGTGTTGGTGCTGAGAAATATGAGCAGATAATGAAGAAATTGAAAGAGCAGGGTGTATAACACAAATGGTGTCACCAGTGGGGGGAAAATGGGGACTCCCTTTTCCCAGTTGTTGGGCGGCGATTCCAAGCTGATTACGGCTGTAGTTTTAAGTATTGACATATGCTACAGTTATGGTAAAGTTAAGCTATGGGCAGCTCAAAGGGCATTTTAATCTTTAATAAAAACGCCAGGGAGAGACGGTTTCTCAGAGGTTTATTGAGGCCTGAGGAATGCACGGTTTTTGATACCCCCCATGCGCTTGAAGCCCTGAACATCCTTCGAAAAGAAGACATAGGAGTGGTGTTAGCCAGCAGGGATATCGAAGGGATGGATGGTTCAGAGTTCAGAGCATTAGTGGATAAGATAAGGCCGGGCGTAAGCACCATCCTTATCCCTCCATTTTCCGAAAAGGATAAAGAATTCCCCATCAACACTCGGGAATTCCTTAATCTCATCCATGACTACATAAAGACCGGGGGGATACTTCGCAGAGAACTGACAGATCTCAAGCAGTTTTCCTACTCACTTACAGACCGACTCTTACAGATATTCGAGGTCAATGACAGGTATTTTTTCAACAATGACCATCTTGTGGCAGAGCTTTCCAGAAAAATAGCCATTAGGATGGCTCTTGAAGAAAACCTGATAGAGTCTATTCAGATGGCAGCGCTCCTCAGGGATTTAGGGATGGTGGGGATTCAACATCAAATCTTAGAGGGGAACAGAAGGTTGGACCAGAGCGAACTAACTCCCGTCAGAGAGCATCCAATTCACACAATGCAGATTCTCAGGCAAGTCAAATTCCCGTGGAATCTGGATTCTATAATCAGTCAGCATCATGAGCGTTATGACGGTAAAGGTTATCCTCTGGGGCTTAAGGCCAGGCAGATATCCATTGGAGCCCGTATCCTTGGTGTAGCAGATGCCTACTATGCGATGACAACAGACAGACCTTATAGAAAGGCTTTATCTAAGGACATGGCTATTCAGGAGATTAAGAAGAACGCAGGCAGCCAGTTTGACCCCGAAGTTGTGGAAATATTTCTTTCAGTAATAAAAGAAGAGCCTTCAGAAACGGCCCCAAAAAAGAACGTTCTTATATTTGAGCGGGATTCCAATGTCGCAGCTCTGATAAAGTTAAGCACTGCCCCTGATGAAATGGATGTAACCCATGTCACAAGCAGCATTGATGCCATAGTGTATGTAAGGCAGAAACGCCCTGACCTCATCATAGCCGATGTAGAGTCCCTGGATCCCGATGTCTTCATGAGATTTTATAACGCTGCACAGCAGATAACAGCGGCCAACAACAAGCGGTTTCTGCTCATTACTCCTGACAAGGACTACCCAACTCACTTCAATGGCAATGTAGATTATATCTCAAAACCGGTGAATGTAAATAAACTTACATTAAAGATTAGAAATCTTCTTTTTGAAGCCCTGCCACTACCACCAACCCGTGGAGAAGTCTGCGGGCTTACTGGAAGCCTTGAAGAATTCAGCCTAACAGATATAATTCAGATACTGAGTTTGGGGATAAAAACCGCCAAAGTGGAGGTAACCAGAGAACAGGTGAAGGGTATAATCTATCTCCTTCACGGAAAGATAGTGTATGCATCTGCAGGAAATCTTAGAGGGCCTGATGCTTTCTTTGAGCTCATCAAATGGGGGACGGGAAGATTTTGTATTATGCACGGTCAGGTCGCGAGCGAAACCAATGTCACTGTGGACACCATGCACCTTCTCCTTGAAGCAAGCGCTGTGCTGGAGGAGAAGAGAGGCAGCAAGATCTCAGATGAGGAAAATATTCCTGCGTATTAATGGTTTTAGTTTCTTCACTATTAATTTGATTCTGCCGTATAATTTTTTGTCGCAACCGCAAAATTCTATCAACCTGCATACCTCTTGTTAATTAGTCTTTAGCAGGGTTATAATGCAAACATAATATGGCTAAGGTAAAAACTTTTTATCGGTGTCAGGCATGTGGATATGTGAGCCCTAAGTGGCTTGGCAAATGCCCTGATTGCGGCGAATGGAATACGCTCGTTGAAGAGAGAAAAGAGAGCAGGCCCGGCAGAAAACCTTCGGGCGGGTCTGAACTCCAGCCATTAAATACAATCATCAGCGGAAGAGAAAAAAGGACGACAACTGGCATAAAAGAACTTGATAGGGTTCTCGGTGGCGGTGTTGTCCCAGGCTCTGTAATCCTTGTTGGAGGCGATCCGGGGATTGGAAAATCAACAATCCTCATTCAGGCAATATCAGGGCTTTCAAAAAAATACGAAAGTGCACTTTATGTATCTGGCGAGGAATCACCTGAGCAGATAAAGCTGAGGGCAGAACGACTTTCAATAGACTCGGATAAGATAGTCCTTCTTGCTGAAACATCACTTGAGGGTATTATTGATGCAGCTTCGGAACTCAGCCCCGGAGTGATTGTCATTGATTCGATACAGACAATGTATACAGAGGAGATACTTTCAGCACCTGGTTCTGTCGGTCAGGTAAGGGAGTGCGCAGCAAGGCTGATGTTTTTTGCTAAAAAATCTGAAATCCCTGTATTCATAATTGGGCATGTGACGAAAGAAGGTGCGATTGCAGGCCCCCGGGTATTGGAACATATTGTTGACACGGTCCTTTACTTTGAGGGAGATAGAGGGCATCCTTACAGGATAATACGGACAGTTAAAAATCGATTTGGTTCAACAAATGAGATAGGTGTATTTGAGATGACAGATGCAGGACTTTCTGAGATAGAAAACCCTTCCGAATTATTTCTCTCGGAGAGACCTTTGAATGTCTCTGGTTCAACAGTTATTGCAAGCATAGAAGGCACAAGACCTCTGATGGTCGAGATTCAGGCATTGGTCTCACCAACAACATTCGGAATGCCGAGGAGGACAAGCATCGGAGTAGATTTTAACAGAGTGAATCTTCTGACAGCTGTGCTTGAGAAAAGGGCAGGTCTGCATCTGGGGGGGATGGATATATTTATAAACGTTGTTGGCGGACTCAAAATAGTAGAACCTGCAATTGACCTGGGGATTATAACAACTATAGCATCCTCGCTCAGAGAGGTACCTGTTGACCCAAAGGTATTTATGTTCGGTGAGGTCGGTCTTTCAGGTGAGATAAGGGCAGTTGCATATGCGGAGCAGAGGATTAAGGAGGCTGCAAAGATAGGGTTTAAGAAAGCGATAATGTCTAAAACCAATTCTGACAGGTTAAAGGAATCTTTCGGGCTTGAAATAATCGGGGTAAAAGATGTTGAGGATACGCTTGAAAGTACTGAAATACGGTAAGCAGAATATAGAATACAGAAGTCAGAACACAGAACACAGAACACAGATAAAAAAAGTCTGGGCTCTGGGCTCTGGACTCTGGGCTCTGCAGAGACTATTCGCTACTTGCTTTATACTGTCCACTTTATCCTGCACAGCTAAAAGAGTCGAGTTGCCTGATTATAGAGGGGTTGATGTAAGTACAGTTATTGCTGAACGAAGCGCCATAAAAGGTGTTGAGGCAACATTCTCTGTAGAGTTTGAAAAAGGTGACAGCTCAATGACCGGTGATGCCGCACTTGAACTTACAGATAAGACTCTGGATTTGAGAATCTACTCTCTGGGATTTCTTGTGGCAGAGGTAACCGAGGCGGATGGCGTAATAAAAAGTAATCCCGAGTTAAGCAGGAATAGAAGTCTAATACTCGTAGATGGGTTACGTAATAGCATCCTCTGGTGGACGATAAAGGACTATGAAGTGGAAGAACAAAACGGGATATGTCAACTCAGGAATTCATGGCAGAGGATTGTGATTGACAAGAAAACAATGCTGCCAAAATATCAGACAATAGAACTCGACAATGGCAGAGAGCTCCGGATTTTCTATGAAGACCCGATGAGCATCGGGCAATTCTGGTATCCGTCTAAGATGAGGATAGAACTTTCAAGATACGTTGTAAGACTGCAGATTAAGAGTATTTCCTTTACCCCGTTAGAAAGCCCTTCTGTGGAGCAAAGCGCTATAGATTAGAATTGTTATTTCCTTGATGAAGATAAAGTTTAAATTGCCCCTTTTCTAACGGGGTTTATCCCTCATTAAGCCCAAGATCAACAGCAACAGCCTTTATAATCGCCTCATCTATTGAGTTCGCCTTAAACAAATATCCATCGAGAAGGGCATTATCACATATAGTATTTATCAAACGTGGAACTCCATTTGAATACTGGAATATAGCCTTCGCTGCGGCATCTGTAAATGGGTTTTTGGGGCAGCCGGCAACATGCATCCTGTGTTTTATATACTCTTTTGTACTATCTTCCGAGAATGCCTTTAACCTTACCCTTACAGCCACCCTCTGTTTTAAAGGCTCATCGAGTGACAGAACGCTATCAAGGTCGGGTAATCCCACAAATATAAAATTTACCATCTTTCCTTCGGGCATCTCCATATTCAATAGTCCCCTGAACTCTTCCATTATTTCTTTTGATTTGAGCATCTGTACCTCATCAATAATAACCACTGCTGCCTTTCCCTGTTCACCCAGTTCAAAGAGTCTTTTATATATCTGGCTTAAAAGTTCAACCTTGTCCTCTTTTACATCTGCTACGCCAAGCTGTATGGCAAGTTTCTTCAGCAGCCAGTCAGCGCTTACCGCTGAATGGATTACAACGAGAAGAATCGCCTCATATACACTCTCATCAAGCTCCTCAAGAAGTCTGCGTGCAAGCGTAGTTTTGCCTGTGCCGATGTCCCCGATAACGACGGCAAGCCCTTTTTTGGTATCTATTGCGTATTTCAGCCTTACCAGTGCTTCCGAATGCTGTGTGCCTTTGTAGTAAAACCTATTATCTACAACATTCGAAAAGGGGTGTTCTTTCAGATTGTAATACTCAAGATAATCCATAGACTATAGATAAGAGACTCTCTCCTTTTTTGCCTTGTGCTTTTCAGATATTACTGGTTTTTCCGATGGTTTTGTGGACATTACTTTTAATAGATTAATCTTCTCTGCAACATTTCTGAACTTTGAATTCCAACCGTACACTTCTGTGTAGATTTCGAGCGCCTCTTTAATGTTCTCGTTTTTTTCGTGTGCCTCTGCGAGATCATATTTCACACCCCAGTATGACTCATCTTTTGTTTCTATCTTCTCAAGCGTACTGTTGAAAGAGTCAATCGCGAGAGAAAAAAGGCCTTTTGCCATGTAACATATTCCAAGCATATTTATTGACTGAATGAATCTCTTGGGGTCATTCTTGGATATCTGGAATTCCCTTATTGCATCATCTATCAGCCCCATCTCCTTATAAGCAATTCCGAGATTATAGTGCGTCTCTGAATCCTCTGTTCCTAATTCCTTTTCAATTCCCTTTTTGAATTCCTCAAAAATGTCGAGGACATCACTTTCCAAAGTAGGCTCCGGGGCTTCATGTGCTTCGAGTATCTCGTGAACTACAAATTCTTTCGATGGTTTTTCAATAACCTCTTCTACCGGCTTCACAAACTCTTCAGCCGGCTCTTTTTTTTCAGCAACTTCTTCTCGTGCCTGAACCTCTATAGATGAAAGTTTCTGCATTATTTCAGTGTTATCAGGAAAAAGTTTAAGGAGTTTCTGGTATATTGTTTTTGCTTCCTCATGTAGTCCCTGCCTCAGATAAAACTCTGCCTCTGCCAAGTCCTCACTGTAGGTTTCAATATTTATACCCGATATAGCCTCTTCCGAGATAGGCGATACAAATTCTGCTGAGGGCGGCATAGCTGCCCTTTCGAGCAATCTCGGGTCCTCAGGGTTTATCTCGTTTGCCTCTTTGAGAACCCCTTCTCGTTGTGCAATGTCACCAGTTCTATTGTAAAGTTCTGCAAGGATAAGACATTCGGTCACTGCTTGTTCTTTATCTCCTGTGTCTATATATAAAGATTTAAGCTTTGCATGGACATCGATATTTTCTGGTACCCGAACTTTAAGAGATTCAAGGAGTGTTTTTGCCTCCTCATAAAGACCATATCTGAAAAATATATCCGCCTCTGCCAAGGCCTCCTCAGCTGGCTTTTCATGTTTTACTGTTATGTGTTCTTCGCCCAACTCCCTTTCGAGGTCAGTTATTTTCTCCTGCAATGCAGCGTCGTCAGGATGTATCTGTAAGGCCTCCCTGTAACAATTCAACGCCTCTTTTAACATCCCGTTATCGGAAAGGATAAAGGTATCGCCTAAAACGACCAGTTCAGCAAAGGCAGCTTCAGCGTCTCCTTTCTGCTTGTAAAGCGATACGAGTTTTTTCCTTGTTTCCACAGGCTCGATATCTTTAAACAATATCAGGGTATTTATAGCCTCATCAATCTTTTCATCAAATACCATTTCATCTATCACCTTGCTATACTCTTCCCACGCCTTTTGTTTATCCCCTTCCTGCAGATATATCTCTCCAAGCAGTTTCCTCGCTGTCATATTTGATGGCTCTGACTCAATAACCTTTGATATATACGGCATTGCATCTGCAAAAGACTCCTGTTTAACCAGAAGTTGTGCACATTTCAATAACAGCTCGGTATCGTCAGGGGAAAGTGTTACTGCCTTTTTTGTATGTTCAATCGCCTCTTCTATTCTGTTTGTTTTCTCACATATGGAACTCAGGCCAAGCAATGCCCCTGTGTTATTAGGCTGAAGTTCCAGAGCCTTCTTGAAATACCCCTTTGCGTTGTTGAAATCATCTTTATCATCGTATAATCTTGCTATGTGTAGATATTCTTTTGCTGCCTCAATCTGAAGCCCTTCCTTTATAAAAAGCTCTGCAACCTTATTTCTTAAAGGGATGTTAGATGGGGAAAGGTTAAGTATCCTGTCGTAAGTTTTCAACAGCGCATCTTTTTTGCCTTCTTTGGAGAGGATATCTGCGCTGGCAAGATAGTATTTTATGGCATCGGTTGTAAGTCCTTTCTCCTCGCTGAGCTCTCCGAGGGCATATAGGGCGTCAGTGTTTGAAGGGTCAATATTTAATATCTTTTTATAGAGGGCTAATGCCTTTAGAGAAAATCCTTCTTCTCTGAAAAAACGTGCTGCCTTATGAAAAGAATCTATAGCAGGAGTTTTATCGCCTTTTTTAAGATATAGATCTCCGATAGTATTATAAGTATTGGCGTCAGGGGCCTCTTTTATAAGTTTTTCCCATTCAGCTATTGCCTTATCTACCTGCCCCCTCGCAAGATACTTCTGGGCTTCTTTTATTATTGCTGCTTTATCAGACATCTTCGTATATTAAAACTATCATAATTAGTAAATGATGTCAATCAGTTAGGAGTTTCCTTCGGTATTCTTGACTTACACTTAAAATCTCAGATAAGATACTTATCCGGAGTAAGAATGAAAGTAGCGATTGGCAGTGACCATGCCGGCATAGAGCTTAAAAAAGAGATTCTCTCTCTTCTGACCGAGATGGATATAGAGTGTCTTGACTTCGGCACAGACAGCCCGCAGTCTGTGGACTATCCTGATTTTGGAGAAAAAGTTTCTAAAGAAGTCTCAACCGGAAAAGTTGACAGAGGAATATTGATATGTGGTACAGGTATAGGGATGTCCATTGTTGCCAATAAAGTTCCCAATATAAGGGCATCTCTCTGCAATGACCTGTTTACAGCAAAAATGAGCAGGCTTCACAATGATGCAAACATCCTTGTGATAGGCGGAAGGATCGTAGGTAAAGACCTCGCAAAAGAAATTGTCAGGGTATGGTTCAGCACACAGTTTGAAGGCGGCAGACACGCAAACCGTCTTAATAAGATAAAACTGATAGAGGAACGATTTATAAAACATGGACTTTGAAAGACTTAGATTCTCTGATCCCGATGTTTACGCAGCAATCCAGAAAGAGATAGAAAGAGAAAGGGGAAAGATTCTCCTCATCGCATCAGAAAACTATGCAAGCGCTGCTGTTCTTGAGGCTCAGGGATCTATATTCACCAACAAATATGCCGAGGGTTATCCGAATAAAAGATATTACGGCGGATGCGAGTATGCAGATGTTGTTGAAACCCTTGCCATAGAGCGCGCAAAAAAACTTTTCGGAGCAGAGCATGTCAATGTTCAGCCTCATTCTGGAAGCCAGGCAAATATGGCAGTTTACTTTGCATTTCTTAAACCCGGAGATACGATTTTAGGAATGAATCTCAGTCATGGAGGGCATCTCTCCCATGGTGCATCTGTTAATTTTTCAGGGATTCTTTATAGAAATGTGGCGTATGGTGTCAATAAGCAAACAGGCTATATTGATTATGATGAGGTGCGAAGGCTCGCGTTAGAAAACAAACCAAAGATGATACTCGTTGGTGCAAGTGCTTATTCAAGGACTCTTGACTTTAAGGCATTCTCTGAGATCTCTAAAGAGGTTGGGGCATATCTGATGGCGGATATAGCGCACATCGCAGGGCTTATTGCTGCAGGTCTCCATCCATCCCCTGTGCCTTTCGCAGACTTTGTGACAACAACAACTCATAAGACACTCCGCGGCCCAAGAGGCGGGATGATAATGTGTAAGGCAGAATACGCAAAGGCCATAGACAAGATGATATTCCCGGGAATTCAGGGGGGGCCTTTAGTTCATATTATTGCGGCAAAGGCAGTTGCCCTTAAAGAAGCATTAACTGAGGAGTTCAAGGGTTATCAGAAGAATGTAATAAGGAATGCACAGAGGCTTGCTGAAGAGTTGATAAAAAGAGGATTCAAGATAATCTCAGGCGGAACAGACAATCACATGATGCTTGTTGATCTTACAAGCAAAGGCATAACGGGTAAAGAGGCTGAGGAGGCACTTGATATGGCAGGAGTAACTGTGAATAAAAATGCAATTCCTTATGATGAACGTCCGCCTGCAATCACCAGTGGCATAAGGC
Source organism: Nitrospirota bacterium (assembly GCA_021824065.1). Taxonomy (GTDB): domain Bacteria; phylum Nitrospirota; class Thermodesulfovibrionia; order Thermodesulfovibrionales; family UBA1546; genus JAKALU01. Next base: position 16,295 of record JAKALU010000016.1, read on the forward strand.
TTGGCACACCGTGTGTTACAACAAGAGGCATGGGAGAGGCTGAGATGGCTGAGATAGCAGAGCTAATAGACGAGGTATTAAAGAACAGGGCAAGCGAGACAGAGGTGAAAGAACTCAAGCAGAGGGTAAAGAACATCTGCGAGAGATTTCCGATATATTAAATACACAAGAAATGCTAAATTCTAAATCCGAAATCCAAAATGCCAAACAATATCAAAATTCTAAATTCAAATGGTTAAAACGGTTTTGGAATTTGGTTATTGGAATTTGGTGTTTAGGATTTAATTTATGAAATGTCCTTTTTGCGGGAATATTGAAGATAAGGTGATTGACTCGAGAACAAGCAAGGAAGGCGATGCAATTCGCAGGAGGCGCGAATGCCTCAAGTGCGGAAAACGCTTTACCTCATACGAACGCGTTGAAGATGTAGTCCCAATGGTTGTAAAAAAGGACGGGAGGCGTGAACCATTTGACAGGCCAAAGATATTGAGAGGTCTGGAAAAGGCATGTGAAAAAAGACCTGTCAGCGTAGAATCACTTGAAGGGATTGTTGATTCGATAGAGAAAAAACTCATAAACCTTGGCGTAAAGGAAATACCGAGCACATGGGTTGGCGAAGAGGTTATGTCTTCGCTCAGAGAGCTTGATAAGGTTGCATATGTCAGGTTTGCATCTGTTTACAGACAGTTCAAGGACATCAATGAACTGATGAATGAGGTTAAGACTTTATTCGAACATAAAAAGGAAAAATAAATTTCCAAGGGAGGATTTTGTTATGTCTACGCTGGATTGGGGATTAAAAAACCGTCTTTCGAGGATAATTAAATCTGACGGCAGGACTGTTATGCTTGCTGTTGACCACGGATATTTTCTTGGGCCTACATCAGGTCTTGAAGATGCAGGCAAGACTATTAAACCATTGTTGCCGTATGCTGATGCATTAATGCCCACAAGAGGGATTGTCCGAACCTCTATTGATCCTTCAACTGGTACCCCCATAGTCCTCAGGGTGTCAGGCGGAAACAGTATCCTTGACGAAGACCTTTCAAATGAAGGGCTGACAGTTTCAATGGAAGATGCAGTAAGATTGAACGTGGCAGCAGTAGCTATTTCAATTTATGTCGGCTCTCCTAATCAGAAAGAGACACTCCTTAACATGGCAAAACTCATTGATGAAGGCCACCGCTATGGAATCCCTGTTCTTGCTGTTACTGCAGTTGGAAAAAATATGGGGCGCGATGCAAGGTATCTTGCACTTGCCTGTCGCATAGCTGCTGAACTCGGTGCGCATTTTGTTAAGACATATTATTGCGAAGGTTTTGAAAAAGTTGTTAAGACGTGTCCAGTTCCAATAGTTATGGCAGGGGGTAAAAAGCTTCCTGAGCTTGAAGCACTGGAGTTAACGTATAGTGCAGTATCACGCGGGGCAGCAGGAGTTGATATGGGGAGGAATATCTTCCAGTCAGATTCGCCTGTTGCAATGATTCAGGCTGTAAGGGCGATAGTCCATGACAGCGCAACACCCAAAAAGGCTTATGAGATTTACAAGAGCCTTAAGGCTCGTCTGAAGAGTAAAAAGTCAAAGCTGAAAGGTGTCACTGCAAGCAAGGCAGAACTGAGCAGACATTAATTGTCTTCATCTTTGCATTGACAGCAAAAACTCTTTAGGCGTCATGGTCTTCACAGGAAGCAGATGTTTAAAGTGCGCGGCGTCCCAGCTTTTGAATACTGGTATCTATGAAGACAGGGATCTTCTTCTTGTCCATGACATTGCCTCTTTTGCATTTTTAAAATGCGGTTTGGTTTTTCTTAATGAGTTTTCTATGTCACTCCATGCTTTTTCAAATGGGCGCATGGATGTTTTTTCGAGAGCTTTTGTTGCTTCTGTCCGCATAACCTTGTCGGTTCTATTCTTGAGATTCTTTGCAGTTATAATTTTCATTTCCTTAAATAGCTGCCTTAAATATGGCATAGCTATTATTTTTTTGCAATAAGTCTCCAGTCTGTATGGTATATTATTTGATAATTCATCTTTTTCTGTCATTCCCGCGAAAGTGGGAATCCAGACGCTGTCTCTGCGAAAACAGAGGACTATAAAAATGAGATGGATTCCTGTTTCCACAGGAATGACGATTAGGGTAGTGAGTATTATTTAGTAATCCCCCTCAGTCCCCCTTTAGAAAAGGGGGATTTGTTAAGGAGAGATTTTATGCGCGTTGCAATGTATTACAGCAATAAGGATGTGAGAGTTGAAGAGATGCCTGTTCCGAAGATAGGTAAGGGCGAGTTGCTTATCAAGGTCATGGCAAGCGGAATCTGCGGAAGCGATGTCATGGAATGGTATCGGATTAAGAAAGCTCCGAGGGTTTTGGGGCATGAAATCACAGGAGAGATTGTTGAAACAGGGGAGGGTGTTAAGAATTATAAAAAAGGCGACAGGGTCTTTGTATCCCATCATGTGCCATGCAATACATGTCGTTATTGTCTGAGCGGCTATCACACTGCATGCGAGACATTGCATAAGACAAATTATGACCCCGGAGGTTTTGCCGAATATCTCCGCGTCCCTGAGATAAATGTTGATAGAGGTGTTTATCTCCTCCCTGAAAATATGTCTTACGAAGAAGGGACATTTATTGAGCCTTTAGGCTGTGTATTGAGAGGACAGAGGGTTGTGAATCTGAAACCAGGGCAAAGCGTTCTCGTAATCGGAAGCGGCATGTCAGGATTGCTTCATGTAAATCTTGCCCGCGCACTTGGTGCAGGAAAGATAATTGCCACTGATATTAATAAATACAGGCTTGATGCAGCATTGCGATTTGGGGCAGATGATGCTATTCATGCAAGTGAGAATGTATCAAGGCGCGTAAGAGAACTCAATGAAAACAGGCTTGCTGATTGCGTGATAATATGCACAGGTGCAATGCCGGCAATCAATCAGGCGCTGCAGTCTGTTGACAGCGGAGGAACGATTCTTTTCTTTGCAGTTCCAGAGCCCGGGATTAACGTCTCTGTGCCGATTACTGATTTCTGGCGCAATGAGATTAAGATTATGACGTCTTACGGTGCAAGTCCTTCTGACCTTGCAATCGCAATTGAGCTTATCAAAGCCCAGAGGGTGAATGTAAAGGATATGATTACACACCGATTAAGTCTTTCAGAGGCAGGACTTGGGTTTAAGCTCGTTGCTGAAGCTAAGGAATCTATAAAGGTTATTATTGAGACGTGGCGCTGAAGAAAACTATTTTTACATCCGAATAAATCCTCTCCCCTTAGTGGGAGAGGGGTAATCGGAACTTTAGATTATTATTACAAGCTTATCTCCGTTCCCTTATCAATGCTGTAAATAAGATATATCTGGTACTTTTTAATCCATGGCTGTCTTAATGTGAAGTCTGTCCTATGCCAGAAGAATACCCATGGCGCTTCATTAACTATCATCTTTTCTGCCTTTTCATAGTACATGTCTCTTTCTTTTGCTGTTCGTGCATGCTGTCCTTTTTCTATGAGTGAGTCAACTGCGGGATTTTTATATCTTGCCCTGTTACCTGCAGGGCCCAGATTTGATGAATGGAAGAGCGGGAAAAGAAAATTCTCAGGGTCAGGATAATCAGCCCACCAGCTTAGCCAGAACATATCAGTCTCACCTTTATTAATTGCCTCCTTGTACGCGCTCCATTCAAGCTGCTTGATATTTGCCTTAATCCCGCCTTCCTTTAGATATGATTGAATTACCTCTGCAATATCGACCATCTCATTGTCTGGAGTTATATAGAAATTAACCTCAATGCCATTCGAATATCCAGCAGCCTTTATTAATTCCTTAGCCTTTGAGGGATTATATTCGTAAGATGGAGGCGCTTTCCATTTTCTCAGCAAATCAGGAACAGGTCCTGATGCAATCCTTCCTCTGCCTTCGTAAACAGTCTTTAATATCTTTTCCCTGTCAATTGCATAATTCATTGCCTTTCTTAAAACGGGGTTGTCAAAGGGTTTTCGTGAGCAGTTAAGACCAAGGTAATAAGTATTTATCCCTTCTATGGATGACATCAGCCCTCCCCATTTTTTATCTTTTTTAAATCGTGAGAATGCGAAGGCAGGGATTGTTACTACATCAAGATTACCGAGTTCAAACTCAGTGATTGTGGTAAGATCTTCAGGGATTATATTATAAATAATACCCTTTATCTTTGGGGCATTATCAAAATAATCTTTCCTTGCATCAAGCTGTAGTTCCCTGTTTGGAAGCCAGTGCTTAAGAACAAAAGGACCTGTGCCAACAGGATGGGATGAAAAATCAACACCCCATTTTTTTACCTCATCCTCTGGGACTACATAAGCAGCAGTCATAGTAAGGAGATTGAGAAACGGAGAGAATGGCTTATCAAGGGTTATTTCAAGCACATAATTATTGATAACTTTTATGCCTGATACATTTTTTGCCTCTCCATTCATGAATTCCTTTGCGCCTTTTATTTTGTCAAATACCCATGTATTTGGAGACCTGTTTGTAGGATTGAGTATCCTCTCAAAAGAGTATTTGAAGTCTTTAGCCTTCACCTAAATATTGTTAGAAAATCTCACACCTCTTTTTAATTTAAATCTGTATGCAAGTCCGTTATTCGAAATCTCCCAATTTGATGCGATGTCGGGTATGATGCTTAAGTCCTTGTCCATTCTTACAAGCCCGTTAAAAAGCTTTGCTGAGATTGAGCCGCCTGTAACATCTACAATGAGTGCCGGGTCAAGGGTGGTGGGATTTGTATTAAGACGGTAATAGACATATCCGGGAATGCGGTTATGCGGAGAGCATGAAACAAGAAGCAACAAACAGACAGAAAACAATATTTTTTGTATGAGATACACGAATTGTGAAAGGCGGGGCGTAATGTTTTCGCTCATTCTCGGTCGTTCCGACCTCCGAGGTTTTGCCCGCTTCTATTATCTGATATTTGCTGCAAGAATTGCGGGCAAAAAAGCCGCTCAAACATTACGCCCCGCCTCCTTCTTTGATCTTCCGATCATCAACTTTACACTTTTCATCCTTTTTCTCTTCTTCTGTTTTTTCCCCTGGAATACTGTATTCCCCTGATGCCCATTTACCGAGGTCAATGAGCTTGCATCTTTCAGAACAGAATGGCCTCCATGGATTTTCTTCCCATGTTGTTGTTTTCTTGCATATAGGACATTTGATTTTCATAGTATATCTTTACCCTATAATTATTTTCCTTTAAAAGAGCCTGTATTTGCAAGGATTTTAAGCTTCCAAATTTTTTCATTTTTCTGCTAAAATTACATTCCAAGATGAAAGTTAAAGTTAAGAGTTTAAAAATTTTTAACTTTTCACTTTCAACGTTAAACTTGTTCAGAACCGGAGGTTGATAATGGACTATTTCTTAACTGAAGAACAGATAATGATAAGAGACCTCGCAAGGCAGATTGCAGAGGAGAAGGTTGTGCCTGTAAGAAGGGAACTTGATGAAAAGGAAGAATTCCCATGGGAGATAATGAAGGTACTTGCACAATCAGACCTTTTCGGCCTTTTCATACCAGAGGAGTATGGCGGATTAGGCAAAGGAAGCCTTGAATTGTGCATTGCTGTTGAGGAGCTATCAAGGGCATGTCTTGGCGTGTCAACAACTTATGCTGCAAATGCACTCGGCACATATCCGATCCTCCTTTTTGGCTCTGATGAGCAGAAAAAGAAATATCTCCCTGATATTGCATCCGGAAAAAGACTGGTTGCCTTTGGTCTCACAGAGGCAAATGCTGGAAGTGATGCAGCAGGCATTCAGACGACCGCAAAACTTGAAGGGAATGAATACGTCCTTAACGGCACTAAACAGTGGATAACCAATGGCGGTGAGGCTGAGATTTATACAATAATCGCAATGACTGACAGGACAAAAGGTGCAAGGGGTGCGTCGGCCTTCATAGTAGAGAAAGGCACTCCTGGGTTCACATTCGGCAAGAAAGAAGAGAAGATGGGGATAAGGGCGTCTTCGACAAGAGAGCTCATATTCGAGAACTGCAGGATCCCTAAAGAAAATATTCTTTCAAAAGAAGGCATGGGATTCATAATTGCCATGAAGACACTGGATAACTCAAGGGCAGGTGTTGGTGCGCAGGGTGTAGGCGTGGCGCAGGGCGCATTTGATGAAGCAGTGAAGTTTGCAAAACAGAGAGTTCAATTCGGACACCCGATTATCACTTTTCAGGCAGTGCAGCATATGCTTGCAGATATGGCTACTGAGACAGAGGCTGCAAGGGCATTGGTTTATTCAGTTGCAAGGTACATTGACAGCGGTGCAAAGGACATAACAAAGGAGTCTGCCATGGCAAAGGTCTATGCAACGGATATTGCAATGAAGGTCACTGTAAATGCTGTTCAGGTGATGGGAGGCTCAGGCTATATGAGGGAATACCCTGTTGAAAAGATGATGAGAGATGCTAAGATTCTCCAGATATACGAAGGCACAAACCAGATTCAGAGGAATGTCATAGGGCAGGCATTGATAAAGAAGCAGAGATGATCACCTAAAATTTAAACTCTGATTTGAGAATCTTCTCGTTCTCATCAAATATAACCTTTGCAATAAAATGATCCCCCGGCATGAATGAATAGGCAAGTTCTCTCCATGTGACAATTGTTCTGTCTTTGTCTTTTTTTATCTCAGGATAAGGGAAATTCGCAAAGCGAAGAAAATTTTTTACTGCTCTGGTATCTTTTGAACGTTCGATTAACGGATCTTTTTCTGTAAGTGTAAAGATATCCTGAATACATATCCTCTGTGTAAAAAGGTCAGCAAAACCTGTTTTTATTTCACTGCCTGATTTTGTAATAAACCACCACCTCGTAAAATCATTAGGCAGGGGGCATATTTTGTAAGTATTGGCCTCAACCCGTGTTTTTAGGAAGTCCTTTGTTTTATTATGCAGGTAGTATCTGCCGCCAGTGTATACAAGCAAAAGGATAATTGTGCTGGCAGAAATAACAACTGCTTTCTTTCTATTAAATATGCAGAATATCACGCATAGCAATAACCCTATTGATATATACGGGTCTATTATAAAAGTAATGTCTAAGGCGTATGGATTCCAATCCAACGGCGAGAGAATCCTTGTGCCGTACTGGTTGGTTAGATCCATCAATATATGTGCTGAGTATCCTAAAAAAGATAAGAAGTAGTAATAGAAAAAACTTTTTTTGAAGCCGAAGATAAGGGCTATTATCAAAGGGATTGTAAACAGGGCAATAATTCCATGAGTTATTCCACGATGATATCTGAGAAATATATCTGTCCCCCAGAATCGTGTTATATAATCGACGTCTGGTGCAATGGATGATATAAGCAGCACCCAGAAGGCTGCCTTTTTCTTAAACCCGAGTTGCGCAATTGTTACTCCTGCGAGACTATGTGTTATCGGGTCCATTTTTCAATTATCTTCTCTTCATATTCTGGGAAAGCTTCAAGGGCGAGAGGTTTTTCCCTTAATGTATTAAGCTTTAGGATTTTGTAGTTTAATTCCCTGATTCTTTTTAATCTTTCTTTGTCATCATCTATTGTGTTTATCAGTTCTCGTAAATTGATTATCTCTTTTCTCAATTCAAGCTCCGGCGGGATACAGCCTGCATTCTTTAAGACCCTGTAAGCGAGCCTCAGGTCTTCGGGTATCCATGTCTCATCCTCGAATATCAGAGGTAAGCCTTCACCTTTGAGATTATCAAATGCCCCGTCTTCCATTGCCTCTCTGATGCGCCTCTCTGCAATCTTGGTGAAAATATCCACTACAACACTCCTAAGTTCCATTCTTCAAGGTCTTTTTTTATTGCACTTATATCCCTTTTTTCATCAATTGCCTTTTTGATTTTTTTCCAATCTTCTGTGTTTCCGTATAGTATACATCCGACAATAATGTTATCTTTCAAAACGAGTTTCCTGTATAATAATTTTTCTTTATCGTTCTGGATGACTGACTCGTATTTACCATCCACGTCTATATCGCCGGCAGAAATAAGGTCTATGCCGACAATCTTTAAAACATTGGATGGAGTTGATCCAGCATAAGCAGCATTTCCACCAGCCATATTTATTCCGGCAACTTCTCCCTGTTTGTCTGCCGCAGGCCATATACCATAGAAAAAACCTCTGTGTTCTATTAAATCTCCTGCTGCATATATATCCTGAACCTCTGTCTCCATCCTGTCGTTGACAGGCAGCCCCTTGTCGCATTTGATTCCCAGTCTATTAACGAGTTCTGTATTTGGTCTAACACCTGCGGATATTATTACCATGTCGCAGTCTATGATTGCGCCGTCTTCGAGTTTTACACCTTTGACCTTATCATTTCCGAATATCTCTTTTGTCTTTGCGCCTAGATAGAATGAAAGTCCCATGCCTACCAGTTGTGCGTTGAGAATTTCAGCGCCTTCTCTGTCCATCTGCCTCGGAAGCAATCGTGGGAAGAATTCCACTATAATGACTGAATGACCTGTTTTAATCAGACTGTTGCCAACCTCAAGGCCGAGAACACCACCACCTATCAGGATAATTTTTTTTGCTTGTTCTGCATAGGATTTTATCTCAAAGGCGTCTTTTATCGTTCTTAATGTAAATACGCCTTGCTTGTCAGAGCCAGGGATGGGCGGGACAAACGAGAGGCCTCCTGTAGCTATTAGAAGCTTATCGTATTTAAGCCTGTGACCGGAGGGGATAATGATCTCTTTTTTTTCTTTATCTATTTCTGAGGCTGGTGTGTTCAATAATAACTTTATATTATTTTTTTCGTACCATTCATCTTTATAAATAATAAGGCCCTTCTCATCTGTTTCTCCTGCAATAAATTCCATAAGTCTTATCCGGCTGTAAAACGGATACGCCTCATCAGAAAGAATTGTAATCTCGCTTTCCATGTCTAACTTCCTGATATTCGATGCTGCTGTAGTGCCAGCAACGCCGTTGCCTATGATTATGTATTTCATATAAAGACGACTCCTTAAACTGTCATGCTGAACCCTGAAAGTGTGTCATTCTGAACTTGGTTCAGAATCTCTTCAGGGCTGGCTTGCTTCAGCATCTCTTAATTATCATTCTTGAGATCCTGAAATAAATTCAGGATGACATAACGTAGGATTTATATATGATAGCAAAAATCAGGCTGTTTGTTTAGTGTGAAATTATTTATTTTTTGTATCAAGCATTATCGTCACTGGCCCGTCATTAATAATATGCACCTGCATATAAGCACCAAAGTCACCTGAGGCTGCTTTTATCCCTGTATGCTTTAACTCCTCAATAAAATTCAGATACATCTGTTTTGCTTTAGCCGGTTCTTCTGCATTATCAAAAGAGGGGCGATTCCCTTTTTTGCAGTCAGCAGCAAGCGTGAACTGGGAGACAACGAGCGCTTCCCCTTTTATGTCCTGAATCGAGAGGTTCATTTTTCCTTCTTTGTCTTCAAATATTCTGAGATTGGAAATTTTTTTTATGAGATATCTGAGCTCATCTTCGGTGTCTCCTTTTTCTATTCCAAGGAAAATCAGCAGACCTCTATTTATAGTGGCGATGGTTTTTTCGTCAACCTCTACACTTGCCTTAGATACTCTCTGGATAAGTGCTTTCATGAAATCCTCTATTTTTGGGACAATGACAGGCGAAGACTAATACCACATTATCGCCTCGAAGTCAGGCGTCGGGACTGTTATGCTTATATAGCCTCTCCACGGGCAGCGTTCTATCTCTTCTTCGCCTTTTAAGACAGCGATATACAGGTTCAGTTCATCCTTCTCTTTTGCATTTATGTCCTTGAATGGTATGGCTATCTCAAGCACATCCTGCATTGCAACTTCAGTCATATCCTTTATTTTTTCCCATATCTCATCTTTCTTTTCAAAGAGTTCGGCGTTAATAAAATTGTCCTTTGGTATAACGTTAATCCTGAAAGGAAAAGGTCTGATGATATTTATAGAGAAGACGGTCTCAGGCGGAAAGTCGTTAAAGGATGTCTTTGGATCGACCCTTAAGAATAGAGTATCCTGATTGAATCCATAGTAGATAAAAGATATAAGGCTTTCTGCCTTATGCATACTGCCGCCTGATTTTCCGACAGCAAGATATGCACCCTGATACCATTCATAATAACTGGTGACAATGCCATCAATTTTAGGGCTAATGAAGCCCCTGATAGTGATTTCAGGTAAGATAGACCTGTCTTCTCTGAGTACAGGGACAAAAAGGTTTGGAGGGATCTCCTTCCCTATTTCTCTATAAACCTTCATCAGGTTTAATCTGAATAGTTCATCAAATTCTTCCTGTGTTTCTGTTGTATGCTCATCCCCATACCACCAGTTCCAGTCGCTTCCCTCCGCAACGTAAAGCGCCTTCCATGCCTCATCAATTGATTTATCAGGATTTAGTTTTTCGAATATTGCAAGGTCATCTCTTGTGTCAGTGAGATAGTCCCATGCAAGATTATCCTCCTCGTGGCCTATCCAGATGCTGTAATTTGCATTAATCCAAGAGCCTGCATGCAGCTTGCCGAGTTTCTCTCCAGAGTCATATGTTTTCAGATATTCTGACACTGTTACGGTCTTAAGTCTTTTTTCTCCTGACAGACGTTCATACAGATATTTGAAAAAATCATGACCATCATTTTTATAATGTTCCCATGCATTTTCACCGTCGAGAATTACTGAAACAAGATATGGTTTATTATCCGGAAGCGAAGATCGGATATGCAATAGTCTGTTTATCAGGTCGTCTGCTGCATTTTTAGGGTTCCAACCAGAATATACAAACCCTATAAGGTCTGAAAGTTTATGGTCTCTGAATATAATCGAGACGTCAGCAAAGCTGTAAGATTTGTATAATATTGAAGGCTCTGTGATATTACCTGATGAATCTCTTAGCCCTTTACCCATTGAGCGGGCTAAAACCTCTTCGTCTGTGGCAACCCATTTTATCCCTTCAGCACTAACTGCCCTTAAAACATCTTCGCTTACAGAGCCTTCTGACGGCCACATTCCGGCCGGTCTATAGCCAAATATCTTCTCAAAATACTCAATGGCATCCCGTATCTGTTTTAATGCATCGGCAGGCTGAGAGAATCTTTTTTTTGGCAGCCTTATGTTGGGCATGGCAATCTTTGATGAGTCTGTGTCCCATAGCAATGGAAGGATAGGGTGATAAAATGGTGAGGCAGATAACTCTATCTGTCCTTTTGCATAGAGTTCTTTATATTTGGGGATTGTTCTTCGAAGGATTTCGAATTGTTTATCTATCAGGAGTTTTTTCTCTTCTTCTGTATAGTCTTTTCCTTTTCTTACAAGTCCGCTGAGGAACATGTCATTTTTTCTGAACATCGGATCTATCCAGCTCAGGTTGAACAGAACCTGAAGGTCAAGGAAGTCGTGCTCAGAAAAATATTTTATCGCCCTTGTCAATTCTCCCTTTACAAAACTGAAACCTCTTTTAACCAGAAGCTCGTAATATCGTGGGAATGGTCTTATCATATTGTCCCAGTTCGCAAGGAAGAAATTTTCGAGTATAAATATCTTATCTGTGTCTGTTAACTCCGAGGCCTTTTTCAGTGTGAGCTCAAGATAAATATCCGTTGCGTTATTTTCTATGTAATCATTAAGCTGCTGGAGCAATGAAGGCACAAGATTGAATGTCTGCCTTATTTCAGGAAAGCCTTCGAGTATCTCAACCATGTCAAGATAATCTTTTGTGCCGTGAAGCCTTACCCATGGGAGTCTGTAAATCCCTGTGAAGGGGTCTTTGTAATAAGGCTGATGCATGTGCCAGAGAAAGGCAATGTAGAGGGGACTATCTGTCATACTGAAATATATACTCGTCAGGGCGCGCTAAACCGAACTCTTCCCGGGCATATTTTTCCGAATAAAACGGATTTTCTTTTAGAGATTTCAGCTTGGTTTTTGTCTGGATATTTTCTTTTTCAACTTCAGCTATCTCTTTTTCAATATATGTTTTTTTGGAAAGAAGCTCTCTGTATCTTAGAAACCCTGCATCTCCCAGAAGAAGGTTTAGCCCCAGATAGATAAAGCTCAGAACTATCAAGATAAAAATGATGAGTCTCTTCTTTTTTATCTCAGAGACAACCTGTTTCCTTAAAAGGTTATTAGAATTCATTTCTTTAGATTATAAAATGTTTCCATCCCTTTGTATATAGCGGAATCGGCGAGCTCTTCTTCAATTCTCAATAGCCTGTTATATTTAGCCACCCTCTCGCTTCTTGCAAGGGAGCCTGTCTTGATAAGTCCTGTGTTATATGCAACTGTCAAATCAGCGATTGTGGTATCCTCTGTTTCACCCGACCTGTGCGAGATAATTGCTGTGTATCCAGCCCTTTTAGCCATCTCTATAGCATCGAGTGTCTCTGTTAATGTTCCTATCTGATTAAGTTTAATCAGCACAGAATTTGCTATGCCTTCCTTTATGCCTTTTTTAATTATTTTTGTATTAGTGACAAATATATCGTCTCCGACAAGCTGTACCTTACTGCCGAGCCTCTGCGTAAGAATCTTCCATCCCGTCCAGTCATTTTCTGATAGGCCATCTTCGATTGAAGATATCGGATATTCCCCAATTAGTTTTTCATAGTATGAAACCATTTTTTCTGATGACATAATCTTGCCTTCGAAATTATATCCCTTTTGAGCGTAGAACTCCGATGCAGCTACATCAAGAGCTATATAGATATCTTTACCTGGTTTATAGTTTTCCGCCGCAATAGCTTCTATTATAAGTGAGATAGCCTCTTCATTGCCCTTCAGGTCAGGCGCAAATCCGCCTTCGTCTCCGACTGAAGTGTTCATGCCTTTTTTCTTTAAGATGCCTTTCAGGCTGTGAAATACTTCTGCTCCTGCCCTGAGTGCTGAGGCAAAATCTTTAAATCCAGCCGGCATTATCATGAATTCCTGTATGTCGAGATTATTGTCAGCATGTGCGCCGCCATTGAGGATATTCATCATAGGGACAGGAAGCTCTTTCGCATTGCATCCCCCGATATATCTATACAATGGCGTTTCCGCCTCGTTTGCTGATGCCTTGCATACAGCCAGAGAAACACCGAGGATTGCATTTGCACCCAGCCTGCTTTTGTTTTCAGTCCCGTCAATCTCTATTAATAGATTATCTATATATACCTGGTCGCGGGAGTCAATCCCTCTGAGTTCGGGGGCGATCTCTTTGACAACATTTCTGACTGCACTAATAACACCTTTGCCATGGAATCGTTTTCCGCCGTCTCTAAGTTCGAGCGCTTCTCTTTTGCCTGTTGATGCCCCTGACGGCACTGCTGCCCTGCCGAATGCTCCGCTGTCAAGAAAGACTTCAACCTCAACTGTCGGGTTCCCTCTTGAATCAATTATCTCGCGTGCATGAATGTCTGTAATCAATCCCATGAAATACCTCCTATTCCATATCAGGATTCATGATGTTTAATATTTTACTAATCTTTTTAAGTGCTTCCCATGTATTGGTTTATAATCTTATCTACTCTGTTCATGTCTATAGGTTTATCTCTTAATTCAGTTCTATTGGCTACGTGCCTCAATGTAGTTTCGAGAAATATCCTGAAATTATGTATCTTTTCCATTAGCTTGTTAAAGTTTCCTGCAGTAATCTGCTCTTTTTTAAATGATAGCACTTCTTTGAAAAAAGAGACAAACTCTTCATAGTCCTCATATCTTAAGAGCCTGAAAGTAAAGCTCTCAAAATATAGCATGAAATTTTTCAATGATTCAAATGTCTGCGTCCTTTTTTCTGGCATGTTTGCATTCTCTTTGAGGAGTGTCAGGAACTTATGGAGTACAAATATATCCTCTCTGAGTTTCAAGGATTGTTCGGTTTTTGCGATGAAGGTTGTAAATACATCCTCGCCTTTTAAATCTGGCTTGTAAAATTGGACAATCTGGACGATGCTCTGTTCCGCTAAGTTTTTCAGTATCCCGTGGCTGTTCTCTATCCTCCCGCGAAAGTATCTTGGCGCCTTATTTTTTAATATATCTTTTAATTCCTGAAGATATACCCTTTTTGTTTCCATTGAGAATTGATAGGAAAGCGATTGGAGCAGCATTTTTAAATCAGGCTGAATGATTTTAGGTATAATCTTTTCAATGTAGTTTTTAAACACATTGATTTCTGAACGCACGAGCATGAGTATGAGCACCGATGTGTGAAGAGATATCGTTCTCTGAGTCGTTACGTCTATATGATTCAGATACCTCAAGAATCTAAAGAAGTAGACCAGGATCAGAGATACGTGTTTCTTAATGTCCCTGTCTTTTATATTTTTAACTATCTCTGATATTTCCTGATTATCTATTATGTCGAATTCAGGATTTATATCTTTTCTGAACGGGTTGAAATAGTTATTTTCTCTTATCTCTTTACTTAATATCTGCCCTATATTCAGATAGCTGAGATATGTTATATTCCCCGTTTTCAAAAGATCAGTGACAAGTCCTTTCAGATTAATAAATGAATCATAAAGCAGGAAGACCCCTTTTTCAGGAGAATCCTGTTTATAGAGTTCTTCTCTGAAGATATCTCTTTTGCGGTCTGTAAAAAATTTTGTCTCGGCAAATTTCTGGAGCCAGTAAGCATTTTTCCTGCTTTCAGGGATTATGACTTCGAGTATGCTGAGTATCCTCAGGATTAAATCTCTCACTGCTGACAGTTCATCAAAAAAATTGCTCTCTGTCAGGTTTTCTTTTGCTGAGGGTAGGTTTTCGATATTAAAGAATCTGTCGACAGCGCGAAGCAGGGCATCAAGTTCTGAGTACAGTTCTCTATGTGCCTCTTTCGAAACCGAAACCCAATCCTT
>JAKALU010000129.1 GCA_021824065.1 Nitrospirota bacterium
CTGGAATTGTCTTTCGAGAACTGGCATGAATGGTTTGCCATGATCCGTTTTGCAGGATACACAGAGAAACCCGATTTCACCCGTCTGCTTGCTTTGAACAAGACGTTAAGAGAAGCTTTGGAAAAATAGGCGATGGCATTAACTGGAAGGCTACTATTGCCTCAAAGGCAGTAAACGAAGGCGCAATATATATCAAGTTAAGGCGGCATTTAGGAAGACGATGCAATGTCCATATCAATGAATTTACTCCTATTGTGTTCCTATTCTCTGAAAATCTCTCAGGCGACCTGCGCGACACTATTCATGACTCCAACATCACACAGAGAAACATTGAACTCAAGAATGCCGATTTCCCATTTGATAAAAACCCTCCCCCGGATTATGTTTATTCTGTTTTTTATACCTATGCGGATAGCGAATATATGTGCAATGGACATGTAATTAAGAGAGTTATTTCATCGATCACATTTTTATATACCCGTCATGCAATGGGAATTCAGCGATATGAAAAGATAACCAGGAGAACTGGCTGGTATCAGTGCCGCATCCCCCCTGCGGAAGACGCTGAACTGAAAGACTTTCCAATATCAGAGATAGGCATTTCCTGGGCAATTAAATATGCTGAAAATGCAGTATTAGTTGTGGCAAGAGATGACTGGACGCCCTCAGGCAGACTTGAGACATTTGCCATGTCAAAGAATGTATGCATTATCCCTGTGCCGATCTCAGGTTTTTCCAAGGGCTTTATTGAGCGTTTAAGAAGTTTATATTTCATTTCTACTCCGTTAAAGAAGCATCCGGGACGTGAAAGGATTCTGGAGAGGATTCTGGAATGATAAAGCATATAAAACCATTTTTAATACCAGCCATAATCTGTTTCAGCGTGTTGTTTGTCCTCCGATATCTAAATCTGATTCCCGGACCTCCTGAAAATTACAAGCCTAATGGAATGGTTTACATAAGACCATTCTGCAATATGGACGGGCAGATGGATTTCTCGGGTTATAAGAAATGGGGCATTTTTTTGATCAAGCAGGAGGATCTGGGTAAAAGGGATAAAGATGGCCGTGAAGTTGTATACATTTCGCTTGATGGCCGGTCATATCCTAAAGGGAGAAGCGGAGATAAGCCTGATATGCTGATAACAGAAGTATCAAAAGACAGGGATTACGGTTGCTCAGAGAAACCAATCAAGGTTGGAGGAGCTGAAAAAAAAGAAGGTCCGGCCAGTGAGCAGCGATATCTAAATTCCCTGTACGGCCCCAATGGGGAAACCATAAGATACGAGAGGATAGGCAGTTGCTGCCCGTTCAAGGCTCCAAACGGGCATGGAGGGATAGGCTTCCTTGATATGTTCAAGATTACTTACAAAGGCTTAAAAGAGCCGATTATTCTTCATCTCGATATGTATAATTACGAAGAGCCTGAAGCGCCGTATGGGTTTAGTATCAATCCTAAGAGAATTAATAAGAAAACATAAATAGAATATCGCAATGGAAACAGATAACATGAGGTTTCAGATTAAAATGATGATGCTGGAAATAGCAGAAGACTTGCGGGAAAAAATACCAAAGTTCTTTATCCACCTGTCTCTGCATTTACTTATTTCCGCAATTATAATTATTGCATGGGTGTTAGGCTCATCATTGATGAGCGGCGATTGGCCGTTCAGACACTGGGGAAACTGGCCTCTTAACCATGGCCCGTGGCGTTATGACTTTGGAATAATACCGAATCCGAGGAGAGACATGCTGGCTGAAGCCTTTGCGCTTCTTATTGTTTCAGTTCTTCTGTCGTTCCTCACTGTGTTTTTAAAGTTCAATAGATTTACAGTTGCTCTTTTCTCAGGCAGTTTTGTTGCCCAGTGTCTGGCAATGTATTTTTTATATTGGCTTATAGATTAAAGTATGTGTAGAAGGTGACAGCAATCTTTCTATTTATGAAGTCGAAGAAATTGTGCGAGCTATTCAGGATGTGGCCGGGCCCAATGTTTCTACTGTATATAGCGCAGTGATTAATAAGAGACTAAGAGAAACAATAAGAGTTGAACTTTTAGCAGCAGGATATGGTTTCCCGTAATGATGCCAAAGATTTAGACATTTTGATATGGCGGAATAATCATTGTTCAGGCATTTGAATTGTAATATGAAAAGGCAAAAACATTTAATTTTCTCGATTATTATCGGTATAGCCCTAATGTTTTTCTCTTTAGTATTTTATTCTCGGTGGACGCCGGGAAAAGATTTTACAGACGGAAGGCATGATTGCAAAGCCAACGGCATATGGATACAGCATGGCTGGATAGGCGATGACAGATGGTTTATCAATAACCACAAAGAAAAAAAGATTGCTTACTTTAGAAATCCCAAAGAGGTTCACAGGCTTGCGGCGTTGTTGCGCCAACATAATATTACGGATGTATTCCCTCACCTTTGCCCGACCTCTACCGGAGGTGAGATCCCTTCTATTGATCCTGAACAAGCTGAACTTTTTCTAAAAATATTCGATGGCTTCCGGGTCATGCCATGGGTTGGGGGCGTTCTTGGAGTGCAGGCTTTTCCTGAAAGACCGGAATGGAAAAAAAACTTTGTGGAATCAATCCGCAGATTACTGACCGCTTACCCAGAATTTGCCGGCATTCATATCAATATCGAGCCGTGCCCTTCAGGGAATAAGGATTTTCTCGCTCTGCTCGATGAAATTCGCAAGGCGCTGCCAAAAGGAAAGATATTATCAGTTGCCGCTTTCCCTCCGCCAACATTATGGCAGCCGTTTTCAGATGTGCATTGGGACAGGGATTACTATAATGAGGTTGCACAGCGCTCCGACCAGATAATTGTCATGATGTATGACACAGCGATAGATTTTGAAAAGGTATATCAATTCCTTCTATCGCGCTGGACTCAAAAGATACTGGATTGGTCTGAAGGCACTAATGTCCTTCTTGGCCTGCCTGTATACGAGGATAAAAATGTAGGCTATCACAACCCATGCGTTGAGAATCTTAAAAATGCCCTGTCCGGCGTACATGCAGGTCTGAGCAAGCATAAGACATTACCGAAAAATTATCAGGGCATAGCTTTGTATTGCGAATGGGAGATGGATAAGGATGAATGGGAAATGTTAAAAAAACATTTCCTGAGATCAGGACAAAGGTTCAAAAATGATAATCCCGGTTATTAGCGACATCCACGGCAATCCAAATTTCTATGAAGCCGTAAAAGACTCGGAGTTTATTATCTGCCTCGGTGATTATGTAGGCGCTTCTGGGGAGAATCCCGATTCAAACAGATGCATAGATATCTGCAAAACCATGAAGGGTCATTTTCTGATAGGCAACCATGATATTGAAGCTTTGCAGGATGTAGATAAGGAATACGAAATTACATTTGTTAAAGAGGGTATTGAGTATAGTTCTGACTTCGGCATAAGCGAAGAAAATAAGAACTGGTTGAGAAAAACAAGGAAATGGTTTAAAACACAAATCGGGAAAAGAAACTTTTTATTTATTCACAGCTATTTAAAAGAAAATTATTTCTGTTACCTTGATGATGAAGAGATAATTTTTGAATTTATGGAGACAATAAAGGATCAGGACAGCATCGTATTTATAGGCCATACGCATGCCCCTGGGGTTTATTCTTTGAATAGAGACGGAGTGCTTACCCAAAAACAAATCTCTTATGGTGAATGGATACTATTTGGTGGAGATGGGAAATATCTTGTGAATGTCGGAAGCACAGGAGATCCTCGAGACGGCAAGAAGACAGGAACATACGTTCTCTTTGATACGGGGGAGATGGCGATAAAATTCTGTGAGGTGCGATCTCGTGAATAAACTTGGAAAAAAATTACAGTATGC
This sequence comes from Nitrospirota bacterium, assembly GCA_021824065.1. GTDB lineage: Bacteria > Nitrospirota > Thermodesulfovibrionia > Thermodesulfovibrionales > UBA1546 > JAKALU01. Next base: position 3,863 of record JAKALU010000129.1, read on the forward strand.
AGGCTCAATTATGGTAGCGGTGCTCACATTAATCATTTGTATCAGTAACAGTTATGCCGGTCGCAGCAAAACTAATAAGCCAAGACCAGAAATTAATATTCCAGAATTAGAAAAACAGATTCACAATTTAGTTAATATAGAACGGCAAAAGCATGGTTTATCTCCCCTTGACTGGAGCGATGAGTTGAATGTTATTGCAAAGAAACACAGTCAGGACATGGCTGACAGAAAATATTTCAGTCATTACAGCCCTGAAGGGAATGATTTTTTATACAGGTATGAAAAAGAGAGATTTAACTGCGAGATTCATATCGGGAATTATATCTACCAGGGCGCTGAAAATATTTTCCTGAATAATCTATTCAATTCTGTTACATACATAAATGACATTGCCTATTATGACTGGAATACACAGGGGAAAATAGCCAAATCAACTGTTGAGGGGTGGATGAAAAGTCCGGGGCATAGGCATAATATTCTAACCCTTCATTGGAAAACAGAAGGGATCGGCATTATTATCTCGGATGAGGGCAGGGTATTTATAACTCAGAATTTTTGCTAATAATTACCTATGTTTCGAATTAAATGCGAATGATAACTGCTGCAGTTAAAACGATAAATGGTGTAGGTAAAAAGTACAGCGATGTTTTTTTTTATGCAGATGCAGAAAAAGGCATTTTCATTGTGGCTGACGGGATGTATGGCGATGGTCTCGGAAGAAAGGCAAGCAGTACCGCTGTTGATTTATTAGCAGCAGCCCTCAAGGATGTGCAGAGCAGTATCTCTAATGATTTGAACTGGGTCTGCCTTCATAATGTTATATCTCCGCATAATGACTCTTCCATGGTAGAGCAGATTGTTATTGGTCTGATAAATAAGGCGTTCAATGAGGCAAATGAAAAAATTAAGGAACTAAAGGCTCTTGGAACAACTGTTGTCCTTGCGTATGTCTGTGGGGGTAATGTCTTTATCGCCCATGCAGGCGACAGTCGCGCATACATGATAAGGAACAGAAGTATCGAACAACTCACAGAAGACCATTCTCTTATTGCAGTGGCAATCGGAATGGGCGATATAACAGAGCAAGAGGCTAAGAAAAGCCCGCATAAAGATATTCTTACAAGGGCATTGGGCAGGATGAACCACCACCCGGATATTAAAATAATAAACTGGAAAAAGGGTGATTGTTTTCTCCTTACGACAGATGGACTTACGGATGTTCTTGGCAGCGCTGAAATCAAGGACATTATTGATTCAACCAATGATTTGCGGGTTGCATGCGATAGACTAACCGAATCAGCCAGATCAAAAGGTGCGATAGATGATATTACAACAGTTGTTTTTAGAGTGTGACAAGAATATCACAAATGAAACCATCAGCCTGCTCTGCCCTTGAATGGAACAAAAAGGGTTTGGAAAGTCTTGGGCGCAGTTGAATGGGGAAATGGTGGACGGTAGGGGATTCGAACCCCTGCCGCCAATCACACCGCTATTTCAAGCAGAATCTTATCATACTTCACCATAGGGGTTGTCTTTTCCCTGCCGTTCTTTGTTTTCCTTAGTTCGATAAGCCCCATCTCAGAAAGAAATTTGACGTCATCAAAGGTATTCTTTGTATCCCTGTGAAGTATCTTTGCCAGTTCATAGATAGACCCAGGATTATCCTTCTTGATTGTCTTTAATATCTTTATCCGCTCATCAGTAAGAATCTTCCTCATTGTCTCGAGGTTGTCAAAAGAGATGCCCTCATGTTTTTTGACCTTCTCTCCACGCTCAAGCTTCCCGGTTACTTTTTTAATTTCTTCAAACAACTCCTTATCAGACTTGATTGATATTTTTATATTCTTAACTCTCATAGCCTGCCCTCCTTAAATCTTTTAATGTCATTCTCAAAGTCCTTCCAGAGTTTTTCAATGCTCTGAAATCTGTAAGGGAAACCTTTATCCCTGTAATGCTTATGGTCTCCTTTGCCTTCTGAATTGTCATAACCAATTACTCTTTCATCATTGACAATATAAACAAAAGAATATTTATACCCATGCGGTTTATCATGACTTCCAGGAACGCTCCATATCTTTATCTCTTTAATGGCGCCGTCTGAATAGTATTTCTTCTCATGATAAACCAACTCAGCCTTCATATTGGTTTATTTATACCACATATTGAGGGATTATTCAAGGAGATGGGAGATGTTTATCGGGAACTATGATTTAGTTCTTTTGCTTGCTGTCATGAATTTTGTTGATAATACCTACCTGTCCGCAAGTCTCGTGTTTCCAAGCTGTCGCGAAGTACTACACGTAGTATTCAAACAATGCGGTTTTCTATGGCTGCTGGTTTGCGGGAGAAGTATGCTTAACGCCTGAAGTGTGCGGTGGCTATTCGCCATCCGCACGAGTGATTTGTTATGTGTTACTTTGTTATTGTTTCTACGATGGAGATGTCTTTTTTTATCCACTCATTTACTATTGTTGCAATCTCGACGCCTTTTTTCTTTGAGAATTTTCTTAGCACTTCCATCATGTCAGGCTCGATGTAAATAGGCAGATACAATTTTGCATCTGGGCGATAAAACTTGCCTCTCTCGCCTTTTGAAAAATCGTATTCTTTTTTCATTTATTTTCCTCCTTATACTGTTTTGACTCTATTCTGGTTGCCTTACGGGCAGAAATAATTCTAATTCTGCAAGAGTCGGCGGCCAACTGCTGGAAAGTATGTACCACAACCAGCAAGATGCCGTTTTTGTCTATTCCAATTGTAGCCCATCTGTCTTCATGTTCGCTATGCTCGGTGTCAAAGACGCTTATCATTCTTGGATCAAGAAAAAGAGTGGATGCATCCTCAAAAGCAATCCCATGTTTTTTTCGATTTGCTTTTGCCTTATTTTGATCCCAATCGAAATAATAACGCAACCCTTTAACTCCTTAATATGTATTATACACATAACGATAGCAATTTGAAGCAGAGCGAATTGCCTC
>JAKALU010000017.1 GCA_021824065.1 Nitrospirota bacterium
TCCATTTTGAATAGTATTAAGTTATATTATACGCAAATATATCAGGAGAAAATATGCTTGATGTAAAGATTGTAAGAGAAAATACAGCAAAGGTTCTTGATGCGCTCAAGAAAAGAAATTATGATTCTTCTATCCTTGATAATTTTTTAAAGATAGAAAGCAAGAGAAGAGAACTCCTCAAGATTATCGAAGAGCAGAGAGAACAGAGGAATAAGTTTTCTCAAGAGATTGCAAAACTTAAAAGAGAGAAAAAAGATGCTTCTTCACTCTTGGATGAAGCAAAACAAATCTCAGACTCTATCACAGAAAAAGAAGAAAGTCTGAGAGCATTAGAGGAACAGGCAACACAAGAGCTCTTACTCATTCCAAACATCCCGCACGAATCTGTTCCTGTCGGAAAGAATGAGACAGAGAATGTTGAGATAAGAAAATGGGGAGAGCCGAAACAGCTTGACTTCCTTCCATTGAATCACTGGGATATTGCAGAGATGCTCAATATCATAGACTTTGAGAGGGCATCAAAGATTGCAGGTGCAAGGTTCAGCCTGATGAAAGGTATGGGTGCAAAACTCGAAAGGGCATTGATGAATTTCATGCTCGATGTAAATACTTCAAAGGGCTATAAGGAGATACTCCCTCCAATATTAGTGAATAAAGAATCAATGACAGGCACAGGACAGCTTCCAAAGTTCGATATGGAATTATTCAGGATTGCTGACCCTGAGTTTTACCTCATCCCGACTGCCGAAGTTCCCGTAACAAATATTCACAGAGAGGAGATTCTGAATGAAAGCGACCTGCCGATCTATTACACTGCATATACTCCATGTTTCAGGCGAGAGGCAGGCTCTTATGGAAAAGACACAAGGGGATTGATAAGGCAGCACCAGTTCAACAAGGTTGAGATAGTTAAATTCGTGAAACCGGAAAACTCTTATGCTGAACTTGAAAAACTTACAAAAGACGCTGAGGACATCCTCCAGAGACTCGGTCTTCCATACAGGGTTGTTGCATTATGTACAGGTGATTTGGGGTTCTCATCTGCAAAGACATATGACATCGAGGTATGGCTTCCCGGTCAACAAAGATACAGAGAGATTTCATCATGTTCAAACTTCGAAGACTTTCAGGCAAGAAGGGCGAATATCAGATTCAAACGCGAAGGCAAAAAAGGAACCGAGTTTGTGCATACATTAAACGGCTCATCGCTCGCAATAGGAAGAACAGTGGTCGCCATTCTCGAAAACTATCAGCAGAAAGACGGAAGCGTTACAATTCCAGAGGCATTGAGGCCGTATATGGGGGTGGAGGTAATAAAGTAGGGTTGAATGAAAAATAACTTAACATCTATGACCCTCTATTACACCTGCCCTGAATTACTTCTTTAAAAGCGGATAGACAAAAATAATGACCCCATCAGCAAGGAGAATCAGGTTCAGTGCTGCACTCACGCCATGTAGTGTCGTAAATTTTTTCCTGAGGGGGTGTTCTGCAGGGGTTGTCTCGAACGAGACGATCTCCTGTTTTACCCTGACTATATCGGGATATAGATTGAACTTTATATATACATTGACAGCAATCGCTGCTGCAATGAGCATGGGTATGAGTTTATAGCCTGCCCTTGACTGAATGTCTGCATAAAAAAGAAACAGTATCAGGGCAAGTACAGAGAGTATCAGATTATAAAGGAAATAACCCGGAAATAGCTTCCCTACTATCACGCCGGCCATATCCCTTCCAAAAGATTTAAATATCGCTGGAGTGACAATGAAGGTGAAGATGAAAATACCGCCTACCCAGAGCGAAAGCACAAGGTTGTAAAGCAAAAAGGAAATGTTTTTCATAACAGCGCCTCCTTTGTTTGCAGTTTACAAGGCTGACAGACGGCCGTTGCAAGATATTTGGAGGCGGCGATCGGATTTGAACCGATGCATAAAGGTTTTGCAGACCTCTCCCTTAGCCACTTGGGTACGCCGCCAATGGAGCGGGAAACGGGGCTCGAACCCGCGACCCCAACCTTGGCAAGGTTGTGCTCTACCAACTGAGCTATTCCCGCATTGAAAAGTGAAAAGTTGAAAATTAAAAGCTTTAAAACTCTTAACCCTCAACTCTTAACTTATAACTTCTGAATAAGTTATACTAACAAATACTAATGAAAAAAGGACACGTTTGTCAATATGCTCTACCCCGGCCTTAAGGAATTTCAGTCTTTATGCAAAAAAGGGAATCTGATACCGGTTTACAGGGAGATTCTCGCTGACCTTGATACTCCTGTCTCTGCTTTTCTGAAGATCGGCGGCGCTCCGTCATTCCTTCTTGAGAGCGTTGTCGGAGGAGAAAAATGGGCAAGATATTCCTTCCTCGGCTCGAATCCATCAAAGGTTATACGGGGATGGGGCAGAAAAATTGAGATAAAAGAAACGGGCAAAAAACCGGTTGTATTCGAAACAGAAGACCCTGTTGAAGTTTTGAAGAAGGAAATTTCTGCTTATAAACCTATTGCAGTTCCCGGACTTCCACGGTTTTCAGGCGGTCTGGTCGGGTATATGGGCTATGACATGGTCAGGTTTTTTGAAAGGGTTCCTGATATGAAAAGACCTGGTTTGGACCTGCCTGACTTGTTTTTTATGCTTACAGATACAATGCTGATATTTGACAGCCTGAAACAAAAGATAAAGATTGTCTCGAACATCCACCTTGATGGAAGAAGTTCTACAAAGGCATATAAAGAGGCAGTTGAAAAAATAGACAGCATCGTAGAGAAACTGAAACGTTCAAGGGTTCAAGGGTTCAAGGATTCAAGGGGCAAAAATATTAAACAGCGATTCAAATCAAGTTTCAGTACGAAAGAGGCTTTTGAGGATGCCGTTTCAAAATCAAAAGAATATATTGCAGCAGGCGATATATTCCAGGTTGTGCTTTCACAGAGGTTTGAAAGAAAATCAGATGTTAAGCCATTTGATGTTTACAGGGCATTAAGAGTAATAAATCCTTCTCCATACATGTATTTTATTAATACAGGCGATGCAAAAATTGTTGGTTCATCTCCTGAGATACTTGTCAGGCTTGAAGGTGAAAAGATAGTACTCAGACCTATTGCAGGGACAAGAAAAAGAGGTGAGACAGAGACGGAGGATAAATCGCTCGAAGAAGAGCTTAAAAAAGACCCCAAAGAGATCGCAGAGCATATAATGCTCGTTGACCTCGGAAGAAACGACGTCGGCAGGGTTGCAGAGAAAGGCTCCGTCACTGTTACAGAGCTTATGGCCATAGAAAGGTACAGTCATGTAATGCACATGGTATCAAATGTTGAAGGCAATTTATCAGACGGACTTGATGCGTTTGATGTGCTTAGTGCATGTTTCCCCGCAGGAACTGTGACAGGAGCTCCAAAGGTTCGGGCAATGGAGATTATAGAGGAACTTGAACCGACAAAAAGAGGGCCTTATGCAGGTGCAGTAGGATATTTCAGTTACTCAGGGAATATGGATACCTGTATTACGATAAGAACGCTTATAATAAAGGGCAATAAAATCTATGTTCAGGCAGGCGCAGGCATAGTTGCTGACTCGGTGCCTGAGAGAGAGTACACAGAGACGGTTAATAAAGCTATGGGGATGATGAAGGCAGTTGATATGGCGGAGAAGGGATTGGTTTGATTAAGATGCAGACATTGTTCAAAAATTTCTTTAACTCGATAGATTATTTGGATTATCCTGTATCGTCATATCCGAATAAAATTTTCACTGATAATCTGTGCGAGACAGCAGAGGTATCGAAAAATAAATTTTTTCGCAACATCAGCATCTTATATAGGAATATCGTCAAAATAAATCCGCTCAAATATCATATCCTGCTTTTACTTAGGGGAAAGTTATGCTTTTGATGATTGACAACTACGATTCCTTTACCTACAACCTTGTCCAGTATCTCGGCGAGCTCGGAGAAGATATAAAGGTATTCAGGAATGACAAGGTTACGATAAAAGAAATAGAGACATTAAAGCCTGAAAGGATTGTCATATCTCCTGGGCCATGCACACCAAAAGAAGCAGGCATATCAGTTGATGTAATCAGATATTTTTCAGGAAAGATTCCTATTCTCGGTGTATGTCTTGGACATCAAGCCATAGGAGCTGCATTCGGGGGGGATATAATAAGGGCGCCAAGGCTAATGCATGGAAAGACATCAATTATACATCACGACGGTAAAACTATATTTGAAGGACTGCCGAATCCTTTTGAGGCAACAAGATACCACTCTTTAATAATTAAAAAAGAAACTTTGCCGGATTGTCTTGAGATTACTGCCTGGACTGACAGGGACGAGATCATGGGTGTCAGGCACAATGAGTTTATTGTTGAGGGAGTGCAGTTCCACCCTGAATCGATACTCACCAAAGTTGGTAAAGACCTCCTGAAAAACTTCCTTAAGCTCCACTATTAATAAACAGTGCTGGCTTGAGCACCATTGATATTTTTCGGTAACAGTTCTTAGCGAAATGGAGCGTATACAGCCTCGACTGTCTAAGCCCGCAGGGTGAGTTTCGAGGCTGTAGTGGAATAAGTTTAGAACTGTCGAAAAATATCACAAAAAAGCGAAAGGCGGCACTGTTTATTAGGGGGTAGAACTACTCTATCAGATAGGAAGAAAACGATTCTCCTATATTAGCGAGTGTATCATTGATTAAAAATGGCAGCAAAGAGGCAAGATAATCAAGGTTGGCTACAGCAGTAATGCTTGCATCCTTTGTCGCAGCATTTCTCAGCCTCTCAGACATGCCTGCATTGACGAGCCTGATATTTTCATAAATATCACCTAATTTTTTTAATTCCCAGTCAGGTTTTTTGCCCTCCTTTTTCAAATAATACTGTATGAAAAGATACATGGATACTATCCGGTAAACACTTTCTTCTAATGTTGCAAATGGCAGATGATACCGAACCAGGGGTTTTAATTTTTCCATAATAGGGCACCCGCTTGTAACCATATATATGCCTAATAAAGAACTCATCCCTTCCTGAATTGTTGTGTTCTTTGAAAAATCCCTTGCCTTTGTCATTACAAGAACATAGGCATTTTCGTAAGATGAAGAATCTTTAAATGCGCTGACAACTTCAGCAATATTGGAAGCGATTGGGCAGAATTCATATTTTGTTTCGTCGAGATTGCAGTTATTGCATTTGTAGTAGTTTAGGCTTGCCCATTCAGGCGGTATTTGCTTACTTGCCGGGATATAATCTAAGGTTTTTGCATCCAGAGAAACATCAAATCTTTTTACATTGCCGTCAGCTAACCTGAAAATATAAAAAAAATTTAATTTCTCTGGTGAATCATTCACACCAATATCTCTCTTATTCCTTAAGGATACTTTAATCTTAATTGACAAAACATATAGAGTCAAGGGTTTTTGTCTGATCTGCTTGCAAAAATCAAAAATGTCCTGTATTTTATCCCCTAATACTTGTGATTCGAGGTAAAATAAAACATGGATATAAAAACATTTGTTCTTAAAAAGGCAAAGGCAGCTAAAGAGGGTAGCCGGGCACTTGCAAGGGTATCTTCGAAAGAGAAAAATCTTGCGCTTTTAAAAATGGCTGAGACTCTTAAAAAACGTAGCGTAGAGCTTATAAGAGAAAACAAAAAAGATATTGTCATGACAAAGAAAAAGGGTTTTTCAAAGGCAATGATAGACAGACTGACCTTAAATGACAAGCGCATCAATGAGATGGCACAGGGGCTCATCGAGGTTGCAGCCCTTCCTGACCCCGTCGGAGAGATTACAAAGATGTGGCAGAGGCCTAATGGTATGACTGTTGGAAAGATGCGCGTACCCATTGGAGTTATAGGGATAATATATGAGTCGAGACCGAACGTAACAGCAGATGCCACAAGCCTCTGCCTCAAGGCAGGAAATGCAGTTGTACTTCGCGGAGGCTCTGAGGCGATAAATTCAAACCGGGCTATCGTAAAAATCTTAAGGGATGCTGCAAAGTCAGAGGGGCTTCATCCCGATGCTATCACATTCATTGATACCCCTGAGAGAGAGGCAGTTATGGAGATGCTTAAGCTCGAAGGGATTATTGACCTGATAATCCCCCGCGGAGGCGAAGGGCTGATAAGAACTGTATCAGAGAATTCGAGGATCCCGGTATTAAAGCATTATAAAGGAGTATGTCATGTCTTTGTTGACAGGGATGCTGATATAAAGATGGCTGAGGATATATGTTTTAATGCAAAGGTCCAAAGACCCGGGACATGCAATGCAATGGAGACCATGCTTGTTGACAAAAAAATTGCAAAGGCATTTCTGCCTTCTATGATAAAGAGACTTAAAGACGCAGGTGTTGCATTAAAAGCCTGTCCTGAGACGAGGAAGGTGGATAAATCGCTCACTCCCATAAAAGAAGATGAGTATTATACGGAATATCTTGACCTCATACTAAACATAAGGACTGTCAAAGGCATTGATGAGGCAATGGAGCATATTGCTAAATACGGCTCTGCCCATTCTGATTCGGTCGTTACAATGAATTATGAGAAGGCAATGAGGTTTTTAAGAGAGGTGGATTCCTCTGCGGTCTTTGTAAATGCTTCTACAAGATTAAATGATGGGTATCAATTTGGTCTTGGTGCTGAGATAGGAATCTCAACAGATAAAATCCATGCACGGGGGCCAATGGGACTTGAAGAACTCACGTGCACAAAGTTCATAGTCCTGGGCAGCGGACAGGTGCGTGAGTAAATTAGGCATATTTGGCGGGACATTTAATCCGATCCACCTTGGACACCTGAGAGCCGCGGAAGAGGTGCGGGAGAAATTCAACCTTGATAAGATTATCTTTGTGCCGTCAGCCAACCCTCCGATAAAAGACAAAGAGCTTGCAGATGCAAAACACAGGTATAAGATGGTGCGGCTCGCTACATTTAAAAACCGCTCCTTTGCAATCTCGGATATAGAATACAAAAAGAAAAACAAATCCTATTCAGTAAACACCCTGAAAGAACTTCACCGGGTTTATCCGGATACAACATTTTATTTCATACTCGGAATCGATGCGTTTATTGATATGCCCAACTGGTGGCATCCTGACAAACTTGTTAAGCTTACGGATTTTATTGTTATATCAAGGCCGTCTTTTAAGTTTGCAGACCTTGCCTCTTCACCTTATCTTGACGCAGACAGGAATGCCCTTAAGAGACTCGACTCCGGAAAGATTGAATCCCATAAGACAAGACTCAGGAGCGGCAGGGACATAATAATGCTCAGGCTCACGCCGTTAGAGATATCTGCAACCCTTATACGAAAGAGGGTTAGACAGGGTAAAAGCATAAAATACCTGTTGCCAGAAGAAGTTGAATCCTATATAATTTCAAATAAGCTATACAAAGAACAGTAGTTAGTAGACAGTAGTTAGTAGTTAGGGGTAAAAGATTCAAACGTAGTCCCCTTAACTACTGACTACGTGCTACTTACTGCTAATTAGAGAAAGGAGGGGAAACCTTTAGAAAGTAAAACTAAAGCCCTTACAGCAGCAAAAATAGCACTTGGTAAAAAAGCCAAGGATATTCTTGTCCTTGAATTAAAAAAACTGACTATAATTGCAGATTATTTTGTTATCTGCTCAGGAGAAAGTACAACACAGGTAAGGGCAATTGTCGAAGCAATTGATGAGAGATTCTCTAAGAGTCACATCTGTCCTATCGGGATCGAAGGATTAAATAACAGCCGCTGGGTCTTAATGGACTATGGAGATGTTATCGTCCATGTCTTTGAGGAGGAAACAAGGGCATACTACCAACTTGAGAAACTCTGGCTCGACGCTCCGAGAATACAAGTGGAGGAGAAAGGTTACCACCGATAATGGGAAAACTTGCAATATTAATATTTGTTCTTTTTCTCGCAGGACTTGCTCTCTTTGCTATTGATAATAAAGAAATTACCACAATAAAAATACCTTTCAGCGATATCTACGAGATCCCCAAAATAGCTCTGATACTTCTTTCAAGCGTGGCCGGAGCACTTGCAATGCTCATTGCCTTTGCAATAAGAGATACAAAACGTTTTATAGAGAACTGGCAGTATCAGCGTAAACAGAAAAAAGAGGCAAGGATTCAGGAATTGTATTCAAAGGCCCTGAACGCACTTCTTGCCCATGACGAAGATGAGGCAAAAAAACCTCTCGAAAGCATACTCGTAGAAGAACCCAAACATCTTGATGCCCTGTTAAGGCTTGGGGACATTGCGTCGGCTGAGGAAGACTATCAGAAGGCAATGAGCTTTTACAACAAGGCATTCTCGGTCAATCCACAAAACCTTGAGGTGCTCTTCTCGCTGGAAAGTCTTATGGAAAAAACAGGCAGGTGGGCTGATGCATTAAACTACATAGAAAATATCCTCGATATAGATGCTGATAACCTTAGTGCGCTTTACAAAAAGAGAGCCATCCTCGAAAGAGATGAAAAGTGGGACGAGCTTGTTGAAGCGCAGAAGACGATACTGAAACATGAACACACCGAAAAAGACAGGCAGAGAGAACAGATGAATCTCCTCGGATACAAATATGAGTACGGACGGCATAGTCTTGAGACCGGAGAGATCGAAAAGGCAAGAAAGGCATTCAAAACATTGATTAAGCTAAATGGAGATTTTATCCCGGCATACATCGGTCTTGCCGAAGTAATGCTCGGGGAAGGCGAGTCAGAAGATGCGGTGGACTTCCTTGAAAAAAGCTATGACCAAACATCGTCCCTGATAATCCTTGCACGGCTCGAAGACCTCCTCATAAGTCTGGGGGAACCTTCAAGGCTCATAAGGCTTTATGAAAACAGCCTGGCAAAAAACCCGCAAAACCATACCCTTAGATTCCTTCTTGGAAAACTCTATTACAGGCTGGAGATGATAGACGATGCATTTGAAACTTTTACTTATGTTGATGCAAGCGGCGTGGCATCTCCCGAACTTTACCAGATAATGGGAGACCTCTACCTCAAGCGTAATCAATATGACAGGGCAGTATCAGAATTTAAAAAGGCTGTTGATATGAAAATGGCTTTCAGACTTCCATACTGGTGCTCAAACTGCGGATATTCATCTCAAGGGTGGTCTGGAAGATGTCCGAGTTGTAATAACTGGAACACTTACACCTTCAATCTACATGGCGCCCGCAAGATTTAAAAGAGGCGCGGTTGTCTTAGATACAAGCCTCTTTGTCAACCCCGAGGTGCGCGAAAGCTTTGGCAGAACACCCACAGAGGCATTCGAAAGTTTTCTTTTCTTAGCAGCACAGGTGCCCGTACTTGAGTTTTATATGCCGCCGTCCATCTTTCAAGAACTCCTTAATTTTATCGAGCCTGAAAAAATATCAGGAGACCTTCTTGTTATACTTCACCAGAAACCTCCTAAAAAATATGAACTCACATGTCCTGCATTCCTGCTATATGAACTCATAGAGGACATAAGAGAAAGGGTCAATAAGGGTCTCAGGGTAGCTGAAAAGGCTGTAAGGGGTGTTACCAAAACAGGGGAAGAAGAGATTATCAAAGACCTGAGGAGAAAATACCGGGAGGCGTTAAGAGAGGGGATTATTGACAGCAAAGAAGATGTTGACCTGATCCTGCTTGCGAGGGAGCTTGATGCACTCCTCGTAACAGCAGACCAGGGGGTAATAAAATGGGCTGAGAAGCTCGGGATTAAATGGCTGCTGCCCGCCAAATTTAAAGAATACCTGCTCAGCTCAATAAAAAGGGCTAATCTCTTCTTCTCACCTGAAACGTAACCTTTAGATTTCTCTGTTTTTAGTATTCCTATTGTCAAAGAATTTTATTGCGTGTTATGCTTAATAAATCGCTTAAATACTATGTCCTGTCTATGTTTGAGAAAATTTATGAATAAGGCTAAAAGAGGTGTCTGAATGCTTGCAAAAAGGATAATCCCATGCCTTGATGTTAAAGATGGCAGGGTTGTTAAAGGCGTGAGTTTTGTTAATCTCAGGGATGCAGGCGACCCTGTTGAGAATGCAAAGTTCTATGATGAGCAGGGCGCTGATGAGCTTGTATTCCTCGACATAACAGCATCTCACGAAAAAAGAAACATCATCATTGATGTTGTTATGAGGACCGCTGAAGAGGTCTTCATGCCATTGACAGTAGGCGGCGGCATAAGAACCCTCGATGATATAAGAGAGTTATTGAAATCAGGATGTGATAAAGTCTCTGTAAATACCTCTGCTGTTAAAGACCCCTTTTTTGTAAGCCGTGCAGCGGAAAGATTCGGGAGTCAGTGTATTGTGGTCGCAATAGATGCCAAGCGTGTGACAAAAGAGATGGTTTATACAAGTGATGAGCCCTGGATGGATGAGCCGTCTTTAAAACTTGTTCAGCTTGAAAGAAGATTATCCCGGGATGGGTTGAGATGGGCAATCTCAACCCACGGTGGAAGAAAGATGAAAAGGATTGATGCAGTAAACTGGGCAAAAAAAATGGAGGAACTCGGCGCAGGTGAGATAATGCTCACAAGCATGGACAGGGATGGGACAAAAGACGGCTATGACATTGAACTCACAAGGACAATCGCAGAGGCTGTCTCAATTCCCGTTATTGCCTCTGGCGGGGTGGGAAATCTTGAACATCTCTACGAAGGACTTGTCTACGGAAAGGCAGATGCCGCCCTCGCAGCTTCAATATTTCATTACAGGGAATACACGATAAAAGAAGCAAAAGAGTATTTGAAGGCCAGAGGCGTGAATGTTAGGCTGAAAAGCTGAGTCGACCTAAACAGTTTAGTTAAGAGTAAGACCGGACCTATAAATATCAGAAGCGATTTTCTTACACCACTTTACAGTGGCATGCTTGGAATCTTCCCAGAGGCCTTTACTATAAATTTTCAGGCCGATGCCTTCCGTGATCGGTTTGTAAGTGAAGATGCCAAGCCCGGAGTTGCTTACGTCTATGATTATCCCCTCAAAATCAGGTTCATTTGTGGTGGAGGCATATGAACACGAAACATGTCCGAGTATTTGCTCTCTGAATTCTTTTCTGCCGTCTTTATTTTTGCTTATCTCCATACATATCACCCCACAATTTTTTTTATAAGTATAGCAATTCTTATGTGCAATTTCAATCTGTGCCGCTATCCCTATCCTGTTCAGGCTTAAGCCTATACCTTTACGGTTAACGCTTTGGTCTTCTTCTCTATCCTGTATGTCTCAAGTAAATTTTCATCTGCAGGCGCAACCCTGAGAGCACAAGAATTTTCTCTATTGAAAACTGTCACATCAACCCCGGGCAGATGCTTTGCATCAGAATATCTTACGCAGATTGATGCAGCGAGGGAGATAAATTCCACGGAATCTTTTCCTGATAAAAGCGTTACCGGGCTGCCAAAATTCTCGACCTTCATGAGATAGTCATTTTCTTCTGCAAGCTGCTCTATTCTGTCATTGTCTCTCTCATCCCTTCCAACAATAATCTTGCATGAAGGAGAAACTCTGAAATGTCTGCCGACTCTTAGAAGGTGCAAATCATTTAAAGAAGGATTCGGATTGTGGATCAGAAGTTCGCGAAGCCTGTGGGAATAGTTAGGTTCTGTAAGAAGACATCCTCCAGCTGGCATTGGGTAGTCCGTGAGATCAAATTTCTTTGCAAGCGCCATCTGTTGTTTTCTTGAGCGGCCATGAAAAGCGTAGAGCTTTCCTCTGTCAACAATGCCTTTCAATTCTGGAATTGTTGGTTCAAGCAGCTTTGCGCTTAATGGCCTTAAGACAAGACCCGATACCCCGGCTTCTTTATCAATTAAAGAAATGGTTTTTCTCATCTGGCTCATCGGCCTCTGTCCAATGACTTCTCCTGTGATTATAAAATCAGCTTCCGTTACACTCATTAATTCTTTTGCTTCTTTAAGCATGAGGATTCTGCAGTCAATACATGGGTTCATGTTCCTTCCATGTCCATACTTTGGTTTTTTTACAATCTCAATAAACTTATCAGCGAGATGGCAGAGTTTCACTTGAAATCCAAATTTTTCCGCAGCAGAAAAAGGGTCTTTAGAACACGAGGATTTATCAGTGATGTCGCAGCCAAAGTGGGTGAGGAATGTTATTGCAGTGACATCTATTCCCTGCCTCAATACGGCAAGTATTGCAAGCGTGCTGTCAAGTCCTCCTGAAAAAAGTGCTATTGCTTTAGACATAGTTAATTATTTCCAAATAGATAATCAAACTCTTATCCCCCTCTTATCTTAAAATCCTGCTAATTACACTAACTATCTTGCGATGTATTGCATCTATGCCATTTGATGCCTTTATTAATTTTATCCTCTCAGGCTCTTCTGCTGCAAGTTTAAGATAGCCTTTACGCACTTTTCTGTGAAACTCAATATCTTCGAGTTCAAGTCTGTCTATTTTGTTAATATGCTTGTTCCTCATAAGACCTGTCTCGACATCCAGATCAAGAAGCAGGGTGACGTCAGGCCTTATTCCGCCTGTCGCTACCTTATCGAGTGAGTTAATCAGTTTAAGGCTTATTCCCCTTCCATAACCCTGATATGCAACAGTTGAATCGCTGAAACGGTCTGTTATGACTATCTTCCCGCTGTTAATTGCAGGGAGTATTTTTTCTTTTATGTGCTGAGCGCGTGCTGCATTATACAGCAGCAGTTCCGCCATATAGTCCATCTTGTTATGTTTTGTTGAAAGCAGGATTTTTCTTATCTGCCGGCTTATAGGCGTACCCCCCGGCTCTTCAGTCAGCACTGTTTTATATCCCTTTTTTGAGAGGTATTCTGAAAGCAGTCTTGCCTGTGTTGATTTCCCTGTTCCTTCAATTCCCTCAAGGGATATAAATATCCCCAGTTTGCCTTCCTTTTCTAAAGGGGGGATTACTGATTTCTTGCGATGTCTCATCATGAAAATGCCTCTTTCAGCCGGATAAGCAGCTGGAATATCTTTAAAGCCTCCTCGATACTCCTTGAACCTGTTCCGCATGACGGCGTAAGGATTATTTTAGAAAGTATCAGACTCGATGGGATTGACTTTGATAACTCCTCTATCTTCAGGCTGAGTTGCTTTTTTATTGAATAGTATGATTCATTTCTTATTGCATCTGTTGTAGGTACAATCCCCCATGCAAGATACCCGCCATTTTCAAGGAATCTATTAACATCACTGTAATACATCGCCAGTGTATCAAAATATCCGTATGCATCAAAGTTCAGGATATCTATGCCGCTTTTAAGCACAGATGGCCAGTCAGCATTGCCGCAGCAGTGTATGCCAGAGATACCGCCTGCTTCTTTTACGGCATCTGAAGTCTCCCTGATAAGTCTCGCTGCATCATCCGGGTTCACGCCGAGATAGGCTGTGCTCCCGAGCGCAGAAAGTATGGGCTCATCGATAAAAATAATTACATTATCTGCAAATTGCTTTAACACATCTATCTGCCATCTAATCTTTGCCTTAAGAAGCATAAGGGATATCTCCCTTAATTCTTCGTCAAAATAAACAAGCCTTCCGTCTCTGTCCTTGAGGCCGAGTGTAAAAGTCAGAGGACCTGTCACCTGCCCTTTAAAAAACTGGAATCTTTTTCTTATTGTACGGAGAAATGTGTGAAGTCCTTTTGCATAATCTTCTGAAATTGCAATCCTGCTGTCATCATTATAATTCTCGTAAAACCTATCGAGTTCATCACTTCTGCTTTTATCTATATAAATAGTCTCCTTTTCAGTATTAATCCTTACATAAGGCATCCCTTCAGAATACTGTGGTATCATCCATTCTCTGAAGGACAACCTCGGCAGTTGAGGCCAGAACGGAATATCAAATGTCTCAAGCACAATCCTGCATGCCTCTTCAGGATTTGTATACGGGAGACTTCCGATTCCTGTTGTTGAAAATGGTTGTATTAACATTTAGAGATGATACATTATTAGCGGTAATTGTTTCAATGTTAATGGAGTCGCTTAGCGTTAAGATGCTTAGGAAGGGAGAAAATGCCTTAGGGGTTTATTTTCAGCAGATGCAATATGGTTTAAAAATTTATTGAATTTATCGTACCATCTTGTATGATACAAAAAAGTATGATAATATATCGCCATGAGGTTCTATAACAGGGAACAAGAGCTTTCAAAGTTGTCTGAGATCGCAGCCCTCTCCATTAAGACATCACATATGGTTGTGATCACAGGCAGAAGGCGTGTCGGCAAGACCGAACTGATAAGGCAGTTCGCAAAGGGAAAGAAAGATGTCCTTTATCTCTTCGTCTCTAAAAAGAAACCTCATATACTGATTGAAGAATTCAGGGATATTCTTGCTGAGAAAATACCTCTCATGAGAACGGTCACCTTCAGGAGTTTTGAAGACTTCTTTACTTTTGTCTTCAGCTACATGAGGGAGCATCCCTTTATAATCGTTTTTGATGAATTTCAGAACTTTGAATTTGTTGATCCCTCTGTGTTCTCTACGATGCAGAACCACTGGGACAGAGAGAAAAACAACATAAAGGGTGTCTTTATTTTTATCGGCTCTGTCTTTACCCTTATGCAAAAGATATTCGAAGGGAAAAAAGAACCTCTCTTTGGAAGAGCGACGTCGAAGCTCTATATAGAGCCGCTCACACCGGGCGCCATAGCCGAAATCCTGACTGATTATCATCTTGGCTCTGCCGCTCATCTGCCGTTTTATTACACACTCTTCGGAGGAATACCGAAATATTACTTTTTGCTGGACAGATACAGGCTATTTGGAAAACCACATGCAGATGTCATTAAGAAACTCTATTGCGGGGCGGACGCTCCATTGCAGAACGAGGGCAGAGAACTCCTTATAGAGGAATTTGGCAAGAATTATCATCTCTATTTCTCGATCCTTCAGGTAATTGCAGGCGGAGAAACTCAGATGGCTCGAATAGCTGACGGGACCGGAATAAACGTCAACAGCATAAGCAAATACCTCGATGAACTTACCTCGTACTATCAGGTGCTCGAACGTAGAATACCAGTTACAGAACATAAATATGAGAAGAAGATAGGGAGATACTATATAAAAGACCCTGCACTTCGATTCTGGTTTAGGTATATATTCAAAAATCAAAGCCTCATAGAGATCGGAGACGAAAAGGGTCTCACTGCAAAAATAATGAACGACCTGCCAACTTTCACAGGGAGATCCTTTGAAGAGCTGGTCAGGGCATTGCTGATTCAGAGAAACACAGAAGATATCCTTCCATTCAGATTTACAAAGATCGGCGGTTTTTGGACAAGAAGGGGCGATATCGAGATAGATATAGTGGCTTTAAATGAGGAAGAAGGCAAAATACTTTTCGCTGAATGCAAGCTCAAGGGGAGTAAATTTGCAAGAGGGGATGCGCAAAGGCTCAAGGAAAAGGCAGCGTCTGTGAAATGGAGAATTGGCAGGAGAAAAGAATATTATGCATTGTTCTCAATGGATACTATATCAGAAGCTCAGAGGAAAGCCCTCGATAAAGAGGGATTATCGGTGTTTGATATGAAAGGACTTTTGAAAAAAATAAAGTGATATTCAAGGTTGTTTTTCAGAAGGTTCACGGATAAGATATTCGAAATGTTGAGATATCTTGAGCTTTAAAAATCAGGATTTGTCCTCTTCTATAGAATTTGTCAGATAATGCAATGAGCTTACACTTCCTGCCGATATTTTTGCCTGCTAAAGATAGTTGATTTTTGTTAACGAATTATTTGATAATCTTGCATGTCAAAGTCCTTTAATTAGTTATAGATGCACTCAAAGACCTGAATAAGGGAAGGGGGCAATATGGCAAGGGGCATTAAATATTACAGTATCAGAGAAGTAAAACGGCAAGGCAAAAAAGATGGCAGGAATTGGAGATGGAAGTTCATGCCCCCATCATGGCCATTCTGGGAATCAAAAGAACCAGACCCGCCGGTTCATCAAAAAGAACATTCACAGTATGAAGCCAAGCTTATTTCAATAGCACATGAGAATTTAGAAAAAATCGGGAGTGAATGGGCTAAAGAAGATGAAAAATTAATGCCGGAATATTGCAATGCCAAGGCTGAGAAGGAACGCTTAGAAGAAAAGATAAGTACTGAAACAAATGAACACAAAGATGCAATTTTAGCTCATGAGACAACTAAAAGGGTATTCTTTAATTTTCCTCCGCGGTGGATACCATTATTCTTATACTGGCTGATTTTTATAGCGATAGGTTGTGGCGAAGGATACTTTAATTACTTCGTCTTCCAGATGTTTGGAGAAGAGGAATGGAAAACTTATATTATGGCCGGAGCAATTATACTTTTAATTCCCCTTGCTGCTGAGATATTAGGTCATTCTATTAAAAAAGAGATGAAGACAAATACTGATAAGTCGGGAATTCTTATTAGTCTTACTATTGTTATCCTCCTTCTTATATGCCTCGCTGTTCTTAGAGAAGCATTTTTTGAAGCAACACAGGTAAAAATTAAAATGACTCCAACATCATTGGCGTTGATCTTAATAGTATTTAACCTGGCAATATTTTTTATTATGACTTTCCTTTCCTATTTAGAGGCAAGAAAGAACCCGGAGGATTACAGGAAAGCTAAAAAGGCATACCATGAAGCATTAAAAAATCTTAAAGAACGTGGCGAGGATGTCGAAAAGATAGCTGAGGAATTAGCCGAGGCGGAGGAAAAATTCAATAATGCTCACTCAAAAAGAGAATCTGGTTTTGAAGGATACAGCCATTTAGCAGAAGCCGAACGAGATAGCTGGGTTTCCTATATCAGAACCTACAGACATGGCAACATGAGTGCAAGAAAAGAAAAAGCCCTTCCAGAATCATTTAAGGTTGACCCGGAAACACTCATAAAAATTCCCGATGCGTTAATGAATCTTGACTGGGAATGTCCCGGCGACAAGGAGGAAAGTGAAAAGTAGATGAAAAACTGTATTATTGTTTTAGCCTTGATCTTTATTATTTTAAGTTTCTCAGCATGCAAGAAAACCGAACAGCCCCAAAAACCCAGCAAGACCATAGTTGTTCTTATAGATTATTCAGAAAGCGTAAAAGATGCAAGGCAGGACTATAGTGATGCCTTTAAGAAAATACTTCCAAAAATCAAGTTAGGCGACTATCTTTTTTTATGGAAGATAACTGAACTGTCTGAGATGGAACCTAAACCACTCATTGATGAAGATTTCCCGATACCTCTGCAAGGAAAAAATGAATATTATACGAAGCGGGCAATAGAAGAAGCAGAAAAAGAGATGAAAATGAAATTAGATTCGATAGGGAAGAAAGTAGACATTTTTTTAAATTCGCAAGAGCAACTTTCAAAAAAGACGGCTATTTTGGGCTCATTACAGATAGCAGAAAAGGTATTCAAAAAAGACAGAAAAGATAAGGCATTGCTGGTAATAATGTCCGATATGATTGAAGACTCCTCTGAGTATAATTTTGAAACAGAAAAACTATCGGATAAACGAATCTCTGAGATTATTGCAAATGAGAAACGCAGGGGAAGACTGCCGGATTTAAACGGGGTAGAGGTCTATGTGGTTGGTGCAAAGGCTCCAAGCAGAGAACAATTTTACAATATCCAGAACTTCTGGCTCAGGTATTTTAAGGAATGCGGAGCAAATCTTTCAAAAGAGAACTATGGGAGTGCTTTATTAAGCTTTAATGAGTGAGATTAATGAGACGATTATTTATCGAGGGCGTTCTTCATGGCTGAACTATCATTGTCTATATGTCATGGGTATTTTCCTTTTTGGATTCTCTATCAAATCAGGGCAGATAAAAGAAGGCATCTTTTCTTTATTTTTTGTCATAGGCTTAGCAGCGATATTCAGGGCGAGATATCTTTTTACAGTCACCCGAGACAGGATAATTATGAGAGCAGGACTGATTGCAAGAAATACCAACGAAATGCAATTAAGACATATCAGGGCGATAAATGTGAGGCAGGGAATTATTGAAAGGATTCTTGGAATCGGATCTATTGTATTTATATCAGCCGCAGAAAGCGAAGCAGCAGTTGTGTTCAAGGGGATAAGCGACCCGTATGAGGTGAAGGAGAGGATAAGGGGAGTGTAAGCAAGATTATAGGAGGCATAATGAGCAATACTGTTTTTGCAGTCCTGACCGAAGTTGTTTCAATACAGAAGTATGTTTTTGGCAGTAACAAACTTAGAGAAAATCTTGGTGCTTCATGGCTGATACAGCAAAGCTATAAGGAACCTTTAAAGAATTGTGTCAAAAAGGTATTGCCTTCAGTAAATGACGATGTTTTTGATGAATGGGAAAAAAATTCAAATGTCATTCAGATGAACAATGGAGCTGAGTTTAAGGTTGGCTATATCGGGGGCGGCAATGCCTTATTATTCTTCAAAGAGGAAGAAAAAGCAAAAAACTTCATTAAAGAGTGGACAAAATCCCTTCTTGTTCAATCACCAGGGGTTGTCACTGCAGTCACCTGTAACAAATTTGATCTGAATAATAATTTCCCTGAAGAGATTGATAAGATTTTCAAAAAGCTTCATGAGAACAAATATAGTCAAATCCCACAGACAGTCATTCCACGACATGGGATAACTGCAGAATGCCCTCACAGCGGTTACTCTATGGAAAAGAATTGGTATCCTCTTAAAATAACATACTTATCAAGCACAATAAACGCAAAGATACATTCAGCAGAGGAATCAAAAAAAGAGTTGGAAGAGATATATAAAGCAATTCTTAATAATCAGTTTTGTTTTACAGATGAACTGGATGAGCTTGGACAGCAAACAGGCGAAAGCCATATAGCCATAGTCCATATAGACGGAAACGGGATGGGAAAAAAATTTCAAGCTAAAGAATCTTTGCCTGAACTAAGAGAATTGTCAAAATCAGTCAAAAAAGCGACCGACAAAAGTTTTGAGTTGTTGATAGGACTTATTATTGACAAATTTGATGACATAGTTACGGCATTGGGCTATAAAGACAGCAGTGATTACAAAGGAAAACATAAATGTAAAGATGGTAAAACTATTCTGCCCATACGCCCCATTATTATAGGAGGCGATGATATTACATTTGTCAGCGAAGGAAGGCTCGGCATTTATTTTGCTAAACTTTTCCTTGAGTTTTTTGAAACTAATGGTGCAGATATTAAAGATGATGGTGGTAATGGCCTTTCTGCATGTGCAGGGGTTGCCATCACAAAGACTAAATATCCTTTTTACAGAGGATATGAACTTGCTACAGAGTTATGCAGTAATGCTAAGAAAGTCAGGAAAACCCAAAAAGATAAAGACAAAGGCTCATGGCTTGATTTTCATATTGCCTATGGCGGTTTCTCTGGCACACTTGAAGACATCAGAAAGAATCATTATAAAGCTCCAATGGGAGATTTATGTTTCAGACCTTATAAGATAAAAGACAGTAATGAAAAAGGTTTTGAAATATTAGTTCAAAACACAAAGAAACTCAAAAAAGACTTTCCTAAAAATAAATTAAAAGAATTGAGACAGGCTCTTACTCTTGGGCAGGAATCTATAGATAAATTTAAAAAGCATATTACTGCAAGGGGTTTGAACTTGCCAGAGATAGAAGGCAAAACTTACCAAAAAAATCTTTTTGTTGGTGAAACACAAAGACTGACTCCTTATTTTGACATGATTGAATTCATGGAGTTTTATCCATCCTTTGAACTTGAAGATAAAAAGAAGGAGGCATGAGATGAATTACAAAATCAGGATAAAATTGGAATCAGATGCACTTATTGGCTCCGGGGAAGGCTTTGGAGCTATTATTGATACAGATGTAGTTTTTGATGATGTGGGGATTCCTTGCATTCCCGGAAGGCGGATTAAAGGATGTTTAAGAGACTCGGCAAATGAGGTATGTGAGATGTTTGAAAAATCAGGGATTAACAAGTTTATAGACATTAAAAAAAATGGAAAGGATTTTGCAGTGATTGAGAAGGTCTTTGGAACTCCAGAAAAACCTTCCTATCTTAATGTCTCAAACTTGACTATTGAGGAATATGAAAATAGCAGAACAAGCCTTAAACGCTTGTTTAAAGACTATCCTGCAATTTTATCAAAAGATGAGGTTGTTTCTTTCTTTACCAAAATCCGGCAGCAGACGAAAATTAACGATGAAGGAATTGCAGCGGAACACTCTTTACGAACCGTGAGAGCTGTTAAGAAAGGGAATCTATTTGAAGGCGGCATATCCATCAATAATTCTGATCAGGATACTCTGAGATTGCTTTGGCTTGCATGCATAAATCTGCGGCGTCTTGGAACTAAAAGGAATAGAGGGTTTGGTGAAGTAGAGTGTTTTTTGTTTAATGGCAGTAATAAACCGATTGAATTTGAAAAAGATTTGGAGGGTGTATGCCAATGAAATCCTTAAAATACCGGATAACAACCCTTTCTCCTCTCTTAATCACAAATAATACAGGCGACCCTAACATGGTATCAACAAAGGAGTATATTTCTGGGACAGTTATACTCGGGGCACTTGCCGGTATGTATATCAGGAAAAATAATTATCTTACAAATGCACATGAAAAACCTGACTTTAACAATTGGTTTTTAAATGGCAGCCTTAAATTCACAAATGCCTATATTGTTTCTTATGACGACAAAAATAATATTAAAAACAACGAACCCCTGCCGAATTCAATCCAGTATGACAAAGATAATGAGAATGATATTTACGATTTATTTTTCAGTAATGAGAATCAGACTGCAAATAAGACTACAAAGATTTTAGGAGGCTTTGGCAGAATTGACAAATCAGCAGATCATTTGTACACGCAAAAAGTAAAAAAGTCTCTCAATTTTCATCATGAAAGAAATCCTGATACAGGGACCACAAAAGAAGGAGTGATTTTTAACTATGAGTCAATTGATTCAGGGCAGACATTTGAGGGGTCCATAATAGGAGATGACAAAGATTTAAGGGAGATAGTGCAATCTATCGGGAAAGAATTTGAGCTTAACATTGGCCGTTCCAGAAGCGCCCAGTATGGAAGAATCCATTTTGAGCTTGTCTCTGATAAACAAGAAGACATACCTGTTGAAACTGCTTCAGGTGAGATATCACTAACCTTGCTTTCAGATACGATAATCTATAATGAGCAAGGCTTTTCTACAACTGACAAGAAGGACCTTGAAGCAGTTCTAAAAGAGAAGTTAGAGAATTCAATTGAAATAAAAAAAGCCTTTGTTAAAACCGGAGAAATTGAAAACTTTGTCTCTGTGTGGAAATTAAGAAAGCCATCAGAAACATGTTTCTCAATGGGTTCATGTTTTTTGATTTCCGGGATTGATGCAAATAATGCTGAGAAATTAAAAGAACTACAGATAAATGGCATTGGCGAAAGAACTAAGGAAGGCTTTGGAAGAGTAGGTATTAATTTAAATAAAAACAAAAAGGTTAAGCCTACGAAGAAAGAATATGGTAATGCCCCTGATTCTACTGTTGCATTGCCGACAATAACAAAGGATATTGCAAGAGAAGCGGTCAAAAATTATATCCGAAGGACTTTTGAAATAACGGCATTAGATGAATGTAAAAAATTCAAGGAATTGCCTACAAAGTCGCTCATCTCAAGACTTGAAATGGCGGTGAAATCAAAAAATTGTGATGAATTTATAGAATATATTGATAGCTTAAGAGACACTGCAAAGGACAATCTAAATAAATGTCATGATGGAACGGATACCCTTTTAGAATTCTTGCAGAAAAAGGAAATCAAAATTGATGAGAATATTAAAACAAGCATTGGCAAATTATGCACAGAAATTGGCTTCTACCCGGAAGATGACGCTGATTTTATGAATTCACTTTATCAATCGTACTTTGAGACTTTCTTTAGTGCTATGCGAAAGGCAAAGAAGATGGAAAAGGAGGGTTAAGATGGCAGATGGGAAAATAGTATTGAAAGGCATTATAGAGCTCTTATCGCCTGCCCTAATTGGCAGTGGCAATGATGAACATAGCGATTGTGATGTCATACTTGATGCTGATGGAAAACCCTTTATACCAGCAACCTCTTTAATTGGAGTATTACAGCATCTGATAAAAAAATCACCTGCTATCAAGGAGGATGATCATAACAAATTCTGGGGATATACTGAAAAGGATAAGGGACAGCAGAGTATGATTATATGCTCTGATCTATATTCAGAACAAGAAAAGCCAGTGACAGTTGTTCGCGATGGCATAAAGATTGACAATAAAACAGGCGTTGTAGAAATTGATGAGAAAAAGAAGACCGGCAAGAAATACGATTACGAGGTTATAGAGAAAGGGGAAAAATTCAGACTTAAAATAGAGATTGGTTTTTCAGATGAAACAAAGGCTTTCTGTGAAAAAATGGCGGTAACAATATGCAATGTCTTAAAAGGCGATAAGATAAGCATTGGTGCAAAAACAAACAGCGGATTGGGGAAAATTGAGCTGAAAGATGAAAAACTTTATAAGTATAATTTTACGAACAAGCAGGATGTCTTTAAATGGCTAACGAGAAAGGAAGGGAATTCTTTTTCTGCAACCCCATTCCCATTAGAGAAATCTGTATTTACAATTAATGCAACCTTGAAATTAAAGAACTCCTTTATAATTCGTTCCTATTCGGAAGATGCGAATGCCCCCGATGCAATAAGCATAAAATCAGGCAAGGATTTTGTGATTACAGGCACTTCACTAAAAGGGGCGATTCGCAGCAGGGCAGAACGGATTGTTAATACGCTCGGCAAAAAAGGAATTATAGAAGATCTCTTCGGCTATGTTAAAGAAGATGACCCTTTGGATAAGGCAAGAAAAGGCAGGATACAGATTGATGAGGTGAAACTACCTGATTATACTTCAGAGATGCAGAGCCGCATAAAGATAGACCGGTTCACAGGCGGAGTTATGCCCGGGGCTTTATTTGATTCAATGCCTCTGTTCAGTAAAGATGAAGAGATTAAAAATGTAAAAATCACTATAACCGATTATGAAGCTCGTGAAGCTGGGCTTATGCTCCTTGTCCTGAAAGACCTCTGGACAGGGGATTTGGCAGTGGGTGGGGAAAAGAATGTAGGGAGAGGCGTGTTTGAAGGAGTTGAAGCAAACATAAGCTGGAATGGAAATTCTACGCCTGTCAATTTAACTAATGCTAATCTCTCAACAGAGTTGAAAAAATTGGAACATTTTGTTAAAGCTCTTACAGAGCTAAAGGAGGTAGTCAATGCCGAAAGCTAATGGACTAAAACTTCATACTATAAAATTAGAAAAAAAGCCCAAGCCCTTATCAATAAACAGCTTAGATGACATTAAAAATTACATTAAAACCGAATCTCTAATTGTTGCCTATCTTGATTATACTGTGCTTCTTGGGCGGTACCGAAACAGCGCTTTTGAATTTGTTGATAGCCATTCACTTGATACCAATTTCAAATATGTCCAGAGACTTCGTATCTTCAACAAAGATGAAGAACTCCTTATCTGGCGTTCTGAGAATGGCTTTAAAGGCAGATACCGCAGAGATTATGAAGGAGACGAAATGGATGTTGTTGATGCGGAGCAGGTGTTATTTGGAACAGACGCTGATGACTTAAAGAATCGGTTCACGAAGCTTTTTGAAAAGAGAGGGACAGAGATAATTTTGCCATTTCCATTTGTAGAATTAGATGTTAAAGACAAAACAGAGGGCAAGCGGATATTTATTCAGACAAGGAACTATATTGATTACAACAAAGCATGTCAGGCAACTTATGTGGATTGTAGGTTTATGGGGTTTACAAATAACGGAAAAGATTTGACATAGAGAGGTGCAAAATGGAAAAAGCAAAACTTTCAATTACAAAAGCAAAAAGCGGGAAGTATATAGTAAATGTAATCCTTGACAAGAACAAAACCCAACCTGTTCCAAACTTTAATCCCAAAAGTGCAGAGTTGAATGGCAAAGAAGTTGAAATAGAAAGACAAAGTGGCAAAATAATGAAAATAATTAGCGAAGGCAAGGACATCTTTTCCGTTAGCACTGGGGCTAATCCAACTTCAATATCACCATGCAATCATACTTCTGGCATCATTGATCCGGCTTGGGCGCCTTATAACTTTGTACCATTGAATGAGAAGGTAGTTAAGGCAGAAGAAATACCGAGCTTTGACAGATACTATCCAGAAGGAGAAGGTAAGCTTTATACAGGATTTATAAAAATAGATATTGAAACAAAGACTCCTCTTTACATTCGTGGGACTTTAACTGAGGATGATATCAATCGAAATAAAGAGAGTAAAGATAAGCCTGACTTTTTTTCTCCTGCCGGCAATACCAGTATTCCCGGAAGTTCTATCAGGGGCATGGTGAGGACATTGGTGGAGATAATGAGCTGGTCAGAGATGAAATTTGTGGCTGATAATAAATTTTCTTATAGAGCACTTGCTGATAATTCTTTAAACCTAAGAGAGTCTTATCAGGATAAATTAGCAACACCATTTCCAAATGTAAAACCCAAAGCCAAAGCAGGGTATATCATTAAGCAAGAGGGCAGATATTGGATTAGACCAGCAAAGACGCTTAATTCCTTTGGTAATACCAATTTCTTTCGTATAAAACAAAGTCTTGCCAAAAAATTGGTTCCATCTTTAAAATTTTTACAAGATGATGATTACAAAATGTTACGGCAGGAAATCTATTTTAAACCTACTCCAAACCCACAGAATCCGAGTTCGGTCCCAAAGTTCAATTCACATAGCAGAGGTTTACAAATGTGGTATGGAGAGGTCTTTCATGACTTAAGAACAATAGACAGTCCTCCCTCAAGTGGAGAAGTAGGATGGGAAAAGGGCTGGCTGATTTGTTCAGGAGGAATGCATAATAAAAAAATGCACCACATAATAACTGAAATGGATAATAGTAATACTGCTTCTCTCCTTCCAGTAGATTCAGGATTAGTAGACGTTTATAAAAACGATTTGTCAAAAGAACTTAAAGAATCTCAAATGAGTATATTACCTGAAAAAGAGAATGGCAATAGTGGAAATCCTGTTCCATGTTTTTACATTGAAAATAATAACCAGATAATAGGATTTGGTCACACGCTTTTTTTTAGACTTCCTTATAATTACGGTATCAATAATATGGTTAAGCAAAATAGTCTATCACAAGATAATTTTGACATTGCTGAATCTATCTTTGGTAATGAAAAAGATTTCTCTGGTAGAGTCTTTTTTGAAGACGCAACACTTAAAAATGGGCAGACAAAAGAAAACATTTTGTTACCGGAAGAAAAACAACCGAGAATTTTATCAACACCAAAACCTACGACGTTTAATCATTATCTTTGTCAGCCTGAGGCACCAGAGCCATTTTTTAAGGATATTAGAGAACATGACTTTCGCAGCTTATTACAGAATCTATCACAACAAGAAAGAGATTGTTTGCAAAATAACTTTCAACTACAAAATAGAAGAAATGGAAATATCTATCGTCCTAATAATCCAATATCCGATGATGATAAAACAGAAATATATAAAATTATGGTTAAAAAAAATGCTGCCAAACATATTAAAGAATTTAAAAAAATAAGAGACTGGAATTCGGATGGTTGTATTCGCGGCTATAAACAATACTGGCATCGGTCGGGAACCGATTGGGTTGATCCCGGTGTTCAAGACCATTCACAAACCGATGACCAGCATACAATCATAAGACCGATTAAAGATGGCGTTACCTTTTCCGGCAAAATCCGTTTTGAAAACCTCTCAAGGGTAGAGCTTGGGGCCCTCCTCTTTGCCCTTGCTTTGCCTGATGACTGCTGCCATAAACTCGGCATGGGCAAACCGCTCGGTCTTGGCTCTGTTGAAATAACTCCCGTTCTGCATTTGTCCAATCGTGAGACTCGTTATACGAACCTTGCAGCTGAATGGGAGCCATCCGATAAACAGGACGAAAAGATTGACGATTTTAAAAAAGCTTTTCAAGGTTATGTTTTGGACAAACTCGGTGAAAATTCTATTACTGATTTGTGGGATGTGGACAGGATGAAGGAATTAAAGAGAATGCTTGCTTTTAATGTTGGCAGTTCACCAAATGGCAGACCTTCTGATGATAAAACTAAATATATGGAACTGGGCGAATTCAGACAACGAAGGGTCTTGCCAAAACCTACAAAGGTAAAATAATTAATGACTAAACTTTATAACGCCATTATACTTGCTGTTAAAGCCCACGAAGGGCAGAAGAGAAAGGGCAAGAATCCAGCCCCCTACATCTGCCACCCTGTCTTTGTGGGAATGGAGCTATTGCGGCTTGGCTATGATGAAGATACTGTTATCGCCGGAATCCTTCACGATACCCTTGAAGATACCCATCTTGGAAAAGACCGCATTAAGAAAGAATTCGGTGAAAGGGTTTTAAATCTTATAGAGGCTGTTACAGAACCGAAGAATCCGGATATGACAAAAGAGGAGAAAAGAAAGACATGGGAGTCTCGAAAGAGGGCATATCTGATGCAAATAAAATCTGCCCCTGCAGAAGCGAGGGCTGTTGCCTGCGTGGATATGTATGCAAATATGCTGGAATTAAAACAGACCGTGGAAGATGAAGGTATTGACGCCTTAAAACTTTTCAATGTGGACATGGAGAAGAAGATTAAACACTGGCAGGAAGAACTTGACCTTTTTGCAGAAGATGCAAATCTTCCTCATGCGGAAATAGCCGGGAAGATGCAAAAACTTCTGGAAGATTTAAAGGGCTCTATTATAAATATTGAATAATGAAAATTTGGTGAAGAACGAGGAATTACTATGAAACAGAAATTTAGGGCTATAAAGAATATTCCATGGACTGGCATTGCGGCTGCGCTGTCAACCCTTATCACAGGAAGCTGGACAGCCGATGGACTGAAGGGAGAGGCGCTTTTCAGCGACTGGATTCCTATTTTTAAAGAATACCAGATTTTGGTGATTATTGTAACTCTGTTACTTTTTATAGCGTCGTTTTTGCTTCTCTACAAGCACAAAGCAGATTTTTTAGGAGTCCGAGAGCTTTCCCATCAGCTATGCGAGCCGCACGAGGGACTGATACTGCTTCTTACCGATCCTAATTCCTCACCGCCAGACACCAAACTTCCGTGGACTATAACCAAAGGCGACATCACTGTAAAGGTTAAAGGAAAGTCTTTAGACGAAGACATTAATGAGCTTGAGAAACTAAAAAGCAAAAACCCTTATAACTACTGGAACTGGCAGCAAATCCTAAGAGGTTTACAGCCGCATCAATCAAGCCTCAAACAGGTTTATCTAATCGGCTCTGATAAGTCCAGCAACTACTATGAGCGTGCTGAAAAGCTTATAAAGAGCTATTTTATTGGTAGGGACATACCGGTGCAAAAATTAGAACAACCTGTAAACTTTGAAGATTTTTCTAAAATGGTATGGTCAATAAAAAAGGCTGTCGATATTTTTAAAAAATCAGGGATAAAAGAAGGGGATATAATCATCGATGTTACAGGAGGTCAGAAGACTGCAAGCATAGCTGCTGCGGCTGTAACCCTTAACAGCGAGGTTACATTTCAGTATGTGCAGACCGCCGGCAGAGACGGCAAATATGAAGTGCTTGCCTACGATGTGATTGTGCGATCTTCTGTATCTGCTGATTAGGATCGTACATGGATGATATTATAGTAGTCAATATTGAAGGGCTTTATAATAAGACCGTCAAACTCTCCGAGCTTGATTCATACATCCAAAAAGCAAAGGAGCTTGCGGGTGAAGGGAATGAAGTTGTCTTAACCGGCGCTGCGCCGGTGTGGTTGTATCTCAAGATCGCCCATGCCCTGCACGGGAAGGCAAAGAAACTAATTTACCGCTCTCCTGTGACAGGAGATGTGGTTATTTTCGACCATAATCCTCACTGACATATGGAGGTTAATCCCTTTTCCAATCTCCGTTGGCATCGACTTTCCGCAGCTCTTATAAATGTCCGCTCGTCGCCTGCGATGACGGCACACCCTCTCACTGTATTCCAATCAATAATCAAAGGCGCATCTTCTATAGCAGGCTATGCTGATGAGCCTCTGATATTCTTTCACCTGAAAAATAAACGGCATACGTACAAGATGAAGGAGGCTGACAGAATCTCCCTTGAGGTTTTCTTTTGTAGGCATACTCTTGAATCTGCAAATCAATGGAGAGACGCCTTCAGAGCTTATCTTTCAGATCCTGAAACAGGAAGAAATTTTGATATTCTTGAGATGGCAGATGTTGAGGAAAGGACGATTGATAAGCTCTTTTCAGAGATTGGAACACTGTCTGAAGAAGGAGAACTCTGCTTTGAGTTTCTGATGCCATTGCCGTTCAAGATTGAAAAGGACAAAAACCGCACTCATATTTCAAAACAGACGCTGATAAGATTATTTGAAAAAAGATTTTCAAGGCTTTTCGGAAAAGAGATTATCTATAAAAGCGATGGTGACAATTTCTCTATTCTCCCATATTACTGGAACTACACTGAGATAAGACATCAATCAAAATCCCAGCCGGGTCAGGTTCAGTATATCAACGGCTGCTTCGGAAAACTTTACATAAAGGGCAGGTTTAAGGATTTTCTGCCTTTTTTAGTGCTTGGAAGCGAACTTCACGCAGGAACAAAATTGTCCAATGCACAGGGGTATTATATTTTGCATAAAGAGCCTGTGGGCTATTTTGAGAGATTTTTCCCGAATAAGCAGACAATAGTTTCAGTCATAAGGGATGTGTTTGAGAGATATGACGATGCGCTTGAGTCTCTTTCGGCAACAGAGAAATTCCCATTTAACAAAGACCAATACGCAGAGGAACTCTGCAGACAGATTGCCGGAAATACTTATGTGCCATTGCCGAACACCGCATTTCTCATAAAGAAAAGGAGCAAGGCAGACCGTCTGGTTGAGCAGTTAAATTTCAGGGACCTGATTGTCCAGCAATATGCGCTAAGAACCATTTCACAGGCTTTTGAAAGGATGTTTGAAGATGTCTCCATCGGCTTCAGGAAAGGCATATCGAGGGAGAAGTCGATTGAGATGGTGAAATCAGCTATTGCAGAGGGCTATCAGTATGTTATTGAGTCTGACATAGAGGATTTCTTCCCGTCTGTTGATCTCAAGAGGTTGACAGAGTTGATTGACTTTTATATTCCGCAGAAGGATATATGCCTGAAAAACATTATCCAGAAATCTATAAGAAACGGGTATGTTCTGAATGGCAAACATTATGAAAGAACAAAGGGGCTTGCGCAGGGAAGCCCGCTTTCCCCGATACTTGCAAATCTGTATCTTGACTCTTTCGATGAACAGATAAAGCGCTGGGATGTGCGGATGATAAGGTATGTGGATGATTTTATAATCCTCACAAAGAGCAAAGAGGAGGCAGAAAACATCCTGTCCAGAACAGAGGCTTATCTTTCGGAACTCGGCCTAAAACTTAAAAAAGAGAAGACTGCAATCAGGCATATCAAAGACGGATTTCAGTTCCTGGGGATGAAATTTGCAAGGTCCGAGGTTGTTGTTGAGCCCGAAGAGGAATTTAAACGCCTGAAAAAGCCATTGTATATTACGGAGCCGTATCTCTTCCTTTCGCTAAACGGCGATGCGATTGATATAAAGAAAGACGGCAGGATAATAGAGACTATTCCGTTAAGGAGAATAAGCGAGATAATGGTCATGGATAAAACAGTCTTTTCAACCGCCCTTATCGGCAGATGCACGGAGTATAATATCCCTTTTACGATTGCCCTGAACACAGGCTATTACATTACGACAGTCAAGCCCGATTCAAAGAAATACTATGAGGTTTCTTCAAACCATGCGAGAAAGTATTCATCACTCTCCGAAACAGAAATCCTGAGCATTGCAAAGGAGTTTGCGGCAGGAAAGATAAATAACTATATTTCGTTATTCAGGCAGAGGTATGCAAAGGATACGAACCTTTTTACCTCAGAGCTTGAGAGGGTTTCGCAGCATATATATCAGGCAGGAGATATCCATGCAGTGCGCGGATATGAAGGGGCTGCCGCAAAGAAGATTTACCAGAGATTAAACAGCTATATTGACGACGAGGCATTTCATATAAAAAAACGGGACAGATTTCAGCCCGACAGGATTAACTCTATGTTGAACTTCGGATACTATCTGCTTTTCTCTCGTATCAATGCAACTGTCAGGGCAATCGGGTTGAATCCTTACCTCGGTTTTCTCCATGCACCAGAAGACAATTATGAATCACTGGTTTGCGATATCGAAGAACTCTTCAGGCCGAGGATAGACCGATTTATCATCCGCCTTATTAACCTGAAGGCAATCACGAAAGAGGATTTTGTTGAGACGGAAAAACGTCTCAGCCTTAAAAGAGATGCTGTCAGAACCTTTCTTAATCAGTTTGAGGCTGAGATGGATAGAAAGAACAAGGGGAAAAATACGCTGTCCTTCAAGGAGAATATTTATGTGCAGGCGATGGTTGTAAAGAATTATGTGCTTGAAGATAAACCATTGGTATTTTATTCCTGGAAGGTATGAAAGGCATTTCTGATTATGCAGTTGTCTATGACATTACCTCTGACGTCGAAAGGGCAAGGGTTGATAAGGCGCTTAAGGATTTCGGATTCAGGGTTCAGAAAAGCGTTTTTGAATGCAGATTGAACAAAAAGGGGAAAGAAGACTTGATCGAAAGGCTTAAAAAACTGAGCATAAAGACAGGGTTTATAAAAGTTTATCGCCTTGAATATTCCTTCAAAAGTCATATAATAGGTAAGAAAAAGAAAGAGGATATTGATAACGGACATGCATTTATTATATAGTTCATTCAGAACCCATGTTAGCAACTCAAAAATGATTATGAATATGAATGAGGTTCTGAATTTTTGGCTGTTCCTATTGCCTCACCTAAGAATCTATTCGAAATAATAATCGTTGCCTCATGGAAAAATCTACTCCAAAATGAATACGATTTTAACATTTAAGCAGCATC
>JAKALU010000130.1 GCA_021824065.1 Nitrospirota bacterium
GGCGCCCCTGCCATTGCTCAACTCATTTTCAAGCAAACCAATATTCTCGAAATATACATACTTCTCAATCTTCTCTCTGATTGTTAATCTTGGATAGAGGAATATGTGAAGCCTGTCGAGATAATGAATCTCATAATATTTCTTAGCAATTTCCAGAATATCCTCGCCTTCTATATTCAAATAAGTCCTTATATTATGTGAAATCTTATCCTTTTTCCCCCTCCCCGCATAGAAATGTAAATCCCCCATTAAGGTAAACATTAAAAGACTCCAGTTAATAGGGATAATTCTAACAAGCCATCTTAAGGGGAACCAGACAAATAACCTTAGTGCATCACGAAATATACTTTCTTTTGGTTGCATAATTCATACTACTTCTTGATGTAGTGTATTATAAGGTGCATTTTCATAAACCTCAGCAATCTTATGTCGGTCAATCTCTCGTATAATTCAGAAATCTTAAAGAGAAATTTGTTAAACATGAAGAAAGGCGCACCGGTATAGGACGCATATTTTTTTATAAATCCCCTCTTGGATAATATTTTGTGTATTATTCCAAGGCCATTAAACCTGTAGTAGGTGGGGAAGGTATCCTCCTCGATATACGAAGGGAATATCTTCATTTTTAACCAATCTCTTAATTTCATGGGAAGTATGGAACTCAAAAACATCATCGGGTGATATTTGCTGTTAGTGACCACTACCAGGCTCCCATTTTTTTTCAATACTCTGTGAAACTCTCTTATCACCTCGTCTATATCTTCAATATGTTCTATCATCCACTGAGATACCACCGCATCAAAAGATTCATCTTTGAATGGAAGTTTTGAAGCATCGGCAGATACAAAGGTGCTGAAGGCTTTATTTTGTTTTATGGCATCTATAGATATATCCATACCAACCGAGAATTTTAACTTTTGACTATGCCTTTGCATCATTGATTTTTTACCACATCCTGCATCAAGCAGGATATTGTCCGGGGAACTGAGTGAAGATAGTATCTCGTCGTATATATCAAGGGTTGTTTTCACAGAATGGAAATAAGACCCTTCTGGAAAAACCGGAAGTTCACCTTCAATTATTTTATTTTTTTCTCCCATTCTTCAAACTCCATATATATATTTTTTGTAGTTGCCCATCGGATATTATTTCTGTATCGGTCAATATATGCAAGAAAATCGTCGAGCGCCCTAATGGATTCCATATCAACAGCATTTGTAGGTCTGAATCGTCCATCCATCATCTGATATTCAGCTTCGTGCGTTACCAAACCCCAGGCATTTATCTGATCCTTATCAAGATTCGTAATCGCAGCTTCAAAATAATGTCTTAGCCTGTCAAAACTGGCCGCATTTATGGGCTTTATGCCGGAAAACCATATAAGCGGCGGAACAATATCAACATACAAAACCTGGCCTCTTGGGTTGTGTTTCGATAAATTGTTATTTTCGTAATCGGGTCTCCACGGATGAATAAACGCTCCTGTCATTTTATAGTTCTCGTTACCGATGAACCCCCACGCAGTTGCTCCCCTTAAACCCTCCATAGGAAAAGGGTCGAGAGGGGAATTATTGCCTATCACCACCTTAAAGCCGATTTGAGCAATAATCTTAAATGCGTCGGGCGTCGGAACTGATACCCGTTTTATGCCTGATATACTGTAGACATTCTCTATGCCGGCAGCCATGATTGAGTTTCTTGTCTTTTCCCATTGATTAAATAAATCTGTATGAACATGAGCGCCGATCTCATGTCCGCGACTTTGCAGATTTCTCAGGATATTATTATTGACCCCCTGATATCTGAGCACAGCATCTGCAAAATTTTGCATAATGTGGAATATCCCTTTTGCATTATGGGATTCTAATGTTCTGGCTATTGTTTCTATTGCCTTTGCAGTTCCATCGAAATCTTCCCTCGATAGAGGTAAAAACTCGGGAAGGTTCTCTCCTCCTGAGTGAACGTGAATCATATAAAAAAGATTCAATCGAGGATCGGCGTATTGCGAAGTGTTCGGATTATCAGCTTTTTCCTCCCAGTTCCTGTAAGCATTCGTTACATCTCTTCTTGTAGCATATGTAAGATAACCCTGCCTGACATAATCATCTATGATATCCAGAAATTTATCAAACTCATTGAGTCGTTCCTCGTTGATCGCTACAACGCGATTATAGGACTCCCCACCTGATGGATTGAGAAAATAATAATCGTGTATAGCAAGGGGATAATAATTGATTTTTTTTTTGTTAATGTTATGTAAGACCGTATCTATCTGACTTAATATCGTCTTAAATGAACCATCTTTTTCATAGAAGGTATATCCGCCACCTTCGTACATCCCTACAGCAACTATCCGTCCATTGGGGTCTTGAATCCGGGTTTCATTTTTGCAGTCCGTCCATCCAGAAGTTATCCAGTTATCTCTTTGCGGTCTGAAAGGTGTCGAATCTCCCATACACCACCTGAATGCACTTGTTATGCTGCTTGTATACATGTCATTAATCATAGTCCTCAACTGGGACAGCTTCTTGCCCCTGTCATATGAGACACGTTCCATATCTAATACGGGTTCCACATGAAAACTTGTGGTTAATGATGTCACACTCTTTGCGCCTGCATCTTTTATGGCTCTTATAGTGGATGCAATGGTGATAGCAGGTGGTCCCCAGGGGTGGTAATGAACTCCTATCTCATGTCCGTGACTTTCCAGCAAGGTAATCATATTATGAGAGCCGGGGTTGTATTGTTTGATCATTCGTGGATAAATATCAAGAAACATAAAAGAGCCTTTTGCCTTATGCTTTTCGAGGATAGTTGCCAACCGTTTTAACAATTCGGTCTCGATATCAAATTTTTCTTTATTCCTGATTATAGCCTCTGTATGGAACTCAATGTAAAAGTAAACAGGGGTGGATGCCTTCACCGGAGACCCGGCCTCTGCACGGGCTAATGTAAGATTATGGAAAAGTAATAATACTACTGATAATGAAAATAAAAGAATTAATGGAGTATGTTTTCCTAATCTTTTTTTAATATTTGAGATCATTTATGCCTCTGAACCAAAATAACATAGTAATATTATGTTGGATCATCCCCATTAATAGTTCATCTATATGTTGATAACTCTTTTATATAATGAAGAAGGACGTCAGGCGTAACCATCCCTTTCCCTGGTAACCACTTCGGAGGGTTATCCTTAGTGTATATCTTGTTTGGTTCATTTTCAGGGCCGTTTACCCTCGTCCATGGAGAGCGACCTTTTCCGCCGTATTTAACATTTGTGGCCGCGTTTATAAGAGCGATTGCATGACCATTTTCTGGTTGTGTATGGTCCCTCTCCGATTGAATCCTTAAATATTTAGTTTTTATCTTACTTATCCAGTTAATCGGCTCTTTATCTTCCCACCATTCCTTATCTGCTGTCTTGCGATTATCAAAAGTAGGCAAGACTACCGGTGAATCGTTCATTGTGATATAAAACCTGTCAGATGGCCCCTCCACGTCTATAAGATAATTTACATGTGGATTATCCGGATACCTGGCAAGACACCCGGAGGCAAGAACAATTCCATATGAACGGGATACAACCCCTATATTTTCTTTGTCTACAAATTCTAAGTTCGCCACGGCTTTGATAAAGGCATTCAGCCCGTCTTGTTGTATAATTCCATCCCAGTTTTCCTTACCCCCGCTTTTCCCTCTTCCATCCGGATCGAATATTCCAACAACAAATCCTCCCTTTGCAAATATCTCAGCCTCTTTTTCCATCATAAACCCTGAACCGTAACCGAGTGCTCCCGGGATATAGATAACAGCGGAGTATTTTTTATCCATCTTTGCATTAAGTGGATAGTACACCTTAGCCCAGAGTTTTGTTTTACTGGTGGGATTAATAACAGTTATCTCCTTTGAGGCAATCCCCTGTGCTGGAGATAAAAACTCATCTTTTCGCAAAGAATTTTTAGGTGTCAGAGGTGTCATAGGAGGAGCCGATGCCTCTATCTTTTCCATTTCCCTAAAGATGTTGTCAAGTTCTTGATAGGCACTCTCTGGTGAAGACCCAGCAGTCTGCTTTATTCTCGGAATGGTACCTGGAGGAGCTACCATTTGTACCTCGGACGCCTTTCCCCGTACTACAAGTTGCATTATCCATGCCCTGGCAAATTCAGCCCTCTTGTTAAAATTGCTGGCATCGGTTTTAACCGTCTTTATCTCCTGTTTCATTGCATCCATCTCTTGAGGACTGATCATGTTAGGCGGTCCACCCTGCATGCCCATGGGCGATAAGGAGGATGGTTGCGCATACACCGATCCATGGATTAAGACTAATACAAACCACAAACATATTATCAGCGATTTTTGCATTACTGCCCCCTTTTTCTATTCATCCTGTTTAAATCGTATTTTCCCCCGGCTTATACGTTTCACTATGCAGGCCCAATTTTGCAGTTGCTACGGCAAGGCCTGCCATAAGCCATGGTATTCTCAAAATATAACTGAAGTCAACCAATGAGTGTATGAAGAATATAACCACACAACCGGTGAACGATAAGGCTGCGGTAAAATAAAGATTGTCTCCTTTTATGGTCTTCATAATTGAATATAGGTCGGTGGAATAAGTAAGAACAAGCCATAGGGCAATAAAAGAACCTATAAGCCCTAATTCACCAAGCAGGGAAAAATATGAACTCTGGGCATAGGCAAATATATAATCCGATAAACCACCAATTCCAGCACCAAGCCCATTAGTTTTTAAAAGTGCATCAAAATCCACACTCCACCACTTAAACCTCAATGCCAGGGAAGTACTCCCCTTTACCTCAACAGGTGACTGGCCAAACCGCCCCAGCCCTCCGCCAAGATCTATAGCAGCCATCACCATAAAAAGAATAATAAATACTGCGAAAAAGAATGCTAATGTTTTTAACTGTCTTCCTTTAAATCTCGGGTGTATCATGACATATATAATAAAAGTAAAGAATAGCGAACCATACCCGCCTTTCGAAAGCGTGTGTATATCAACATAAAGGACAAACAGGGTGAGTATAGTTATAAGAACCTTCAGTGACCGTTTTTTTATTGTCAGGAACAGGGCAAGACCAGACATTAACACAGTATTAAACAAAAACGACATTCTGTTTGGGTCCGCAAGACCACCTACTCTTTGCTTTATATTTTCAAGAATTATGGTATGAAAATAAAAAAGATTCTTACCGAGATAAAACTTATAATTGAATAAGTCCAAATCTTCAAATTTTACGTAGAGAGTGGTAAGGGCAATAACACCTGCGAACACCCCTGATAAAAGCCATAACCATAAAATGGTTTTTAATATCCTTTTTCCTCTTAAGAGAATAACGGGTGTGTAAAATAATAAGATACATGACAGAAATTGCAGCAGTATGCAGAACCCGTAAGTCAGGTCCTTTGCCCATAGGAGGGTTAATGCGGAATAAACAGTGAGAATGAGAATAGGCATGTCTACATTATGCCTTTTGAATGGTTCGACCTTTTCTGTAACCCTTCCGATGGCTATTGCAATAATCGTTATAATTAAAACAATATCAACGATGAGAAAATTATACTTTTCGTAAAAAGAGACCGACGACGGATGATGTCCGTACCCAAGCATTACATTCATAAGGGGAGTGGATAGGACTGCCATGATAAGTCCTGATTCCGGCTTCTCTGTTATAAAGAAAATAAGCAGGATAGAGAATAAGAGGAGGAGAGGTACATAGAATGGGAAAAACAGGACTGATATCCCTATGATTATGCTAAGGATGAGAAGGGCTGTGTATAGACCTCTTTGTTTTGTTCCATTCAGTGACAACAATCCGTATTCCATGTTTAATCGAGGTAACCGAGATCCTTGAGCCTCTGAGCAACAAGTTTTGTATCATCTTCTGTATAAGTGGTATCTGATGATTTCCCCTGTCTGATATCAATATTCGAATAATTCAAATGCTTTAATGAGTTATCTTCCAGTGTTTCGGACAGAACCCTTCCATCCAGACCCGCAGGTACAGGGACTCCTAATAAATGATAGACAGTAGGTGCCACGTCTATTATCCTTGCCCCTTCAATAGAGGTATTCCGTATGCAGGGCCCTTTCATTATTAGAACACCCTTATCAGCATGAGTACCTGACCATGTATTTTCACCCCATCTTCTTAGACCCTTAAATGCCCCTAAGGGGTCGCCTTCCTTAACGAGGTCAAATCCATTTCTGCATTTTATAAGCAGGTCAGGGGAATGACTGTTATCAGGATAAAGTTTGTTGCTCTTATATACTTTTTCTATAGGTTTGAGATCTCCTGGTAAGGTCATATGTTCAAGTCCGGTAGCTACCTCATCCAAGAGCTCTTCATACTCTCCGCCCGGATTTACTATTCCTTCGGGTTCTCTGCCTTTAAGGTTTATAAATAAGTCATCTGATACGCCAAGGAAATAAACCTTTGTCTTTGCCCAGTCAACGCCCTTAAGACCCAATGGTGGGAGGAGATTGTCCATCAGCCCGAACTTCTTTAATACCAGCCTCATGAGGTTCAAAACACTGTCCTTGTAATTACTTGTTGAGCCTTCCTTAAACACAAGATATCCTTTTTCCCTCAGCCATTCATTAAGAAAAACGATTTGATTAAGCGGACCAAATCCATGATCAGAAAGTATGACAATATTTGTATCGTCGCTTATCTGGCTTAAA
>JAKALU010000131.1 GCA_021824065.1 Nitrospirota bacterium
ACAGGCAATATCTATATAGCTGATTATTTTAATAATCGGATAAGGAGAATAGATACAGGTGGAATTATCACTACAATTGCAGGAAATGGACAATCTGGTTTCGGCGGAGATGGCAGTCCTGCAACACAGGCAAGTCTTTTTTTCCCCCGTGGAGTGACATTAGATAATGCTGGCAGTATCTATATAGCTGATACGTCTAATAATCGGATAAGAAAAGTAGACACAAGTGGAATTATCACTACAATTGCTGGCAATGGACAATCTGGTTTCGGCGGAGATGGCAGTCCTGCAACACAGGCAAGTCTTTATAGCCCGAATGGAGTGGCAGTTGATAGTGCATGGAATATCTATATAGCTGATACTGCAAATTTTCGAATAAGAAAGACATCTTCTTTGAGTTATATCGCAGCAGGTGATATGGTCTTTACTGAAAAAAATATTGGATATATATTTAACAGTACCGGCCTCCATAAAGCCACAATAGATTTAGCAACAAACTTAACCCTGCTCACATTTGGTTACAATGCAAATGATCAATTGATCTCAATAACTGACCAGTTCGGCAACCAAACCACTATTCAGAGAGATGGTAGTGGAATACCTACATCAATCACTTCTCCTGATGGAATAGTTACAAGCCTGACTGTAGACAGCAGCAATAACCTCACGAATGTTACTTATCCCGATAATACTTCATATTCTTTCACTTATACAACAGAGGGTCTTATGACAGATGAATACGACCCGAATAATAACCATTTTGTCCATCAATACGAT
Organism: Nitrospirota bacterium; assembly: GCA_021824065.1. GTDB lineage: Bacteria > Nitrospirota > Thermodesulfovibrionia > Thermodesulfovibrionales > UBA1546 > JAKALU01. The sequence continues at coordinate 778 of JAKALU010000131.1, forward strand.
ACAAATGGCAGGATTACGAATATTTCTGATCCTGAGGGTGGGAGTTGGAATTATTCAAGGACAACTGATAACGCAGGAAATATTTTTACGAATGTACTTACCGGCGAAGGGAACACAACCACTTATAATGATCGTACTGACTCAACAGGTGCTTATACTTCAACAATAACCGATCCCACAGGTGCAACTACAACAATCTCCCGCTCATCTGATGGGCTAACCCAAACAAAAGAACTCTCCTGCGGGATGAAACTCAATCTGACCTATGACCTCGATTCCGAATATAAGTACAAATACATAAAAGAATTTAAAACGACCTCGCCTGCAGCTCTCTCACAGACAGTCACAAAGACAAGAACTTATCAGGATACAAACGCTGACAGCACAAAAGACCTGATTACAGACACAATCGCTATCAACAGCAAAAACTGGACATTAACAAATAATGCACTAACAGGCGTTATCACAAGCACATCCCCTCTTAGCAGGACATTAACACTCAAATACGACACTTCTAATCTCCTTACAAATGAGATAACAGTTTCAGGTCTAAATCCAACAATGTTCAGTTATGACACGCGAGGAAGATTGACAGGTATCACTAGCAGCACCAGAACAACTTCTATTGCCTATGATACAAATGGGAATATTGATTATCTTATTACACCCGACAGCAAAACCTTTGATTATTCTTTTGATGTTATGGGAAGATTGAATCAGGAAGCGAGACCCGATGGAACGATAATATCATATGACTATGATAATAACGGCAATATGACAGTCCTTACAAATCCAAAGAATATCGCTAATACTTTTGATTATACTGCTAACGATCAGAGAAAGACATGGGCAACCCCTCTTTCCGGCAGTTATCTTTATTCGTACGATAAAGAGAGAAAACTTAAGACAATAACATTCCCCTCAGGGAAATTGATAACCAATAGCTATACAAGTGGGTTACTCACAAGCACGGTAACACCTGAAGACACGATAAATTACAGTTATGGATGCCCTGGACTTCTAACTGAAGTAACGAAAGGGACTGAAAAGATAACATATGCATATGATGGTTCGCTTTTAACTTCCGATACTCGTTCAGGGTCATTAAACCAGACAATCAGCTATTCCTACAATAATGATTTTAGACTCAGTTCAATGACCTATGCAGGCACATCATATAGCCTTAGTTATGACAATGATGGACTGCTAACCAATGCAGGTGCTTATACTATCACAAGAAACTCGCAGAATGGCTTACCTGAATCTGTGAACGATGGGACAATGACTAATACACGTTCTTTCAGTGGATATGGAGAACTGGATAATAATGCTTATGCTATTAGTGGAATAAACAAATACAGCTATACCTTAACAAGAGACTTATCAGGCAGAATTACACAGAGAGTGGAGAATATAGACTCAGCTAATATTACATGGGACTACAATTATGATACTCTCGGAAGGCTGGTTGAGGTGAAGAAGAATGGGGTGAGCGTCGAGGCATACTCCTACGATGAAAATGGAAATCGGTTAATGGATAACAGCCGTTCATACAGCTATTCGACAGAGGATCACATAATTACAGCAGGAAATAATTCGTACCAGTTCGATGTGGATGGTTTCCTGACAAACAAAACAACATCTTCTGGAACAACAACATATCAATATTCTTCAAGAGGAGAACTACTAAGTGTAACATTCCCTGATGGTTCTGTTATCAGCTATGACCATGACCCAATAGGCAGAAGGATTGCAAAAAGAGTCAACGGAGTTATTACAGAGAAATATCTCTGGAGAGATAGTATTACACTCTTAGCTGTTTATGACGGAAACAACAATCTTTTAATACGATTTAATTATGCAGATGGAAGAATGCCTGTTTCGATGACATATGGAGGTACTACCTACTATTTACTCTACGACCAAGTAGGATCGTTGAGGGCAATTGCAGATAATGTTGGTAACATTGTCAAACAAATAGACTATGATTCCTTCGGCAATATTACTTCTGATAGCAATACGAGTTATAGCGTGCCATTCGGCTTTGCCGGGGGATTGCATGATAAGAATACAGAGCTTGTAAGATTTGGCTTGAGAGATTATGACCCTTCAATTGGCAGATGGACGGCAAAAGATCCGATTGACTTTAGGGGTGGAGAAGTGAATCTGTTCAATTATACTGGTTCAGACCCTATGAACTGGATTGATCCATTGGGGTTAGATTCACTACTTTTTGACGGTTTTTATGTTTACTGGCTAAACGATGCTGGGCTACCATTGTCAACATATGAAGCTATTTCCGGGCCATTCGGAAAAGGAGAACTACCTTCTGGAAATTATACAGGTTCAAATTTGCGACAGAGAACTAAAAAAGGAATGATGTGTAATAATGTTGGATGGAGTCTAGATTTAGAACCAAGTAACTTTTCTACTGATCGCACGTTATTACGAATCCATCCTGATCAAGCTCCAAAAGGGACACAGGGTTGTATTGGTATATCATGTGGCGATTCATGGCGATTTTACAATGACCTAAGGAATTACTTTGGCTCAGGCAACCAATCAATTCCAGTAGAGGTTCGGTAATGTTGCGAAGAAAGGCATTACCTACAATTATACTCCTGTGTGTTTTATTTTTTTCAGCAAATGGCGATGCTTCAGATATTTCGTATAACCAAGTTACTAAAATACTTATGTTTTATGAAATACTCTCAAAGGAGACCCCAAGTGTGAAGCAGTTCTTCCAAGTCTTCGGCGAAACCAATGAAGCTGAACTAGAGCTAATTTTGCGGCAAGACTTTCCATATCTCGATCTGAAAGGGAAGTGGTTTAACGATCGAAAAGCAAAAAAATATATAGATGACGTTTACAAGCATCCTGACCACTACACATCTAAATTTCTAACCTGTATCAGATTGATTAACCCATTGTTGTTCGCTGAGAAAAGAAGTAGATTAGTAGAATTTCCACCACTGCTAAATAAGGATTTCAAGAGATATAGTGTTTGGACTGATAAGGAAAAAGTAATTTTTGAGTTCTCACAAGATGAGGATACTATAGAGAATATTTATCTTTCGACAGGGGAGAGTATTTATGACTTAGTTTCAAAGTGTGAGGGGAAAAAGGAAAAATAGAAAAGTAAGGTAAAGGCGAGGAGATAGGAAAGGCAAATAGGGACAGGTTGATTTAATGTCTATTCCTTCCTCATCCCCCAAACGCTATTGGTGATTTTTTATTGAATGTACACTCTTCCAGTGTTTGCTTCTATATATATATATTTACTGCCGTTGTATGTAACAGTTACTGTCTGGGTTGCGAGGTCTGTCCCTGCTGCGTCAACAGGTTTCCCAAGAGAATCGAATGCTATGGTTGCAGTAGAAAAGGCAAGCTGGACGTTACTGAAACTGCTGCATCTGGGTGCTGTAAAATTAACAACAAAATTATTTGAAGCATCTGTGGAGCATGAGTCTCCTGGACTCATTGCAGCAGTGGGAACAGTAATATTGCTAAAAACGCTGTATCCATTAGCATTAAATGTAATCCCTGCCCTTGTCTGATTTGAGATTGCAAGTTTCTGAGCGTATCTTATATCCCCAGCAACCTTTCTTGTGGCGCTGTCGAGTTTTATAGAATCAAAAGGGTTTCTCAAGATAACTACAGCAGCAAGAATGACAACTATGACTATTACAATTATCGCCTCGATTAGGGTAAACCCCGATTCATCGAAAGTCTTAGAATCTTTTCTTTTCTGCATATCTAATTTTAGCATAGAGCAATATATATGCCAAAAAAAATCTTTAGAAATCAAGAAGTTTTAGGATACAAATATTAAGTTTTGGGTAAAAAAATACCCAGATTATTGAATACTGTGGAAAGCAAAAAGCTTAAGTTTTAGCATCATTTGACAAAACGTGCCACTGTATAGTTTAATATAAATCTCTTTCGGGCGGATAGCTCAGCTGGGAGAGCACAGCCCTTACAAGGCTGGGGTCACAGGTTCGATCCCTGTTCCGCCTACCATTTTTGCCATTGGCAAAAATGGAGTGAGGAGTTAAGAGTTAAAAGTTAAGAGTTTTTTCACTTTCAACTTTTCACTTCTAACTTGTAACTCAAAAATCTGCTTTGCAGATTTTTGCTTGGGGTGGTAGTTCAGCTGGTTAGAACGCCGGCCTGTCACGTCGGAGGTCGCGGGTTCGAGCCCCGTCCACCCCGCCATTCTTTTATTTTTAAATCTTACCTTATATTCTTCCCGGTATTATCTTGTTTAACCGCAAATGAAGGCGACAATGATTGTGAACAGAGACACCACTGACAAGGAAGTAAGGTTTAACGAGCACTTGACTGAAAATACGCATAGCATGCGTGAAAACACAGCAAAAGGTTATTTGCTCATTAAGAAGTAAGCGCTGAAGTCCTGAGGGCTTATTCTGTTCCTGTTTCATTTAGGTAACGCTATCATTGTTTTAAATTTTTTTGCCATTTTAGTTTTAAAAACACATTGAAATCAGCAAGTTGTCTGCATACAATAGTTTTTTAATTGTCACAAATTTGAAACAGTAATGATTTCACAACAGTATCCGAGCCTTTGTTATTAGAGGCCAACAAAAGATCAAAAGATTTTTCTCCTTGATTCAGTAAAGACCTATTACCTTTCAGAGGTGATTAAACGTATTTCTATGGATAGGTTAAATATAAATATTCACGATCCGTTTCTATGAAAGATATTCTATAGAGGCGTCAATCAAAATCAGGAAGGCTGTCAGGGAGCAAATACCATGGTTTATATCTCAAGCAATCTTGACGTAATGCCCTGCCCGTTATTGCCGGTCGTCCTTGGTAATCTTTCTTTTACAACGCTTGAAGAGATATTTTTTTCAGAAAGCAGACACAAAATAAGGAAGACACTTTCTTTGCCGCCTCAGGAATGTAAACTCTGCAGTGAGCTTAATAAATGCAAGGGTGGATGCAGGGGGAGATCTTATGTTCTGCACAGGAGTTTTGATAAGCGGGATCCCGCATGTCTGCTATAGCTCTCTTATTTCTCTTCATCCGGCAGCCTTAACAAAACCTGTGAAAGATATATGATAGCCGGCAGTACCATGATATAATTTTAAATAAGAATTTTCTTATAAATAATCAACTCCAAGAACAAGTAATATGATGGAGCTGTGCCATGAGGAGAATCCTCATTATACCCATAGGAAGCATTGACTCAGACATTCTGAGAAATATTGCCATTGCCCTTGAAAAGACATTTTGTTGCAAGGCCGGACTTGGCAAGGAAATGCCCATTCCACAGAATTCCTATAATGCATGGAGAAAGCAATACCAATCTACAATCATTCTCCAAAAAATGCATGATATCAAGCCAAAAAATTTTGACCTGATACTCGGTGTAACCGATGTAGACCTTTACGTCCCGGAACTCAACTTTGTCTTCGGAGAGGCAGATGTATTCTCAGGGATTACAGTTATATCTCTTACGAGGCTTCGGCAGGAGTTTTATGGACTCCATCCAGACAGGGGACTCTTGCAGGAGCGTGCTATCAAGGAGGCAATTCATGAGATCGGTCATGCTTACGGTCTTAACCACTGCACTAATCCAAAATGTATAATGTATTTTTCGAACAGCCTCAGAGATACGGATAGAAAAGGTCCGGGGTTTTGCGATATCTGTAAAAGCAAGCTTGGTATCTGATCCAGCTTATACACGGTTAATAAATGGAGGGACTTGAAGTGTTTGATCCTGTCAAACTCGCAGAATTAACTAAAAAGGATGTCTGCAGGGACGATTCGAGAAAATATTATCGCTTCAGACCGGCAAGGTTTTACGGCGGGATATCAACAGCAGACTGTGTTGGATGCTGTCTGAGGTGTGTATTCTGCTGGGCATGGGAAATTGTATCAAATCCCGGAGGGCATGGAGAA
>JAKALU010000132.1 GCA_021824065.1 Nitrospirota bacterium
AGGAGGGCAGCCATATAATAAATTTTGTCTTGCTCTCGGCAGCCTCTACCTTTATATCCCCTCCAATATTTTTTATCGCATCCCTCGCAATCTTTAGCCCCATACCGCGTCCTTTGCCTTTGGTGGTCATGTCTGCCTCGAATATCCTGTCCACTATTATTTCAGGGCTTAACTCGGAATCGCTGCAGACTTCGATTGTCATCCCTTTATCCACTCTTTTGGTTCTCACACTTATTCCCCCATCTTTTCCTACAGCCTCGTACGCATTAAGAATAATGTTATAAACTACATGGAAAAGCCGCTCATCCATCCGCATGCTGCCTGTTATCTCATCATATTCCTCTGTGACTTTTACTGCCTTATCTTTAACTGCCTGGCCGCATAGGAGGATAATCCTGTGTATTGTCTCCCCGAGATTATCTTCATTTGTAAATGAAGTCCTTTTCTCAAAGAGGGTATCCACAACCCTGTTCAGGCGCTCTGTTTCTTTGAGGATTGTATTTATATAAAGTTTTTTATAGTCATCGTCCTTCATATCTTCGCCTATAAGCTGGGCTAAGCCCTTGATTGAAGCTAATGGATTCCTAACCTCGTGAGCAACCTCCATTGCCAGTGTACCGATGCCTGCTAATCTCTCTGTCTTTTGCATCTCAAGGTGCATCTCTTTTATCTTTGTAGTATCGATGAAATTAAGGACCGCTCCGTTCACAGCATCTTTACCTCTTATGGGTGAAAGTGTATAACCGATTGTCCGATTTTTCCCGTTTATCAGCGTATTCAACTCAGATGTCACTACTTCTCCTTTCATGGCTGTTTCAAAATCCTTTGATATATCCAACAGGGCCTCTATATTCCCCCCAACAATATCCTCCTCTGTGCATCCGAAAATATAACAGGCATGCGGATTTGCCATTACTATCTCGCCTTTTTTGTTTACTGCCATTATTCCACCTGTTATACTTTCGAGCAGAGAAGTATATTTCCTCAACGATGTTGCTATCTCTGCGAACTCTTTACCGAGCGAACCGAACTCCTCTATATCCTTGTCTTTTGTCTCCTCTTTAAGCAATCTTTTTGCAGGTCTCACAAGCCCGTATGCCACAATTAAACCAGCAATGAATGCCACAGCAGTAAAGACATATGTCCATTGTTCTGTAGATCTATAAAGCGCAATAAGCTCGCCTGCGTCAATCACCTGGTGTTGCAGGACCGATCTGAATTTTACTAAGAAGATAAGCGGTGCAGCCAGTGCGAACACAGAAAAAAATACAGGCAGAAATATAAAGAGCCCGATATAAAATCTTCTCTTTAAGAAGGTGAATCTTATCTTTTCATAACGTGTATCATGTCCCATATAGGAAGGAATATCCCCAGCGCCAGGAAGAGTATTATGCCTGCAAGGAAAAGCAGTAAGATTGGCTCGAGGGTTGTTGATAGATTTTTAATTGCATACTCAACCTCAAGGTCGTAATAGTCAGATACCTTTGTTAGCATATCATCAAGTGCACCTGTCTCTTCTCCAACGGCAACCATCTGTGTAACCATGGGCGGGAATGCCATTGTGCTTGCCATTGGCTGAGCAAGTCCTTTGCCTTCTCGCACACTTTCTTTGATCACTTCAACTGCCCTTGCAATGATAACATTCCCGAGTGTCCCTGAAACTATATCGAGCGTATGGAGCATGGGTATGCCACTGCGGTAAAGGGTTGAAAAAATTCTTGCAAACCTTGACATTACTGTCTTTTCAACAACGGATCCGATTATCGGGATCCTGAGTTTGAGTTTGTCCCAGTTCCACCTGCCAGCCGGTGTCTTTATATACCCTCTTATCGCAAAAACAACACCTGCCACCCCAGCTATCAATAGTGGCCAGTAAATTCTTATTGCCTTATTAATAAATATAAGTACCCGTGTTGGAAGTGGGAGTGCAACCTTTGAAGATTGATACAGCACTGCAAACTTTGGGACAACAAATGTCGTGAGTACAAAAAAGGCAATTGTTATAGCAACAATTACTATAGTAGGATATCTTGTTGCTGCCTTCAGGCGTGCCCTTGTTGCTGCCTCATGCTCTAAAAGAGAGGCTAATCTTTCCAGAATATCATCGAGCACTCCTCCTTCTTCTCCAACCCTTATCATGCTGACATACAGTGGTGAGAATATCCTCGGGAACTTTGATAAAGCAGCAGAAAAAGAACTTCCTCCTTCTATATCTTTCCTTACTTCCTCTATAATCTTGCGAAGTCTCCTGCTCTTTGTCTGCTCTGACAGTGTATCGAGACTTCTGAGAAATGATATGCCTGATGTGACGAGGGTTGCAAGCTGCCGGCTGAATACTATAAGGTCTTCTGCTTTTACCCTATCAAAAAGCTGCCATCCCCCATATATAGAAGACTTAATCTTTTCCCCCGCTTCTATCTTTATCGGCGTATATCCCTTTGAAAAAAGCTGCTCTGCAACAGCCTCAGGTGTAGGCGCATCTATAACACCGCTCAAGAGTTCCCCTGATTGATTCCTTACCTTGTATATATAAGTGGGCATGGTTATTCTGTTTCTTGCGTTACCCTTATTACTTCTTCTACTGTTGTAATCCCTTCCATTGCCTTGCTGATGCCTTCTTCACGCATAGACCTGAACCCATCAATAAGTGCCTGTGCCTTAAGCTCACTTGCAGTTGCCTTCTGGATTATAAGTTTCTTTACCCCTTCTGTAATCAATAAGAGCTCAAAAAGTCCTTCCCTTCCAAGATACCCTGTAGTTCTGCACTCATTACACCCTTTCCCTCTAACAAGCTCAACGTCTCCTTTTATGCCCACATCCGTCAGTAGTTCAGAAGAACCTTTATAGCTTTCTTTGCAGTAAGGACAGACCTTTCTAATAAGTCGCTGGGCAAGAACTCCGACCAATGACGACGTGATCAGAAAGGGCTCAACACCCATGTCTATCAACCTCGCAACCGCACCAACTGCCTCATTTGTGTGTAATGTGCTCAAGACAAGATGTCCTGTGAGTGCTGCATGAGTAGCAATAGAGGCGGTCTCAAGATCTCTTATTTCACCGACCATTATTATATCAGGGTCCTGCCTCAGTATAGACCTTAAGCCGCTTGCGAATGTTAGACCTGCCTTTGGATTAACCTGAACTTGATTTATCAGTTTAAGGTTATATTCGATGGGGTCCTCGATTGTGATTATATTCTTTTCCATATCGCTTATGTGCCTTAGGGCAGAATATACGGTTGTTGTCTTACCGCTCCCGGTAGGTCCTGTCGCGAGGATAAAACCGTAAGGTTTCTTTATGAGTTTTACAAAGGAGTTGAGGGTATTTTCTGTAAACCCAAGTCCTGCCAAGGGTGGAAGCCCTGCAGTCTTTTCAAGAAGTCTCATAACAACCTTCTCCCCGTAAAGAGTTGGCAGGGTTGATGTCCTTATATCGAGCTGCCTGCCTTCGACATTTACCGGGAATCGTCCATCCTGTGGGATTCTCTTTTCCGCAATGTCCATGCCTGAGAGTATTTTTACTCTTGAAACTAAGCCCAAATGAAGGTGCCTTGGCGGCGTCATAACCTCATGAAGAATACCATCAATCCTGTATCTTACCCTGAGGGCATCGGCATCGGGCTCTATGTGTATATCGCTTGCCCTGTCTCTTACAGCTTGAGTAATCAACAGGCTGACAAGTTTCACAACTGGTGTCTCATCGCCCATTACCTCGACCGTGGGTGCCTTTTCTTCTTCAGGATAATACCCACCCAACTCCCCCATATCCTTTATAACCTCCTCCATTGCACCTGTCACCTTATAATATTTGTCGTATGCGCCAATGAGATCTGTCTCTGTTATAACAACAGAATTTATTGCAAGTCTTGTAACTCTCTTTATCTCATCTATTGCAAAGACATCGAGGGGGTCTGCCATTGCCAGGGTCAAGGCTCCATTGCTGATCGCCACAGGAAGGATTTTAAGCTTTCTTGCAAGGCTTTCACTAACCACCTTGATAACTTCAGGATCAACGCTGATGTCTTTAAGTTTGACAAATGGTATATCAAGCTGTTTGCCGAGCACCTGCGCCATCTTGTCTTCTGTAATAAAGCCCAGACTTATAAGTACCTCCCCGAGTCTTTTCCCGAGTCTCTTCTGCTCTTGCAGAGCCTTATCCCGCTGCTCCTTGGTTATCGCACCTGCCTCAATAAGCAATTCGCCTAAAAACTTTTTCTTCAGCACCATATCTATACCCTCAGGGAACCAAATCCAAGTAAATCAATAGTTATATATATACTATAATCACCGGGCTTCTTCGCAACAACCATTGTCAGTCCCCAGCACTGTTCCTGGTATTTCATCCTGAGTGAAGTATCCCTTACCCCTCCTCCTTTAGCATCATACCAGAGCCTGGCCTCCGCAGACAAGTTTTTAGAGTGAGCATAATTCATCCCCAGGTCATAAAACATAGTATCCTCATTTCTATTGTATCTCTCTCCGAGGGAAATCGCCACATGATGCAGATCTATTATTATGTCTGAATTCACACTTTCAATGTGGCCGCTGTAGCTATTATATGAAGTATCGCCCCTTATTTGTATTGGTCTTGCAATAGACGCCTCAATCCTTAATGGAGAAAATGGATTATCGCCTCCGTAAGAATCATACGACTCAGATAATCTAAGAGTAAAAAATTCACCACCCCTGTCAATAAACCGGTTAAGAACGGAAAGCTCAACCGAGGACCTTTTTGAATAAAGCTCTGTCGAATCAAACAATGGGAGGTTTGTTTCATCCCTTTCAACCCACGGGATTAATGTGTACCCCAGAGATGGTTCAATAGCATGGGTAAAGGAGGCGTAGTTTTTCACGATTCGGCTGGACGCTGTGATGTTATAGTCAAATATATCTCTATGCACTGAATTGGTAAAACCCTCTGCCTCGCTCCTGTGTAAAGAATACGCTGTTTCTCTCAATCCGAGGTTCTGCGCGACGATAATCCTGTCTCCAAAATAATGTGAGAATTTTGGATATATATCTATTCGCTGACCGAATACGCCTTCCTCCCTCCAGAAATTTGCTGCTGATGATGTGAGAGAAAAAACCACAGGACCGATTCTGCGGGGATTAACAACATACCCGATCTCAGGCAGCCTCTGGGCTACAGCCGAGGTATGACTTTCATCCTTAAGGTCAATAAGATACTGAGACATGAGATAAAGACGTGAATCCTCTGTAGATAGGGATATCTCTCCTGTTGATTCGAGAAATCTCTTTATCCTTTCGTCACGAACCTTACTATATTCTCTGTAAAAGTCTTTTTCATTTAGCAGGTTCAGATTAAGATATGCAGAAAAACTGTCTCCCCATCTTTTTTCATGTAGAAAACGCAATTCATAAAAATCTTTGTTTAACTTACTGTCATGTAGATGATACAGCCAGTCTGTGCCTTTTACATCCCCTGTGGCGACATACCTGTATTCCAGCCCTTCTCCAAGACCTCTCTTGCTATACCAATCAAGGATTAATGTCGTATCTTTGTCTTCATCGATTGCCCAGAAAAAAGGCTGTCTAAGATAAAGGCCTTTTGTCTTTGTATACCCTATATCAGGCATTAGAAACCCTGTCTTCCTTTCTTTAATTAGAGGCACAAGAAGGTATGGTGTATATAGAACAGGGACATCCCTGACATGAAAAGTAACATCCCTTGCCTTAAGTCTATCTCCAATAGTTACCTCAACATCTTCCCCCTTGAAACACCACGCCCTGGAAGGTGCATCGCATGTTGTAAGAGACGCCTTTGTTAGAAAATATTCCTTCTCACCTTTCTTTTCTATCCTTGCGCCTGTAATGTGATAATTGTCCTTTTTTGAAAATATCTCTGCACTATAAAACATGCCCTTTTTCGTATCAAAATTGTATTCTGCCTTTTCTGCTTTAAGCGAAATATCAGGGTCGTCATATTTTACATTTCCCTCAGCAAAAACATCAGATGTCTTTTCATTGTATCTCATCTCAACAGCCTCTATGGTTGTATCGCCTTGCTGAACTTTCACAGAACCTCTTGCTGTGTATATTGATGTTTCTTTTTCATATTCCAATGAGTCTGACGTTATAGTGATTGGCGGTTCCTCAGCAAAGCAGTTAAAAGTTAAAAGTTGAAAGTGAAAAGTGAAAAGTGAAAAAAATAAAATATTTAGAAAAAATTTCTTAAAACTCTGAACTCTGAACTCTGAACTCTGAACTATTTGAATCATTCCCTTAACCTTGAAAGAATACCTTTCCCCCCGAGTATTTCTTTAGCCTCGCCGGTTGTGTAAAACGAACCAGTAATTAAGATCAAGGGGTTAGGGATTAGGGATTGGTTATTGGTTATTGTTTTTGCCATCTCAATGGCGTCTTTCACAGTTTGTGCTATATGGATATTAGAAAATCCCATTGCTGATGCACATTCTGCAAGCCTTTGTGGTGATGCTGCCCTTTCATAGGCAGGCGCTGTCAATATAATCTCAGAGGCGAGTGGCAAGAGCGGTTCCATTATCCCCTTAATATCTTTAGCAGCCATTATTCCCATAATCAGTATCAGCCCCCCTTTGAACGTCTTAAAAAAATTATTCCTGAGCGAATCTGCCAGAACAACCGAGGCAGAGGGATTATGTGCGCCGTCAATCAGTATTGGCGGAT
>JAKALU010000133.1 GCA_021824065.1 Nitrospirota bacterium
TTATGTTTGTACCCTTTATATCTTCTGCTGCAGCCGGAAGTGAAGTAAATGGCGGGGCTATTACAATATCCACATTGACGGCATCCCTTGCAGATGGGATAAACTCTTTTAAGAATCCCCTTGTTTCAGAGATAGTCTTATTCATTTTCCAATTGGCTGCAATAAATGGTCTGCGCAAGGTTTTTAGGCTGCCTTATGGATTTGTAATGCTTATAACAAGCGAGTTTTTGATTCTATTTACATCGTACTGGGACTGTTTTGATACGGTTTCAATTCTTATATTCAGCGATCCCGTCTCTGCCTTGTCTTCTTCTATCCGGATCTCTCCAATAAATGCTGATTTGAACTTCCAGAGTTTCTTTGTTTTGTTCACTACAGGTTTAAGGGTAAGCATTATCCAATCCTTTCCCTTAAAGGATTCTTTTTTATCCCTGTATTCAAGGTTCCCATTCGGCACCCTCATATTCATTATCACCATTGCCTTATTCTTTGCCTCTATGAGTGAAACCTTTTTTATTTCAAAAAACTTTTCCTTTGTCTTCTTCTCTTTTACGGGTTCTTTTTTCTCAACCTTTTTTGCAGCAGCCTTCTCCTCTTTTTTTGCAGCAGCCTGTTTTTCGGGTTTCTCAGTCTTTTCCATTGGCTTATGCACAGTCACCTTTTCAGCCGCCTTTGCAGGCTCGGTAGCTTTTATTTCTTCTTTCTGTTCTTTAAAAGTGGTTATCTTCTTTTCTTCTCTCTTTGTTGCTGCCATTGAAGCAGAGATTGTAAAAGACTCTGCTTTATCGTATACAACGTCAAGAGATGCAATGCCATCAATAAATTCTGGTGCTGAAACTGTTTTTGGTAATAATACACCCGTGCCCGTAACATTCAGATAAACATCGTTGCCTATAAGGTTATAGTTTTTAACTATGTTATTAAATTTGTCATACGCCTCTACCTTTATCCTGAATCTCTGGCCTGCAACTGCGGCATCCGGAGTGATAACCACAAAGTTGTCCGGTACAGAAGGATTTATCCTTACAGGGGTGCTTTTGCCCTGCTGGTTTTTATTATTTTCAGTTGCGATTATGCTTATTTCTTCAGCTTTATCATATCTCAGTCTAGCGACTGCCTGTCCATTCCTGAATTCTGACTGCCCTATAAAAGACGGAGATAGTTTTGCATGTCCTGTTGAAGTAATGTTTACACCATTACCGTATGAGGCATAATTATCGATTAGATTATCAAATGCATCAAAAGCACTTATGGTTGTTTCAAAAGACTCTCCTGCAACAGCCTCTTTAGGTGCAAATACTTTAAAGTGGCTAAGCATTGCAGGCACGACCTTTACACCCGTACTAATGCCTTTGCTCCCTGTAACCGTGTCATGGACTTCAACAGCAACCTCGCCAATCTTTTCTGCTATAAGCGTAGCAATGCTTACACTATTTCTGAATATAGGTGCTGAGCTTATAATCTTAAAGGTTGTTGTACCTGATGATGTTATCTTTATGTTTTTGCCCTCTATCTCAGTATCAGTTACGTGATTGTCAAATGCGTCTCTTGCAATGATCTTTACATCAAAATTATTCCCTGCTGTAACAGACTGCGGGGACTGTATGAAAAAATGGTCGAGCTTATTAGGCAGGATGGTTATTTCTTTTGTTGCAACCGGCACTGTGCCTCCAACCTCAAAGATGGATAACGTGACAGCCTCTGCCTTTTTATCTGTTAAAGTAATGCTCGCACCGCCGCCCATGAATGAGACTGCCTTTAATATTGACGGCTGAACCTGGGCAGAACCAGAGGCCGAAACTTTGAAATCCTTCCCGGTCTCTCCAAAATCTGTAATCAGATTGTCGTGCACATCATAGGCCTGCAGCCTTACTGTAAAGCCTTCGCCTGCTCTAACCTTTTCAGGTAATTGTATGGTGAAGTGGTCAAACTTCCCTGGCTTAACTATAATATTCCCGCCAAGAGATATGCCTGAGAAGGCTAATATACAGAGCGAAAGCAGAAGGGATAAGAACAGACTTTTTGGAATAGATATATTCTTCATCATTATTTTCTCCTATCAGGATAGGATTTTTTACGTATGTATGAATACCATATTTCATAATATTATGTCAAAGGGAAATATATTTTGTTATCAATTTTTCTTGACAACAGTTACTTTACATGCTATAAAAGTCTACCTGTGTTTCAGGTAGAGATTATCTTCTCGTAATGAGAAAAGGAGGGTTTAAGCAGTATGTCGTTTGAAGGAAAGGTAAAGTGGTTTAATGAAACCAAGGGGTATGGTTTCATTCAACAGGATAATGGTCCTGATGTATTTGTTCATTATTCATCTATTACAAGTGATGGATTCAAGACACTTGCAGAGGGACAGAGAGTTCAGTTTGACATCGTCGAGGGCGAGCGCGGTCCGAAAGCTGCAAATGTAGTAAAGATATAGCATTTCAGCCACCAAAGGGTCTGCAGAATTACAGACCCTTTAATCTTTTCTTTCGTAAGAACCTCCATGTATCCAGGGGAAAGGTATGAGGAAAAAAGTATCAATAATTGGCGCTGGAAATGTTGGTGCCTCCACAGCACAACTGATTGCTCAGGCTGGTTTTGCTGACGTTGTCCTTTTTGACATCGCAGAAGGAATCCCGCAGGGGAAGGCACTTGATATTGCAGAGGCATGTCCTCTGTGGAGTTCTACTGCTTCGGTAAAAGGTACCAATAGTTATGCTGACACCAGAGACTCTGATATTGTTGTTATTGCTGCAGGTTTCCCGAGGAAACCAAATATGTCAAGAGACGATCTCCTCCATGCTAATGCTGATGTTGTTAAGGCAGCATCCAATGCAATTGCAAAAACTTCTCCTGATGCTATAGTCATTGTTGTAACAAATCCTATGGATGTAATGGCTCAGCTTGCATGGAAGACCACAGAGTTTTCGTGCAGGCGTGTGATGGGCATGGGTGGAATACTCGATGCATCAAGATTAAGGGCATTTCTTGCATGGGAATTAAATGTATCTCCAGAAGACATAGAGGCAATTGTTCTTGGGGGACACGGTGATCAGATGGTCCCGTTGCCAAGGGTTACCACTGTGAAGGGCGTGCCAATAACCGAGCTAATGGGGAAAAAGACAATCGAGTCGCTAATACAAAGGACGAGGAATGGCGGGGCTGAAATAGTAAGCCTGCTCAAATCAGGAAGCGCATACTATGCTCCGGCTGCGGCAGTATCTCAGATGGTTAAATCAATACTTTTTGATGAAAAACGCATGCTTCCATGTGCTGCGTATCTCAATGGAGAATATGGTATAAAAGACGTATATGTGGGCGTGCCTGTTATACTTGGTAAAGAGGGCGTTGAAAAGGTAATAGAGATAAAACTTACAAAAGAAGAGAAGACACAGTTCAAGGAATCGTGTGCATCTGTAAGAAAGCTTATTAAAAAACTTTCAATATAGCAATCGGAGGGATGATGGAGCAGACGTTGTCAATAGTTAAGCCAGATGGTGTAAAAAAGAACATAATGGGTGAGGTCATTGCCAGATTCGAGAGAAACGGATTGAGAATTGCAGCTTTGAAGATGCTCAAGCTTTCAAAAGAAGACGCTAAAAATTTTTATATAGTCCATAAAGATAAACCTTTCTATAATAGTCTTACTGACTTTATGTCAGAGGGACCAATTGTAGTTATGGCGATCGAGGGTGAGAATGCCATATCAAGGGTTCGGGATATAATGGGGGCAACAAATCCGAAAAATGCAGCGCCTGGGACCATACGCGCTGATTTTGCATCGGACATAGAGCATAATATTGTTCATGGCTCGGACTCCCAGGCATCAGCGTCATACGAGATTCCATTTTTCTTTTCATCTTTAGAAATATTGTAAAAATAAAGGATAGAGTAAGCTAAAAAGTAACACATCCATATGTTTTATAAGACTTACCATAAAAAAACATCATTCCTCTTAGCAAGCTTTTGTTTTGTAACAATTTTAGGGCTGGGGATATTTCTCTATGATGATGACCTTCCGGATACTGATGATTTACCTGATATTGCATTACAATTTCCGGTTATCATCTGCTACACCAGCAATAATACAACATTTATAGGATTAACCAGCGAATCAATCAATCTTCCTTTCATGAATAAAATCCCTTTCCCGGATAGGGCTCCACCACCTGCATAGTTTCAAAAAGTCTATTTTCTATGCCTCATAAGGCAGCCTGATATTACATCAGGGAATTTTTCAGCCGCTTCGAGATACGAGTGTTTTACCCGGTATCCTCGATTAATAGTCTCTATAAGGAGGTTAGTACGTTTGGATTAGGATTACCCGAATTAATAATTGTTCTCGTCGTTGCACTTGTGGTATTTGGCCCGGGTAGACTTCCATCTCTTGGAAGGAGCCTGGGCGAAGCAATAAGAGGGTTCAAGAAAGGGCTCGAAGGCAAATCAAAAGAGAGTGAAAAAATAGAAAAACAACAAATTAAATGACAATAACCATCAAAAAACAAAATATCTTTAATGACCGCTTTTGTTTCCTGTATCTGTTTTTTATGATATTTGTATCCACCTCATTTCTAACAAGGACGGTCATTCTTGTGAAAGCCCTGCCTATGGTTAATCTTAGCGTCTGGCTTTTAATAAAAATCTACTGTGTTGGCTTATTTTATGATGTTGCTACCATGCTATATTTTGCAATACCATTTGTCATTTATCTGACAATTATTCCTGACAGGGTGTATCAGAGTAAGTTTCACAAGCCGTTAGTCTATCTCCTCCTGTTTTTCTCCACCTCCCTACTAATTTTCATCAGCTTTGCGGAATATTTCTTCTTCGACGAATTTGGCGTGAGATTTAATTTTATAGCAGTAGATTATCTCATCTATACAACCGAGGTTGTGAAGAACATACGGGAATCATATCCCCTGCCAGCAATAATATCTTCTATCGGGGTCATATCATTGTTAGTGCTTTTAACTACAAGAAAATATCTCGGCATCTCTATTAACAGTAAAACAAGTTTTAAGGAGAGAGTAAAAAAAGGTCTTGTACTCCTTATTTTACCGTTTCTATTCTTTGTATCCGTTGACCAGTCTCTGTCAAAAATATCATCCAACAATTATGCCAATGAGCTTTCTGCCAATGGCATTTATAATCTTTTTGCTGCATTCAAAAATAATCAGATTGATTATGGAGCTTTTTATGCGACAAGAGATAACAACGCTGTATTCAGAAAATTGAGAGAGATATTGAAAGAGTCCAACAATACTTTTGTCACGAATAATATCTTTGATATCACCAGGCAGATAAAAAATAATGGCAAAGAAAAAAGATTGAATGTAGTAGTAATGATTGTTGAAAGTCTCAGCGCTAAATATCTTGGAATCTTCGGGAGTAAGGATAATCTTACTCCCAACCTTGATGAACTGGCAGGTAAAAGCCTTCTATTTACAAATTTGTATGCTACCGGAACTCGCACTGACAGAGGTCTTGAATCCATAACCCTTTCTATCCCCCCAACTCCGGGCAGGTCTATCATTAAACGGCCTGATAATGAAGATATGTTTTCTTGGGGTTTTATTATGAGAAATCGAGGTTACGATACAAAATTTATTTATGGAGGATACGGCTATTTTGATAATATGAACTATTTTTTCAGTCACAATGGTTTTGACATTATTGACAGAAAAGATATCGATAAAAGCGACATACATTTTACAAATGCCTTGGGCGTATGCGATGAGGACTTATTTCATAAATCGATAACCGAATTCAACAAATCTTATAAAAACAACAAGCCTTTTTTTGCAGAAATAATGACAACATCAAATCACAGACCATATACATACCCTGACGGCAAAATAGACATACCATCACATTCAGGCAGAAACGGTGCGGTTAAGTACGCCGATTATGCGATTGGTGAATTTATTAAGGACGCACAGAAAGAGCCATGGTTTAAGGATACTATTTTTGTGATAGTGGCTGACCATTGTGCAAGTTCAGCAGGGAAAACCAAACTTCCTGTAAAAAAATATCAAATACCCTTACTGATATACTCCCCTGCTCATGTAACTCCTGAGAAAATTGACAGGCTTGCAAGTCAAATAGATATTGCACCTACTGTTTTAGGGCTTCTGAATTTCAGTTATAAAAGTAGATTCTTCGGCAAAGATGTTTTAAAAATGCAGTATGACCAGGAAAGGGCCATGATTGGAACCTACGAAAAACTGGGGTATATAAAGAATAATAAGCTCATAGTCCTTGATGTCAAAAAAGAAAACAGTATGTACCAATTCAACAGGCATACCGGAGAAGCAAAGAAAATACCAATTGACGTGGATATGCTGGATGAAGCCATAAGTTATTATCAGGGAGCAAGTTACCTGTATAAACACAATTTCAAAGATTAGATATTATATTAAGAGAAAGTGTTAAGAGAAAGTGTTGACTTTCAGAGCCAAAAAAAGTATTATTTAATTAAGAACTGTGATGGTTCTTAGGGAGACTTAAATGTTCGAGAAGTTTACAGAACGAGGCAGAAAGGTAATAATCTACGCAAGGGAAGAAGCTGAAAAGCGTCAGAATGACTACCTCGGCACCGAACATCTTCTCCTTGCCCTTCTCAGAGAGGAAGAAGGAATAAGCGTTGCC
>JAKALU010000134.1 GCA_021824065.1 Nitrospirota bacterium
AAAAGCTTGCACGGTGTCAATAAAAATCAAAAAATATCATTCAGGATGAAAAAATCACTTGACAAATGACATTTAAAAGGGTAAAATATCATTATAGACGATAAATTATCATTTAGCGTAACATTTAGGAGGAATTCGAAATGTATATCAAAAAAGAAGACTTCGGTTATTTTGAAGGACTTTATAAGAGTCTGGACGAGGCAAGAAGGAAAAAGTTCCTTCAGTTATTGCTTAAGGCGGGCAGTGAGAAGGTTGGTGAGGATATCTCAAAAATACAGGTGATCGACGACAGGACATTTGACGAACTGGGGATGGAGCCAAGCGGAAGGATGACAAGGACAATGATTAAAAAGGCATACAAGGCAGTAAAGGGAGAAAAGTAATGAGATATGGGAATCCTTTCAGTTCAGAGCAAAGAAACCAAAAAAAGAGAAGGCAAACAGGAGATAAGATGAAAAAAATCAATCCAGAAATAAACGTGATGCGTCTTGTTGACGGGAAAACCAAATACCTGGACCTGGACATGATAGATGAGATCAATGAGAATGTGAGCTTTGTAATCGCTGTTCTGGAAGCAATCGGCATAATAGATTTATCTCTAGAAAAAAATATTGAGATCAGAGAAAGAACGTTATTGAATCTTGCATCAGAGGCAGAGAAAAAAATGGAAAGGATCAAAGAAATCATAAATGCGAATTAAACCAAAAAAAACTATTACCACTAAAGAAGGTTGCAGTATGAAGAAGAATAATGAAATTCAGATAGAAGAGTGTCCATGGATGGATAAAAAATTTACACAGTTGTCCCGCACAGCAGATAAACTTCTTGGTCTGGCAGGCAGGATGCTTTATATCAGCAAAAGCATGAAGAAGCCTACAACCATATTCAATGCAAACATCTTCAACTCAAAGGCTAAAAAGATATGGTTTGGAGATATTGAGATTGAAAGGGATAAAGAGGCATTATTAAAAATCTCTAAAAGGCTTGGCCCCATATATGTTCTCTGGGAAATGGATGGAAGATTTCTCGAACACATTCCAACTATAGGCTATGTAAAAAGCAGGGCATTGGTAACAGTTGAAAATGGATGCATTTTATACAGCAAGGAATTTGCTGAAAGGGTAGAGATATTAATTAAAAAAATAAGGGGGGACAAGGAATGAAACTAATGAGAAAAGATATTAGGGCAAATGAAAGGATAACAACATTCTTTGCCCTTGAATCTATGCAGTTGAGGAAGAGTAAAAATCAGCATTATTTTTTATCTGTCGATCTCTATGACAAGTCAGGAAAGATAAAAGGATACCTGTGGGACGACCCCCTGGCAGCGGTTGCCATCTTAAGAGAGAAATCCTTTGTTAAAGTGAGAGGGGTTACTAAGATGATAAATGATTCGTTAAGGCAATTGCAGCATGAGTGAAAACAAGAACGTCGTGGAAAGCAATACGAAGCATGGGATGTCAGAACAATATATAGAACTTTTAGAGATTATTGCCGAAATAATAGCTTTGGATGCTCTAAAAAATATGCAGAAAGATTTAAAGGAGGATTCCAATGTTTGAGGTAAAATGTGCTATTTATGCAAGATACAGCACGAATAACCAACGAGAAGCCTCAATAGAAGATCAAATAAGAAAATGCAAAGAAACTGCGATCTCTAAAGGATGGGAAGTACTTGATAAACATATTTACTACGATAAGGCTCAATCCGGCACAAGAATGAACTCACGGGATGGGTTTAAGGAGATGATGAAAATAGCAATGAGAAATAGCTGTCCATTCCAGAGGATACTTGTAGACGATACCTCTCGCATTGCGAGAAACACCAAGGAGGCATTGGATATTTTCTCTCTTCTTAACTTTTACGGCGTCTATGTTTATTATGTAGCACAGGGAATAGATACCTCCCATGAGACGGCGGAAGAGATGATTACTATAAATGGACTTATCGATTCCCTCTATATCAGAAATCTTGCAAAAGAAACCCACAGAGGAATAGAAGGACAGATTTTGAAAGGTTTTAGCGGAGGAGGCAGAAGATATGGCTATCGCTCAGAACCGGTTTATAGTGGGAAAGTTAATATTTATGGTAATCCTCTGGCCGAAGGATATAGGCTAAAAATATGTGCTGAAGAAGCTGAAACAGTGAACAGAATATTTAAACTCTTTGGAGTAGGAGGATATAGTGCTAAGAAAATAGTAAACATCTTAAATAAGGAACTAAAGGAGATCGGTAACCCCAAACCACCAAAAGGAGATTATTGGTCTGTTTCTTCTTTATTAGGGAGTGCAAAAACCGGAAGGGGAATTCTTAATAATGAACTTTATATCGGACGTTATGCGTGGAACCGATTAAAGTCTCTCAGAAACCCTGAGACAGGGAAGAAAAAGTATACATTTAAGGATAAAAATAAATGGCTTTTAGTCATGAAACCGGAGCTGCAAATAATTGATAATGAATTATGGGGAAAAGTCCAGACCAGAAGAAAACAGATTCAAGACAAAACAAAGGGAAGATATACAAAAGGCAAAATATTGTATTCTTCAAACCTACTATCAGGACTATTGAAATGTAATGAATGTGGCGGGAATGTCGTTATAGTCTCAGGCGGAAAATTTGCCAAATATGGCTGTTCGAATAATTGGAACAAGGGAACTGCTGTCTGCTCCTGCGATATCAAAATAAAGAAAAGCGAATTTGAAGATGCAGTTATTCAAGCATTAAAGCTTGATTTCAATAATAGAGAGGCACTGTTGTATATCGCAAGGAAGGCAACTCATCTTCTTATAGATAAGCTGTCTGAAAATAAACTCAAGTGGCAGGGTGGTGCCCTAAAGGATCAATTAAAGAAGGTTGAAAAAGAGATAACTAATTTCATTAATGCCATAAAAGCTGGAATAATAACAGAAACAGTTAAAGAAAAACTTCTTGAGTCCGAAAAGAAAAAACTTGAGATTGAACAAAAATTATCCCAGATGGATAACAGAAGAGATACCATTATCCCAACTATTTCTACAGAACAGGTACAAATCTATATTAATAATTTATTCGGAACTCTCTGCAGTAATCCTCTTCTTGGGAAATTATTCACGTCGAAAATCATCTCCATCATAAACATAAAATCTTTCAATAGCACATGGTCGGTAACTGTAGTTTGCAAGAGAGAGGGAATTTTAAATGGGAGGATTATCAGTTGTGCATCAGAAGCGGCAAATTATTCTAAAGAGAAGATTGCTGCTTGATCAGTTTTGAGATGATATTTTTGCTTCGAGAGACCGCAGGTCTCGAAGCAAGTTAATCTTATGTTTCCTCGTTTGGGCTTCTCTGTAAAGGTCGCAAAGCAGGCTTATATAAAAAACTTTCTCTTTTTCAGGCATTAACCTAACGTTATGCGATACGCCCTTGTTATCAGAAAAAATAAAGTTTCTCCTACTTCTTCTGGCGAGAGAGCGATCTGCCCTCTTTGTCGTGGATCTGTCATAGTTAAGTGCAGTGAAATTATTTCGTGGCATTGGACACCCTTTCCGGCCCAGACTGTGATCAATGTGCAGAACTTTTGACTGAATGGCATATTGCTTGAGAGATTTTTGGAAAAACATAAGAGATGCACTCTAATTTCAAGCGGCACAGTTTCCGGGGGGGAGGTCCGTTACAACCGCTTAAAAATGGGTGTAAAGACTCAAATTGTAAAATATTGTGAGGGATACCGCACACCTTAAGAGAGAAAACTAAAAACTTACCGTTATAATATTGCCTAAAATTACATTGTTAGATCAGCAAGATTCTCCTTTAAGGTCAAAAGGAAATGATTGCTCAGAGCGGACGTTGCAAATCCTCATTCCTCATAAGGCACAAATATTGCACAATATTGCAAACAGTTTAATCGTTTTAAGTTGTAGTATAGCCACCGAAAAGGTAAAATCCCGAGTAATCGGGGTGACGCAAAGCCACCTGTCCTGAGCTTTTCGAAGGATAGAGGGGTTGTCGAAGTGGTAAGAGGGTTTGAATGAAAGCCCACCTTTTCGGAGGTGGGCTTTTTTATTTGGGCTTACGGTTCATTGAAGGGGAGGCTTCTTGAATAAAGTATTGCCCGGGAAAATATGCTTTGCACTTCTGTTGGCTATCCTTATTTTTATTTCTTCTGCCTCTGCCCGCATTTATGAGAGCCCATATTCCACAGAGGTCAGCGGGGTACCAAGTGCGGATAAAGAGCCGCCTGTTACAACGATAAGCATCGGCACGCCTCGGTATCAAAATGGAGACAACCTTTACATAAATAGTTCAACTTCAATAACCCTATCTGCAACAGACTATGGCATAGTTCCCTCTGGCGTAAATCATACTGAATACAGGATAGACGGCGGTCAGTGGCAGACATATTCGTCTGCATTCACATTGAATACAGAAGGCACACATACGATCTATTACAGAAGCATCGACAATGTCGGCAATACAGAAGCGGATAAGGTTACAACTGTTATCCTCGATAAAACGCCTCCTCAGACCACTATCTCTACATCCGATCCTTTAAGCATAGTATCTCCGAAAACAAAATTCACATTGAGTTCGACGGATAATCTCTCAGGAGTGCAGGAGATAAGCTACAGCATAGATGGAGGTTCATGGAAGACATATATGGCAAACTTCAGCCTCTCAGGCATGAGTGCTGGTGAGCATACTATAGCATACAAGGCAAAGGACAATATCGCTAATGAAGAGACGGAAAACTCCATAACGGTTACTCTCATAGTAATCGAAGTGAGCAAGTCCGTATCTGCTATCGAGTCTTCTGTGCTTGCAGGTGTATGGAGCGATAATTCGGATTCTGAACAGAAACAGGCTGACATAAATAATCTCAACTCAATACTTTCGTCTCTCGGCATAAACTATTACATAGCCCCAACAGAAGATGATTTTATAACAGCCCTTCGCTCGGGAATATACAATACCTATCTCCTCATAGATTTTAAGGAGGAACTTATCGGTGATGAAATAAGAGAGGCAGTTTATTATGGTGATGGACTGATATTCATAAAGACAAACCCCCAATCAGACCCATTCTTAGACGATGTATTCGGAGTTGAATTTACAGGAAAGACAACGAGCAGCGACCTTACTGTTTATCTCACCGAAAGTCCTATAAGCAGCGAAGGGACACTACAGTGCAATGGCAAAAATGTCGTAGCAACTATTAACTCAGGTACTGCAGAGAGTTTCGGATATGTAGTAGACAAACATGACACTTATACCTCGATCGTATTCAATCAATATAAAAGAGGAAGGGTTATACTCTACAATTTCGACCTTCTTTATACAGCAGATCAGTTACAGGTAAAATCCCTGATCTCGAACAGCCTGAGCTATATAATGCCTGTAGAACGATACATCAGGGCACTCGACAGCGTGCCTTTAAACATAAGCCTTAAGAATTCTGCAGAAGCGGTTGATGTAAAGATAATAGAGACAATACCCGATAAAACTACTGCCGATACAATATATCCACAGGCATCCCAGACAGACGACACAATAACGTGGCTGAAGTCTCTATTTTCGAATGAGAGTGCAACCTTCGGCTATTACCTCAATCTGCCGGATACATCTGGAGATTACACAACGAATACAGAGGTTCAATACAGTAACAACGGAGACTACAGACTCTATGGGAATTACAGCTATACGCTGAGCATTGCCAATAACTCTTCGAAATTGCTCCAGACAATAATAACAGAGCTAAGCAGTATGACAACATCGAGTTCGGAAGATGCAGAGAAGCTTGCAGATGCCATCGAGATACTGAACCAGATAAATACAAATGCCACAAACAAAAAAGATGCAGAGAACAATATCAAGTCAATAGTTAATGCAATAGACAAAATAAGAAAGGTCTCATCCGATGTCTCTGAGACAAGATTAAAGCTCGATGAGCTTTTGAAGATATGGGAGAAGAAGTGGTGGATGCTTCCTGAGGAAAAGAATGATTAATATATTTAACAATAAGCAACTTAAAACACGTCATTCCTGTGAAACCTGTCCTCGAAGTTCTTCATTAGGGAACGGGAATCGAGAGGCTTTTTCCCTGAAGTTTGTCCTTAAAATCTTCTTATTCTTTTTGCTGGTATTTTTTGCATTTATCCCTTCCACAGCCAACCCATTGCCGCCACCCCCTGTCCCGCCTCCTACTGTTAATCCTGTCACATCTCCAACGACTTCACAGACAATAACACTCTCCGGGACAAAACAGGCTGGTACTGCGATATATATTAACGGTATCCAATATGTGCCTCTCAACGGTTACACAACGTGGCAGACGACTTATACATTACAACCCGGAACAAATACACTAAGCATCACTGCAAAAGACCCATTTGGAAACCAGAGCCCGGCAGTAACAATACAGGTTATTTTCGTAATACCTCCGTCACCGCCTACTGTCAATTCAGTTCCGTCTACAACGACGTCACAGACGATAACGCTTTCCGGTACAAAACAGGCTAATACAGCGATATATATTAACGGTATCCAATATGTGCCTCTCAACAGTTACACAACGTGGCAAACGACTTATACATTGCAACAAGGAACAAACACTCTAAGTATCACTGCTAAAGACTTGTACGGATACCAGAGCC
>JAKALU010000135.1 GCA_021824065.1 Nitrospirota bacterium
ATGAACAGTACATCTGCTGCTGAGCCTGCACAACCTTCTGTCAATTGCGCAGATATTTGCGGCAGACGGCCCCTGAATAGCCTCTATAACTTCGAGGAGATTAATCTTTCTTGGAGCCTTCGCAAGCTGATAACCACCCTTTAACCCGCGGGTGGATTCAACAATACCTACCTTTACAAGGCGCTGAAGGATTTTGGCAAGAAAACTTTTCGGTACATACATTGCGCTCGATATCTCATCAACACTTGCCACACGCCCGACGTTCCTTGTCAGGTATAGCACACAGCGTATTGCGTAATCTGCCTTTCTCGTTACATACATGACTTATTTGAAAAATCTGTCAAGAAGGCCTTTTAGCATTCTTGCATGTCTTGCCTCATCCCTTGAGGACTCATCAAAAAAGTCATGGGCAGGATCGCAATTACACTCTTTTGCCTTCTTCGCAGCCTCCTTCTTTCCTTTGTTTGCTCCGATCTCACCGTTGAGCATCTTTTCAATATTTTCCTTTGTGCTCTTAGAAATGAGACCATTCATTTCGGCAAACTGGGCTGCATGTTCAGCTTCTTCCCATGCGATTGTCTTCAGTACATCAGCAATCTCAGGATATCCATCCCTCTGGGCCTGTCTTGCCATCGCAAGATAAAGACCAACCTCCGTGCACTCGCCCTTAAAATTGGCCGTGACTGCTTCCTCTACTTCGGTGCCCTTTGATATACCAACCTCATGTTCATTGATAAGCTCCATTTTATAAAACCTCCTTTGAAATAGGACTATTTTAGTCCTGTTTTATCATATTTTAAAATATTTGTCAAGTCTTATTTGAAATCTCATAAAAATCTGACAGGCAGATACCTCTGAATGAACGCAAAGGCTATTCTGGCGCAGGAAGTGAGCTGTTTCACGGGATAAAGAAAATTAATAAGAAATAAAAAGGGCTCATTCCAAGAATGAGCCCTTACAACAAACAATACTTCTTAAGGCTTATTTCAGTGTTCTATTTCTACGCCTGCTGTCTCTTCTCTGACTGAAACTGCTATTTTATAAAGTATAGTAAGCACCAGAAACCCTGTTGCCCAGACTCCAAGAGTTATCAGTGTCTCAGGCAAAGTTGGCCAGTACCCTGTTACTTTCTCAAACATGTTAGGAACAAAGCCGCCGATAATCAAGCCGAAGCCCTTATCAATCCATAAGGATATGAAAACCATTGCAGACGCAACTGCAAGGATTGACTCGTTCCTTCTTGCTGCAGGAAATATGAGAATGAAGATTGAAACAATTGCCAGTATAATTGATGTCCACATCAAAGGTACGAGTTCCGCATGTCCATCCATCCCTGCAAAGAGGTAATAGAAAGGATGCTGGTGTCCGGGTATTCCGCTGTAGAACGCTGTGAAGAACTCCAACCCGAAGAAGAACACATTCGTAATCATAAAGTAGGTCACTATTTTCCCAAGTGTCTGAATGGCTTCTTTGCCAGGGTCAAATTTTGTATATTTCCTGATAATCAATGCCAGAATAATCAGAAGCGCCGGACCCCCTGAAAATGCAGATGCCAGGAATCGAGCAGCCATAATTGCAGACAGCCAGTAATGTCTTCCGGGTATGCCTGCATAAAGAAAGGCTGTAACTGTGTGGATCGAGGGCGCCCACGCTATCGAAAGATATATCAGAGGTTTCACCCATTTTGGGGGTGCAACGCCTTTCCTGTCAGAACCAAGAACAACCCAGCCCACAATTACATTAAGAGCAAGGTAGACGCTTAATACAAGGGCGTCCCAGAACATGATTGAATTGGGTGTGGGATGCAATATAACATTCATAATCCTCATCGGCTGGCCCATATCAACAAAGATGAACAGGATACACATAGTCACCGCAGAGATAGCCAAAAACTCTCCGAGGATAGTAATCTTGCCGAATTGTTTAAAGTTATGGAGATAATAAGGCAGTACCAGCATAACCCCAGAAGCTGCTACACCAACAAGAAATGTAAACTGACCTATATACAGACCCCAGGAGACATCCCTGCTGAGACCCGTGATTCCCAAGCCATAAGTAAACTGTTTAAGGTATGCAATAAAACCTATACCTATAATAGCAAGCAGGAAGAAAACCCATGTCCAATATCTTTTACCCCCGACTAACGCTTTCTCAAGCATTTTTATTCCCTCCTATTCTGAGCAAGGCGTACTGATTATAGCAGTTCCGGCACAATAGCATAGCCATTACCTCCTATTACATAGTAAACATTCGGCTCTGTCCCAAGCTCAGGTTTGCGTCTCACCGTATAAGTCGAGCCAAGAATCTTTCTGACCTCTGAGTTAGGGTCATCCAGATCACCAAAGACCAATGCGCCATTGGATTCTTCCACACACGCGGGCTTTAACCCTTTTTCTATCCTCTCAACACAGAAAGTACATTTCTCCACAACACCGATCATCCTTGTCGGATATTCCTTATTCTCCTCTTTTATAAAGGGATTGCCGTTTGCATCCTTACCACGTGGATCGCGATAATTAAAACTCCTTGCCCCGAAAGGACATGCAGCCATACAGAACCTGCAGCCAATGCAGCGGTGCATATCCTGCATCACAATCCCGTCCTTTCTTTTGAATGTCGCCTTTGTAGGGCAAACCCTCACGCATGCTGGATTGGTGCAGTGATTGCAAAGCAGCAGAAAAGGCTTGTGCATCATATCTTCAGACATATATTTATGTTCCTGCCCTGGAAATGCATGCCCATAGGTCTCGGTCCATATCCATTTAATCTCATCCTTCGGGTTGCCAATATCAGGGACATTGTGAATACGGTGACACGCATTAATAACTTTCTTGATTGTTTCCTCTGATTTAAATTTACCCATATCAATAACCATTGCCCATTGCTTTGCCTTCAGAGCTAATGTGTTTGGTGCAATCTGGGCAGCTTCAAGAGCACTTTCACGTATCTTGGTAAACGCCGCAGTGCCCCCAAGTCCGACCACTGTAGAGATTCCAGCTATTTTCAAAAATTCTCTTCTGTTCATGCTCATGACTGTTTCTCCTTTGGCTGTATATGGCAAGTCCAGCAATATGGATTCACTGCCATATAGTTGTGACACTTATCGCAGAAATCCTTTTTGTTGGAATGACATTTCATGCATGCAAGCTGAAGGCTCTTGTCGAATTTTTGCCCGGCAATAACTATCTGATCCCTATTGCCCATGCGTACAACCTCATCCCTCCAGTTATTCAGCATCTGCATATGCCCTCCCCGCATAAATTCCTTCGGTTCCACACACTGCTTTTTCCCAGTTTCTTTTTCTAACCTCTGAATTTCAGGTGTATCAAATTTAAGTTCAGGTTTAGCTATAGCCTTACCCATATTCAGGTAGAAAGGGGATGCGAACAAGGCGACAAAGATAACCAGTCCAATAAATATTTTTCCTCCGTCGTATATCTTCATTACTCTTTAGCCTCCTTTCCTGGAAGGGGTTCGAGACGCAAATCCTGTGTCCTCTCCTTCTCCCCCGTCATTACCAAAGCATTCCCGACCAGCTCATGAAGTCCGCAGACAAGAACATCAGGCACCCAGTATTCCATCGAGGCCTTAAGTGTTGCCCTGTCAATCGCACAAACATTTGCCAGCATGTTCACGCCAAAATGGTCACGGACAAATTTAACGGCATTTGCCCTTGGGAACCCTCCCCTCATTCTCAATTCCATATTTTCACCTGCATTCAAACCTGTTCCGCTTCCGCAGCAGAAGGTCTTCTCCCTTATTGTGTCCTCAGGCATCTCGTAAAAATGGTTAACCACATTCCTGAGCACATATCTGGGCTCTTCCAGCAATCCCATACCCCTTGCTGTATTACAGGAATCATGCCATGTTACCTTCAGGCTATCGTTCCTGCTCGGGTCGAGTTTTAACTTGCCATTCTTTATAAGGTCTGCAGTAAATTCTGCAACATGAATCATCTTTGTGGATTTTGCATTTTCAAATACCGTTCCGGTTATTGGAGATTTCGGCACTTCAAGAAAATCAGCCGGACCATGCCAGGTGTCCAGATACTGATGTATCAGCCTCCACATGTGTCCGCATTCTCCCCCAAGAATCCATTTTACACCCAACCTCTTGGCTTCAGCATATATCTTGTAGTGAAGCCTCTTTGCCATCTCATTTGAGGTGAAGAAACCGAAGTTACCGCCTTCAGAAGCATATGTGCTCCATGTATAGTCAATACCGAGTTCATGGAAAAGCATGAGGTAACCCATTGCAGTGTATGTCCCGGGATCAGCAAACAGGTCACCAGAAGGCGTAACAAATAGAATCTCAGCGCCTTTCCTGTTAAATGTCGGCTCTATTTTTATACCGGTTACGGTTTCTATGTCATCAAGGAAAAATTCTATACTGCTCTTAATCGTATGCGGCTCGAGACCGAGGTGATTGCCCTTCATATAGCAATTTGAGACAGGACCCATTATCCAGTCAGTGTTTAAACCTAATAGATTAATAAGCTCCCTCGCCATCAACGTGATTTCAGCAGTATCAATGCCGTAAGGGCAGAAAACAGAGCAGCGCCTGCATTCTGTACACTGGAAAGCGTAATACCACAATTCCTTTAAAACATTTAAATCCAGCTCTCTTGCTCCAGCAATCTTGCCAAAAAGCTTACCTCCAACCGTAAAGTACTTCCTGTATACAGACCTGAGAAGCTCCGACCTCAATACAGGCATATTCTTGGGGTCTCCGCCTCCGATGTAAAAGTGGCATTTGTCAGCACATGCCCCACACCTTACACAGATATCCATGAAAAGACGAAAAGAGCGGTATTTCTCAAGTCTTTCTTTAATCCCCTCTATGACTATCTCTTTCCAGTTTTCAGGAAGTTTCCAGTCCTCTTCTCCTGGCTTCCATTCCCTCGGGTTTGGAAATCCGACTATCTCGAGATATTTTGCCCTCGAACCATGACAATACATGCCGGGCTTGAATTCAACGGGGGTATCAATCCAGTTTTTCTTTGGTGTTTTATAGTCTATCTTTGATAGTTCTTCGGGTTTCGGTGGTTTTGCAGTTGTTGCCATATCATGACTCCTTTTCTACCGGGATTCCAGCCTTTTTCATCTTATCCCTGAACTCGTTCTCATACTCTTCGTAGGTATGAACCTTGACTGGATAATTCCATGGATTTATATGTCTGACCATACGGTTGTTGTTTGCCAGATTCCGCGTCGGGCTGAGAAATACTCCGCCCATATGCATCAGTTTGCTGAAAGGGAAATATACGAGCAGCATACTGATTAAAAACAGGTGTATATAAAAGATTACACCTATCTCCTGCATTTTCTGCATTTCTACAGGATTAAAAGTTATCAATCCCATAACAAGTTCTTTTACGCCGACAATATGAACTTTAAAGAAATATCTCATGAGCACACCTGAGGCTGCTATCCCGAATATCAGAAAAAGAGGAAAATAGTCAGCTGCAAGCGAGATATAGTTGACCTGGGGTATAAAGACTCTCCTTATAAAGAGATAGGTCACTGCTCCCAGGATAATGACATCTGTCATATAGAGCAAAGGAACTCCAACCTGCAAAAAGCTGTCAAGCCCCTCAATCGTCTTAATAACTGAAGGGACACCCTGCATGAAGAACCTGAAGTGCCTGACAAATATTATTAAGAATGACCAGTGAAATGCCAGTCCAGCCAACCAGAGCCATTTTGCCTCTCCATAAGCAAGCCTTGGCCCCTCGTACAATTGGGTTTTCAGGTTTCTAAAAAGGGAACGGAAAAAGAACACCTCAAGAAACATCCTGGTTATTACACCAAGAGTGCTCGAGGGATTTTCAATCTTATTCTGCTTTATCCACGGCAAGGATTTTTGCTGCCCGCATGTTGTTGGAATGCGAAATGGAACAGGCGAACTTCCCCATTTAAGTACGCGATAAATAAATCCAAGCAGAAACACAGCAACAGCAATATAGGGAATAACAGCCCCGAAGAGGAAGTGCATATTCGCATTCACCCCTGCATAAGCAAGCAGAATAAGCACTACAACTGTGAAGAACGAAAATAAGATTTTCATTTCGTTACCTCTCTTTTATGTTAGAATTGTTGTTTGCCTTGAGATCCGTTTCCTGGTCAGGAATCTCACATATCAGATTTGCCCTTTGTAACAGCCTAAAGGTCATACTCTTCACCTCATTAGCCTTGATCTCATAAATCTTCTCCCTGCATTTCATATATATATCAAATGCAGCACATGCCAGATCATCAATTTTGGATTCAAATGCCAATAACTCCCCATAAAGTTGTTTTTCCTGTATATCCTTTTCCATATCTTCTCTGATTACTTTTTTTAATAAGAAAATGAAGGAAAGCGCAGAAGCGGGGGTAAAATCCTGAACAGCTCTGATTCTCACTATCTCGTCAAGAAACTTAGAAATGTTTTCGGATTTCAGCCCGCTGAGGAGTTCATCTAATATATTTTCTATCCCTTTCGAGATAGTAGTCCCTACCGGGTTAGTAAATTGGTTTTTTTGTTCTTTTAAGAAATTTGAGGCGTCGGCAGGATAGCTCTCGATTATCGCATCAAACCATTTTTGTAGAATG
>JAKALU010000136.1 GCA_021824065.1 Nitrospirota bacterium
CTGTATATTTCCCTAAAAAGAAATATTAAATTGAGGGCATGGAGAACATTATTTCCAATATGCCCATTGATGCAATTAGTAAGGTATTCACAATGAGAGGCAAGATCAGGACAAAAGAAAAATGCCCTAAGTGTACAATGATCTTCAAGGAAACTACGCAGGGGATTATATGCCCTGACTGTCTGACTAAACCCAAAAAGTATTTCATTGATCTTTATGAAAAGAATTCCGAGAAGAAACGAATTAAGATCTATTCTGACCAGAACGGCTACCCACTGGACAGTTTTCAACGTGCATATAGAGTCTTAGAACATATTAGGCATGAAATCGATAATCATAAGTTTGATCCTTCAAAGTATATCAAATGCCATTTAGAGCAGTTTTATTTTTCAACAAAAATAGAAAAGTGGGTTGATAGAAAGCAGAAGCATGCAGACATAAAAAAATCTCTGGCAAACTCGTACATCAGGATTTTAAAATCATATAAAGACAACTATTTCTTAAACTTTTTTGGTAACATGGATGTCAGGGAAATCAGGACAGTACATGTCAAAGAATTTTATGAGGGGTTGCCTATGCACCTCTCACCCAAAACACAGTCTAATATTATTACAGCACTGCAAAATTTTTTTAATGAATTACACGAGGATGAGATTATCGAAAACATGCCATCCTTTAAAAAAATTCTCGATAGCATAGATGTGAAAAAACAGGAGATCAAATGGTTTGATTATCGCGAGCAGCAGAAAGTGCTTGCCTTTATAGGTCAGATTTCATATCACAGACCTATTGTTGAATTCATGTGTGAGACCGGAATCAGACCAAGTGAAGCTATGGCAATATACTGGGAGGATTTCGATTTAAAGGAATCCGTGTTACATATCCGAAAAACTTTTTCGGACAGAAAACTAAAAGATACCACCAAATCAGGCAGAAATACCGATATTATCCCACTTAGCGATAGAGCAGTAGAGATACTAAAGTCTATTTCGAGAGGGATAAATACTTTCATATTTACTAATCCGAACTCAAAAGGACACTATAACCTGGATACGTTAGACAGACTGTGGGATAAAGTAAGAATTCATTTCAATATTAATAAAAAAGTAAAACTATATAATTTTACACGTCATAGTTTCGCCACTCAGATAGCCAGTTCCGGGGCTACACCTATCGAGATAAAAGAACTCCTCAGACATTCTGATATACGAACCAGTATGAAATATGTTCAGAAAGATCTTAAGCCACTTCGAGCATGTTTGAGGAAACGTGCTGAGGTAGTAGAGTTTAAAAAATTGGGAAATGCTTAGAATGTGCATCATCGTCGTTACATGAGTAGGCAAGAGGCGATTATCCGTTTTCTATCCGAATAAAATATCCTGAAAAAGAGAGTACGTCATTAGAAAAATGTCTTGAAAAACCAGAGATAGGCACAAAAATAGATTATTGAAGGAAGGATTCCCTTTTTCCAGGTAAAGCCAGATAATTTATATAGACAGTGATAACATAGCCATAAAACCCAACCGCCAAGAAGAGCGGTAAAAAGTCCTAAAAAAGTTAGGACTATATTATGAATAATCAGGTTCATGGCAGCAAACAATATCAGAACAGCAATGGGAACCCAGCACATTATAAAATAAAACTGGAAGTTTATTATTGAGGAAATAGTTGCATTACCTTTGAATATCTTATTGTATAATACCCACGGAACAACTGTTGCAAATATCCCAAATCTGAAGATGGCGAATACTAATTCAGAAGAAAGAAGACTCTCGAAAGGCTTCTCAATTTTTGCAAGCTGATTGACTAGATCACTGATGAGGACCGGATGAATGTTCGAGGTTTCAACATAGCTCTTAAAACTGCTGAAATAATGGCGAGATGTTACCACAACTAATATTGTAGAAAACAAGAAAACACCTATTGCATCCCAATTAAAAGTTCCTGATGCCTTTGAACGAGCTACCAAACTTTTTGGCATTAACCATACTTCAGGGTATATCTTGAGGAAATCCAGAAGCATCTCTTTGATACGCGGTAAGTCGAATCTTTGAGATAGCAAGCTCGTTTCAATTTTTTCCTGATAAGTTGGTGGTGCAATTCTTGTTTCTATCTCATATTCACTATTCGCGTCTTTGGCCCTTGGTTCTACCCCAATCCTATAGTCTCTCTCATCTGAGACGAAATAAATTCTATATGCCGATTCCTTTCCTTCGTCTGAATTATAGAAATCTTGTAAGAGTTGTCTAAGTTTTATGATCTGTCTCGAGGCTTTGTCCCGTGCGGCTTTTTCATTTTTTTTAGCAATATCAGGATAAAAAATTGTTCCCTGTATTTGATTTTTCAGATCAGCATCAGCTTTATATAATTCAATATATTTCCTAAGGAGATATATCATCTGGTCTTTTCCGGCAAAAAATTGGGAAGAAGCAATTCTTTCGAGTTCTTGCAATCCCTCATTTTTAAATTTCTCCCAGCCGTACCGTTCCATACTTTAGAAAATATAACGCAAAATTTCCTTGCAAATCAATGATTTTGTGCAACAAATGCCCGATTTCGAATCGAAGCGATTCGAAGCTGTATTATTCTCTAAATGACAATTGCTATTGTCAAGCTATGAAAGAAAAAATAGCTGCAGTGTATTGCCGATTCTCAAGCCATTTACAACGCGACACGAGTATTGAAGATCAGCTTAGGGAAAACAGTGTGTTCGCTGATTCTCGGGGGATGAAAATAGATCCAAATCATATCTATGTTGACCGATGTACTAAGGGGACAAAGAATAAGCGGGACGGGTTTGATACACTTCTTAAAATAGCAAAGAGCGGCAAATCCCCCTTTAGTAGCATTATTGTTTACGATACATCGCGTTTTGCACGGACACCACATAGATCACTTCTTGAGGCGAATGAATTAGCTTTTTACGGCATTAACGTTTACTTCGTTAGGCAGGGGATAGATAGTGCCGATAAAAATGCTACAACTCAATTGGGATTACATGGCATAATCGACCATCAATACATTGAGCAACTTTCAGATAGTACAAAGCGTGGTGTTAAGGGACAAGTGCTTCGGGGGTACAGCGGTGGAGGATCGACTTTTGGATACACATCAACTCCTGTTTACCCTGATGATAATACAAAGGGTCGGCCACAGGGTTATAAACTCGAGATAAATAAGGTTGATGCAGATACCATTAAATTGATATTTGAACTCTATGGGCTGTCAGCATGGTCCATAATTGCTATAACAACCCGCTTGAATGAGGAATTTCAAAAAAATGGCATTCATAAGCCTTCGAAAAGTGAAACTTGGAGGGTCAGTACCATAGCTGGAATTCTGCGAAACGAAAAATATAGGGGAATTTTCGTCTGGAATAAAACAAGCACGCTCAGGAACCATGTCACGGGTAAGGTAAAGCTGATTGATAATCCAGAAAAAGAATGGGTCCGGCAGGAATATGAGCATCTAAGAATCATCAATGACGAGTTATGGGATAAGGTACAATCTCGCCTCGATGCCAACAAAAGGGAAACTGGCGGGAAACATGTAAGAGCAAAAAAACTGTACTCAAAACACCTCTTGACCTCTCTGACCAAATGCGGTGTATGCAAAAATTCTTTTGTTATAGTATCTGGTGGCATCCGTGCCCAATATGGTTGCTCAACACACCACAACTCTGGGACCACGTCATGCATAAATTCACACAAAGTCAGCAAATTCATATTTGAACAGGCTGTTGTAAACACTCTATGCAAGGAAATAAAAGAAGCGGTATCTTTAGTTGTACTCTTGGCAGAAATTCATAAATCACTTTCTCAATACATCTTGGATGAGATCAATAAAAACACCAGAAGTAAGCTATCTGAAATAGAGGAAGAAAACCAGAACCTGATTGAATCAATCAAGCAGGGAGAAAAAACAGGGATTAAATCTGAAACACTTTTGTTTGAACTCTCCCAAAATGAGAAAAGGAAAAACGAACTCGAAAAATTTTTGGTTAGCAAAGAAG
The DNA here is from genome assembly GCA_021824065.1 of Nitrospirota bacterium. Classification (GTDB taxonomy): domain Bacteria; phylum Nitrospirota; class Thermodesulfovibrionia; order Thermodesulfovibrionales; family UBA1546; genus JAKALU01. The sequence continues at coordinate 4,013 of JAKALU010000136.1, forward strand.
TATTGATCGATATTGATATAACAAAACTTGTAACTATTGCTGACCTCAAGGCTTATTTTGAACAGGCTGTTGCTGGATTGAGGGATTCAGAAAAGTCCAGTCAGACATTACAACACCTTGTGGAAAGAATTGATGTATATCCTATGGGGGATGATTGTGTAGAGGTGGAAATATTAGAAAATGTCGATAAAATAAGCAGTTGCATCATAGAATTGGCTGCTAAACGTAGCAACAATATCAGTAGTATAAGATTTGCAACGGGAACGCGTTACGTATCTTATACGAGTCGAATTTTTAAATTGGCCCTCCAAGCTAAAAAGCGAATTAGAAGAGACCATCCATTAGAAAATCCTCTTGAACAAGAAACTGTGATAACCCCTTGTTGTACAGAAGAGATCAGCCCACCAATACAAGTACAAACGATCGACATTGATCTAATAGATTCAAATCCAGAACAGATAAGACAGGTTTTTGATGATGATTCTCTCCAAGAACTTGCTCAAAGTATTAGGACAACGGGAATTATCTCACCTATAATTCTTGCACAAAAAGGCAAGAGATATGTGATTGTTGCAGGTGAAAGGAGATATAGAGCATCCATTATTGCAAACAGAAAAACCATTCCAGCTATTATTAGGGATATTGATAATATTGAGGTCATCAGCCTGATTGAGAATATTCAAAGGGAAAAATTTTCTCCCGTTGAAGAGTGTTTGGGGATTAAAAAGCTTCTCGATAAAGGTCTTCGGCAAGCAGAGGTTGCGTCTATAATCGGAAAGAGTAAGTGTTATATTTCCAAAGCTAATAAGATTTCAGTTTTTGCCGTTCGCTATGGAAACATAGATAAATTAATCAAACCGGACGGTTTTAAACTTGGGACCGAGCATCTATATCACATAGCCTCCCAGCCTACCTTTGAAGATGGATGTGCTATGCTTGATGAAATTATACAAAACTCACTTACAATGAATGCAATACGCGAAAAGACACGAAAGATGCATATCCAAGGCATTACCCCTTTATTTAAACGTCTTGCCTTAATTAAAAGGTATCTTAATGTGGATTTTTTAAAAAACGTCAAGGTTCCTGAGGACAAGGAGAGGTATGCTGATGAATTAAGGCATATCCTCGGAGCACTACATACAGCCCAAGAAATAGTAGAAGAAGTTTTAAGAACATGGTATCTGCCAAGCAGGAGTCAAGATTAGACCCTTTGTTTCAATAAAAATCGGAAAAGGAGTTTCTTATGTTCCTGTTCATACAGTGTTTCTGTGTTGTTTGTACACACTGGATTCAAGTCCTCATTGCTTTTCTTTTTCCATCAAGTCTTTCCAAGAAATACGGCTATCGTAAATCCGGAACCGATAAGAGAATATTCTATCGTCAGCAGCCAAAGCCGGAATGGGCGAGGAAGGAAATCATCCGTCTTAAGGCATTAATGCAGGATGTAGGAAAGTAGCCAATACCTTCAATCGTAGATTTGCCGAGAGTAAAAAGATGACGGTAAGTAAGACATATGTCAACAATGTTATCAGGAAATACAATTATGAGATTCAGGTATTAAGGAAGAAGATAAAGAATAGAAAGCCGAAACCTGTGCCGATGAATCTCATTTGGGGAGTAGATATTAAAGGCAAAACCGATACCGATGGAAATCTTCATAAGATACTCGGAATAGTAGAACACAAAAGCAGAAAGAGTCTTTGCCTTTCAACAATAAAGGATAAAACCTCGATAACGATATTACGTTTTCTGCTTGATGCTATTGAACGTTACGGCAAACCGAAAATTCTGCGTACAGATAACGAGCCTGTGTTTACATCATGGATATTTAGATTCAGTTTGTGGCTGATTGGTATTCGTCATCAGCTTATCGAAAAGAGTTGTCCATGGCAGAATGGGAGAATAGAGAGATTTTTCGGGACACTAAAAGAAAAGCTGAATCAATGGCGGGTGATTAGCGGAGAGCAGCTCGCAGCTCAATGATGCACTCGTTCAGTTTCGGTTCTGGTACAACTACGTTCGTCCTCATCAGAATCTTGATGGAAGGACACCGGCTGAGGCATGGAAAATAACTGATGTCTTTGCGAAGGGATATAAGAAGGAATACTGGTTCAGTGCGTGGGATGGATTGCTTACAGGGATTTATTTGAAGATGTGACATGGCTGTCAGGACAGTTGTGAAAACAGAGGGAAAAACAAGGTGTCCGTGAGAGGTTTGTGTTCAAAGCGTAAACTTGGCTAAAAATATTATTCGGACATTATAAGAAGTACAAAAGATGCTGCATGGAAGAATAAAAGACGGCTAAAAATGATGGCTGCTTTTTAAGAAAAGGTTAGTTTTTATGACAGAAAACCCCTTGTGGACGGATGGACAGGACACCCCTATCGAAAAAACGGTCCCTATTTTCTTATTCCAAGTTATCTGTGATATTTGTCACCACGCCAAGAAAATAATTGCAAGGTAATTGAACACGCCATGGCAAACAATAGATGGGTATAGGCTCCCAGTTCTTT
>JAKALU010000137.1 GCA_021824065.1 Nitrospirota bacterium
TCTCGAACATTTAAGTCTCCCTAAGAACGAGGCAGAAAGGTAATAATCTACGCAAGGGAAGAAGCTGAAAAGCGTCAGAATGACTACCTCGGCACCGAACATCTTCTCCTTGCCCTTCTCAGAGAGGAAGAAGGAATAAGCGTTGCCATCATTAAAAAGATGGGCATCTCTATAGAAGAAGTGCGCATGGAGATAGAGAGAAAACTTCCTTATGGCACAAACGTGCTTACATTTGGTGATATACCCTTTACCCCCCGTGCAAAAAAGGTTCTTGAACTTGCAGTAGAAGAGGCAAGACTTATTGGCCACAACTATATCGGGAGTGAACATCTTCTCCTCGGCATCTTAAGAGAGGACGAAGGCATAGCAGGCAGAACCTTGAGAAGCCTCGGTGCAAACCTGTTAGCTGCGAGGCAGCTTGCAATAAACTTCTCAATGAGAACTCAAACGCATACAGTAAGGGAGAGGAGAAGCACAACACCTACCCTTGATGAGTTTGGCAGAGACCAGACACAGATGGCAAAAGAAGATAAGCTCGACCCTGTTATTGGCAGGGAGGATGAGATTGAGCGGGTGCTTCAGATACTCGGCAGAAGAATTAAAAATAATCCGGTATTGATAGGAGAGCCAGGTGTAGGGAAAACAGCCATTGTCGAAGGTCTTGCACAGAAGATTGTACTGGGCGATGTTCCTGAAAATCTTATCGGAAAACGCATTGTATCGCTTGATCTCGGTGCACTTATAGCCGGTACAAAATACAGAGGGCAGTTTGAGGAAAGACTGAAGATTGTAATGAAGGAGATTATCCATTCAGACAACGTAATCATGTTCATTGATGAACTTCATACATTGATAGGTGCTGGTGCAGCAGAAGGCTCTGTGGATGCATCGAGCATGCTTAAACCAGCATTGTCTCGAGGTGAAATCCAGTGTATTGGTGCAACAACACCTGATGAATACAGAAAGTATGTAGAAAAAGATGGTGCATTGGAGAGAAGGTTTCAGCCAATCTATGTGCAACCACCAACAGTAGAGGCGACTATAGATATTCTTACGGGATTAAGAAGCAGATATGAGACACATCACAGAGTAAAAATAAGCGATGATGCCATAATAGCAGCGGCAAAATTATCTGATAGATATATCTCAGATAGATATCTCCCTGATAAGGCAATTGATGTTATTGATGAAACCGGCGCAAGGGTCAAACTTAAACGGTATACACCACCACGGGAGATCAAGGAATTAGAGCAGGATATTATGAGACTTTCGAGGGAAAAAAATCTTTATGTAAAATTGCATGACATTGATAAAGCCGCATCTATACGCAGTGAGGAAGAAAAACTCAAACGAATGCATGAGCAAATCTTAAAACAGTGGAAAAACAATCTAAATAAAGAGATCCCTGTTGTTCAAGAAGATGACATCACGTATACGGTCTCCAAGATTACAGGTATCCCGCTTCTGAAACTTGGAGAAAAGGAATCTGAAAAACTTTTGAAAATGGAAGATGTTATCCATGAGAGGATAATTGCGCAGGATGAGGCAATAAAGGCTGTATCGAGAGCTATCAGAAGGTCAAGGGCGGGATTAAAGAGCAAGAAAAAACCAATAGGTTCATTCTTCTTTTTGGGGCCAACGGGTGTGGGCAAGACCGAGCTTGCAAAGGCCCTTGCAGGATTCCTCTTTAATGATGAAAATGCGCTGGTAAAAATTGACATGTCTGAATACATGGAGAGATTTAATGTTTCTAAGCTGACAGGTGCACCACCGGGTTATGTCGGGTATGAAGAAGGCGGACAGCTTACAGAAAAGATAAGGAAGCAGCCATATTCTGTTATCCTATTTGACGAGATAGAAAAGGCGCACCCGGATGTATTCAATATACTCCTGCAGGTGCTCGATGAGGGTGTCCTTACAGACAGTTTCGGCAGAAAGGTTGACTTCAAAAATTCAGTAATAATCATGACCTCAAACGTAGGTGCAAGGATAATTGAAAAGGCAACTCCAATGGGTTTTCAGAGGACTACATCTGAAGATGTCTACCAGAAAATAAAGGATAATGTTCTGGTTGAACTTAAGAAGGCATTTAATCCCGAATTCCTTAATCGTGTCGATGAAATAGTTGTCTTCCATCCATTGGAAAAAGAGCACCTGTTCGCAATTATAGATTTGTTGGTAATCGAGACAAATAAACAGCTGCTTGAACAGGGTTTTGTCATAGAGGTAGACTACGCTGTTAAAGAGTGGATGGTGAAAAAATATTATCAGCCAAATTATGGTGCGAGACCGATGAGAAGGGCTGTACAAAAAGAAATAGAGGATCCGCTATCGGAAGAGCTTCTAAAAGGCAGGTTTAAGGGAGTTCACAAGATAAAGGTTATTCTCGAAGGTGAAACGCCAGTCTTTATCGAAGCTGAAGAGACCACCCCGATGCTTTCCGGGGTAAATTAATATTTAAATAGTCCTTCGCAAATCCTCAGGAGGAGTTCAATCACTGAAAAGCAAACTGTTAATATTAATAGCTTTATCCCTGATAGGGATACTGATAATAATCTTTCTTGTAAATCAGCAGGGTGTAAAAGAGAAAGAAAACATATCTGTCGGGCTGTATGCATCAAACATTGAGGTTGCCGATGCCATAAGTGGGAAAAAGCTATTATCTTCGGAACTCAGGGGCAAAGTGTTATTTATTAACTTCTGGGCATCGTGGTGCCAGCCATGCAGAGAAGAGATGCCCTCAATAGAAGGGCTTTTCAGACATTTCATAGACAATCAGGAATTCATCATGTTAACAATTATTTTTAGAGATGACCCTCAAAATGCAATCAGCTATTTGAAACAGAATGGATTTAACTTCCCAGTGATGATTGATGAAGAGGGCAAAGCTGCTAAAGCTTATGGGTTAACTGGAGTCCCTGAGACATACATAGTAGACAAAAAGGGCATACTCAGGAAAAAAGTTATCGGACCTGCTCAGTGGGATTCAGCAGAGGCTGTAGCAGAGATATCAGAACTGCTTAAGGAATAGTTTTTGACTCATGGGAAAGCCGTTACCTCCGGAGCCAGCACTTTTTTTCACAGGAATTCTTTATACCGATCATGCTCATCTCGCAAAGGCTAAAGAGATTCTAATAAAATTATTCGGTCCTGCCTTTATGGAAACACCTCCATTTAACTGGGACTATTCAGATTATTATAAGGAAGAACTCGGCTCAGGAATAATGAGGACTTTTATGTTTTTTGAAAACCTGATAAATCCTGAAGACATTGTGGACATCAAGCTAAAAACAAACAACATAGAAGATTCTTTGTCAGTGGATGGGAAAAGAAGAATAAATCTCGACCCGGGTTATCTCACCCTTTCAAATTTAGTCCTTGCAACAACAAAAAACTATTCACACCGCATCTACCTCGGAAAAGGGATATACGGCGAGGTGACGCTAATTTATAAAGACAAGACATTTATCCCGCACATCTTCACATATACTGATTATCAGGATAAAAACTGTATTGAGATGTTTATTAATGCAAGGACTCTTTTAAAAAAAGCTTTAGATAATAATCTAACGTCTATATTCCTTCACAATACCACAAGATTATCCCTGTGAATAACCTCGTCAGAGTATCTGTATCCGAGGATTTTTTCTATCTCGGATGTCTTTTTGCTTTTTATCTTCTCTATCTCAGAGGATGAATAATTTGTAATCCCCTTTGCAATCCGCTTTCCATCTGAATCAATGCAGTAGACAGCATCACCTATCTCAAAAATACCGGTGACTGATACAACACCCGAAGGAAGAAGGCTTTTGCCTCCATGAACAAGCGCCTTAACAGCTCCGGCATCTATATGAAGACTTCCCTTTGCGCGACTCCCATACACTATCCATCCCTTCCTTGATGAGAGTTTTTCTTTTTTGGGTTTAAACTCTGTTCCTTCGAGATTCCCTTTTAAAAGTGATATGAGCAGTCCGCTCTTTTTGCCGTTTATTATATTTACAGTAATCCCATTGTTTACAGCCCTTTTCGCTGCAAGGATTTTTGAATACATCCCGCCAGTTCCAACGACGCTTCCTGCACCTCCTGCGATTGTCTCAATCTCAGGTGTAATCTCATCAACTGTTTTAATCAATGCGGCTTTCCCTTTTTTAGGGTCTGATGAAAAGAGACCGTCTACGTCAGATAGTATAATGAGCCTTTCAGCATCAATAAGCCCGACGACTAATGAGGCAAGGTGGTCATTGTCACCAAATCTTATCTCATCAGTTGCAACAGTATCATTCTCGTTTATTATTGGAATAATCCCATATGAGAGCAAAGTAAGAAGGGTATTTTTAGAATTGATATATCTCTTTCTGTCAGAAAAATCATCGCGTGTAAGAAGCACCTGTGCTACTTTCTTTCCATAATCCCCAAAGCTTTTCTCATATGCCCACATAAGACTGGACTGTCCGACTGCTGCTGTTGCCTGCTTGAGTTTTATATCCTTGGGTTTTTCCTTTAATCCGAGCTTTCTCATTCCGGCAGCAATCGCTCCTGATGAGACAAGGACGACTTCGTATCCCATATTTTGAATTTCAGATATATCAGATGCAATAGATGAGATGCGTTTTGTGTCAAGTCCTTCTTTTTCATCTGCAAGTATATTGCTGCCTATTTTTATAACAAGCCTTTTCATAGTGTTGCCTATTCAGATTTTCCCATGCTTACGCACTTTGGCAAGATTATACATCAGCCGCTGTGATGTTGTCACCAGTAAGTAGAGTTTCATTCGATAAGTGATTTCTGAGATTTTTGATACAGACCTTGCGGTTAAACATTTTTTCTGATAAATTGAGAGAAAACCATGGCTGACTATCTTGCCCTTATAACCATTATACTCTGGCCTGTTGTACCACTTTTCTGGATACCTGTACATGGTCTTTCAAGAATATTCAAAAGACTGGGACTTTTTACTTATATTATGCCCATGATTACATGGCCTCCTCTGGTATATCTCATTTACCTGAATCGTGTTTACCTGCTTCAATTCAAAATAGAACTTTCGTTGGTATTAAATATAACCGGGTTGATTTTTATGATATTCGGTACATTACTCCACATCTGGACAGGGAGGCTTATTGGTTTATGGGGACTTATGGGGCTGCCTGAGGTATCGAGGAGGGTGAAAGGGAAGCTTGTTGAAGGAGGGCCATTTTCTGTGGTAAGACATCCAACATATTTAGCCCATGCACTGTTGTTTTCAGGCGTTTTCCTCATAACGGGGGTTATGGCTGTAAGCATTATCACGATTCTTGATCTTTTAATTATCAATCTCGCAATCATCCCGCTGGAAGAAAAAGAGCTTCTAAACCGCTTCGGCGAGAGATATACAGAATATAAAAATCGGATTCGCTGGAGATTTTTGCCAGGGATTTTATAGATTTTTCTCGTCCACTTTTTTCAACTTACCTCTGCATCTTAATAATTGATTTTATCGAATTCTGCATTGAACACTAAAAAGCAGAAATTGGTTTAAAGAGGTAAATGTAGAACGCCTGATTATTACAAATTGAAGTTGACAGGATGCAGGCTGAGTGCTAAATTGAAATTAGAAGGTATTAACCCGATAAAGCCAATCCTTCGGAAGAAGGAGGGGAAAGAGGTAACCCCCGAACTTGATTCGGGGTGGCCGAGCTGCCGAAGGATTGAGAGGAATCTTTGGTATGCTCGGTTTTTTAATTTACCGGCCTTTTGGCCGTAAGAAAGGAGGTAACAATGGCAAAGGTAAGAGGCATAGAAGTCAGCACCTACTGCGACAGGGTATACGAAGAACTCTCCAGTATGAAAGAGAAACTGCTCGGCTTTGTAAGAGCAATAGAAACAATGCCTGAGACCGAAAGGGAAATGCTTAAGCCGCATATACAGCATTTCGAAGATATAGCGAAGACGATCGATTGGAAGCTGGAAATACTGATGAAGGTCTGTCCTCTCGATTTCACTAAATACGGAGGCGAGGTCGAAAGAACACCGCTATTTCTGCCAGCCGAAGAGACGCCGGGCAAAGAGTTCAGCGCAGGCGGCTATATCGGCGGCTGAACAGACGGCTGTTCGCAAAAGTTTAAAAAAAAGGGGACGCTTGTCCCCCTTTTTTTTCTCTAATTTCAGCCTTCTGCTCTTCTATACTTGTCTAATTACGCACTTCCGTGCTTGCAGACTTGTCCAGTTGTTTACTTACAGGCTTCTGCCTTCTTTCCCCTCCTTGAAACTTTGCCCTTGACAGGGCGTTAATAAAAAGTTACACTTTAGTACAACTTTGAAAGGAGCACGACTATGCGCTTTGCAGGCGTTAAAGAACTCAAACATGAGACTATGGACATTCTGAAGGAATCCAAAAAAGGCGACATCATCATCACCGCCTACGGCAAACCCACCGCAGTGCTTCATTACATAACCGAAGA
>JAKALU010000138.1 GCA_021824065.1 Nitrospirota bacterium
AGCCTTCCGTGGTTGAGGACCATCAGGTCTACGAGACGTAAAAATACCGCAACAAAACCGAAGATTATTGCGGTATTAAGAATTATAGCCCTCTTCCTCATTACCCCCCTCTTCCTTTAAATTATGGTTCAGCTAAAGGCCTCCCTTCCAGAGAAACTCTATACGGGACAGAACCTCCCTTCTTCACATAAATCACTTTTACCCTGTCAGGAAAAACCAATCCAAGTTTCCCATCCTCTGAATTTTTGACATTCTGAATAGACAGTAGGCTTGCCTTCTCTGCCATAAGCATTTTTCTCTCTTTTAATACTTTCATCTTCTGGTCTTCGAGCTGGGCAATGTTGTACTCCATCGCCCTTACGCTTGATCTGAGCCACACAATTGAGAAGATTCCAAATAAAAGTAATAGCACAACTAAAGGGATTACAATAAAAGAAAAAGTGCTCCTGTGATGCACATAGGTCATATCTTTTCCGCTCCTCTCAGTTTTGCACTCCTTGCCGAGGGATTAAGCCTGATTTCTTCATATGAAGGAACTAACGGTTTTTTTGTTATTACATTAAAAATCCCCTGCTTCTGGGAATCCCTCATGAAGTTTTTGACCATCCTGTCTTCGAGTGAATGATATGAGATAACGCAGAGCCTTCCCCCTGTTCTTAGAATGCCTGATGACGCAACAAGCCCTTTCCTCAGCTCATTCATCTCATCATTTACTGCAATCCTTAATGCCTGAAAGGTCTTTGTTGCAGGGTGAAGTTTCCCCCTCCCTTTATACACGCTGCAAATAATATCCGACAGTTCAGCGCATGTATCTATCCTCTTCTTTGCCCTGTAATTAACTATTGCCTTTGCTATCTTCCGAGAAAGTCTTTCCTCGCCGTATTCCCACAAAATCTTGTCTACATCTTTTTCAGAATATTTATTAACAATGTCTCCAGCTGTTAATTCCTGCTCCCTGTCCATCCTCATATCCAATGGTCCCCCAGAAAGAAAACTGAATCCCCTCTCAGCAGCTTTTAAATGGAACATCGAGGTGCCAATATCAAATAAAATCCCATCAACCTCTGAAACCCCCGTTTCATTAACCAATCTTTCAATCTCTGAAAATCTCCCCTTCTTTAAGATGACCCTTTTATCTGCCAGTCTGCCCATGGCCATCTTTAAAGACTCCTCATCCCTGTCAATACCAATGAGCATGCCATTGCCAATATGTTTGAGTATCTCTTCTGCGTGTCCGCCAAGCCCGACTGTTGCATCAACATATATCCCCCCAGACTTTGGTTTCAGCAACATTATCACCTCCCTCAACATGACCGGGAGATGAATTACCTTCACAGCAAACAGTCCTTAAAGACCATAACCCACAAGTCTTTCTTCAACAGCTTTTTTATCTATCCTTGCAGGGTCAACCATTGCATCCCATTCTTTCCTGTCCCAGAGTTCTATCTTCTCTATCTGTCCGACAATAACTATCTCTCCGTTTATACCGGAATCTTCCCTGTGCGCTGCTGGTATAAGCACCCTTCCCTGCTTATCCAGTTCAGCCTCAACCGCAGATGCAATAACTCTCCTCATGAAAAATTTCACTGCCTCATCCATCTTTGGCATTGCCCTTACCTTCTCCTCGAGCCTGCTCCATTCTTCCAATGGATATAAATGAAGACACTTATCAAATGCAGCATTGACAATGTAAAGTTTTGGGCTATAATTAGCAGAGATGATTTCTCTGAAAGGGGCAGGTATGATTATTCTACCCTTTGGGTCAACTGTATAATAATATTTGCCTGAAAAAGATGGCACTTTCCCTCCACCTTCTACCACTTTTTACCACTATAGTAGGGATTGAGAGGGGTCTTGTCAAGAAGAAAATTAATAAAATTCAGGGGTTATCTATATTTTGTGCCTGCGTAGAATACCTACTACTATATACAGGCATTTCTTAAAAGTCTCGGGCTTCAAAGTCTCAAAGATTCAAAGATTTTATCTGAGCTAACTCTGATACTTCGAAACTCTGACGCTTTGATACTTGAGGTGCCTTGAACCCTCATGATGCAGGAGAAATTAAAATCATGTATCATGAATCCATCATCACTTTAAAAAAGGAGACACTATGAATCCGGTTCTTGAGGCAATTAAAAAAAGACGCTCGGTAAGGTCATACGAGTCCAAACCAATCCCCAAAGATGTCTTAAACACGATCATAGAGGCAGGAAACCAGGCACCATCCGCTATGAACAGTCAGCCGTGGCGGTTCGTGATTATCGAGGACAAAGAGATGAAAAAGAAACTTCTTCAGGCAGCACTGCCGAATGCAAAAAAGATTCTGGAGAATGTGAAGGATGTTGACCCTGAGAGATATAAATTAATAATGAAGCGCTACGAAGAGATGGAAGACCCTATCTATTATTCCGCGCCCTCGATAGTCTTTGTCATAGGCTCAGGAAGATACGCTGACCATTCATGCCCTCTGGCATGCGAGAATATAATGCTCGCCGCATATTCTCTGGGAATCGGAAGCTGCTGGGTCGGCTTCGGCTCTATGGTGACGGACAATAAAGAGATTATAAATGCTCTTGAACTAAAAGAAGACGAAAGAATCTTCGGTCCTATTCTCCTTGGATATCCCAAGGTCTATCCTGAGCCCCCGCAGAAAAAAGCGCCTGTGATTAAATGGATTTAGAATTGAATTAATCCGTTAAAAAGATTTAATATCTTAGCCATATGAGCATAACATTCATTACTTTGCTGCTAATAGCCTTTTTCCTTCTAATTGTACCTGCCATCCTTTACAATTCCCTTGTAAGGCTCAGGGTTCGTGTAAAAACAGCATGGTCTCAGATTGATGTCCAGCTAAAAAGAAGGCATGATTTAATTCCAAACCTTGTGGAGACAGTAAGAGGTTATGCAAAACATGAACGCGAAACACTCGAGAACGTAACAAAGGCGCGGATTCAGGCAATTAATGCGACAAATCTCAGAGAGAAGGCTTCATCTGAAAATATACTTACAGGCACCCTGAGGTCGCTTTTTGCAGTCGCAGAGAATTACCCTGATCTTAAAGCCAACCAGAACTTTCTTAATCTTCAGGAAGAACTTACCACAACTGAAAACAAGATCGCATTTGCAAGACAGTTTTATAATGACGAAGTCATGCGATACAACACCGCAATCCAGACAATACCGAGAAATATTATAGCCCGGATGTTTACATTCACGGAATCAGACTTTTTTGAACTGGAAGACCCGCGAGAAAAAGCCCTGCCCGAAGTGAAGTTCTGATATATGCCGTTTTCATTCATCGATATTGAAACAAAACAGAGCAGGAAGATCATACTGCTCTTCCTCACCCTGGTCATTTTTTATTTCATCGGCTTCCTCCTGATTTATAGTGCGTCTGAATTAACCATATTTATTGAATCAATTCGCGGTAGTCATCAATGGCACAAAACGCACAGCATATTACCTTCTTTCCAAACTATTCTGATTCTCCTCGCCACATCATTTCTTGCCGCTTTAGTTCATTGGATGCTCTCAATAAGAAACATGATTAACAGGATGCTTTCCGTCATCAGGGCAAAACCAATAGACCCCGAAGACCGCTATCACTTGCTATTCAAAAATATCGTAGATGAAGTCTCTGTAGCAACAGGCGGCATAAAAATAGAGCCCTACGTCGTTGCCTCGCGCTACCTGAATGCATTTGCGCTCTCTGATTTTCATGGCCGCTCTATCATCGGGATTTCCGAAGGTCTGTTACTAAAAATGAACCGCCGGCAGCTTGAGGGGGTGATTGCCCATGAAGCAGGCCATCTTGTTTGGGATGATTGTCTACCGGCCACCGTCTCATGTTCCATGGCTGCGGTTTATGCGGGATTGCTAAGGATGATTGTTTCTGATCAGGAAAGAGCAAGGCTTCCTGCGTCATTGCCTCTTATGGTTGCTGTTTTTATCATGAGGTTCCTTACACTTTTTCTTAATACATGGATTTCACGGGAGCGGGAAATCCGGGCGGATGCTACAGCCGTGCGCTTGACGCGTGACCCTCTGAGCCTGGCAGAGCCCCTCTACCTAATTTCAAGGGACTGGCGAGGTGATTTTTTACCCAGCGATGAACTGGCGCCCATATTTATCGTAAATCCAATCGAGCGAAAACTGGAAGAGAGTTATGGCATGTTTGCGGATTTATTTACAACGCATCCTCCGATCAGAAAACGCATAGACATCTTATTGGACATGGGTCATACAGACTTTAAAACATTCGAACCAAACGTCAAAGAAAAAGCCAAAATTCAGGACGAAATCCCAATCTCCGTACCAAAAGAAGAAAAGACCTGGTATGCGCTTAATGGAAAAATCTGGCAGGGCCCTTTCAGCCCGAGCGAACTTTCCAGTTTAAAATGGACCGATCCTTTCACATGGATGACGAGAGCACATGATATGAAGGTAAGATCAGCATTCGAATTCGAGGAGATTAACAGCCTGTTTAAAAAAAGGCTTTCATCTCATTTACCTGTCTATACCTGCCCTGCCTGCAAGAATAGTTTAGAAAGGGTCTATTATGAGGGCGTTCCGATATGGAGGTGTAAAGAGTGCAAAGGCCGGCTCGTAAAGACAGAGCAGCTATCAAGGATAATTGTTAGGGAAGAAATGATGTTTACCGAGCAGTTAAAAGAAAAGGTAAAACAAGTAAGGCTATCCAGCCTGAAAAACAAAGGAAGATATATAAAAGAGCCTCCATCCGCACTGACATGTCCTGCTTGCGGAAATATCATGCACAGGACCTTCTACAGGGCAGTACATCCATATCACATGGAGATCGATACATGCCGGATGTGCAGCCTCTTCTGGCTCGATCAGGACGAACTCGAGATCATACAGTACCTGACACAGGGGAGGCTTTAAAAAGTGTTCTCAGAACTGGAGCAGAAAAAATAGTTATATCCCGTGACGCCTCAAGTCCCCTTCTGACAATCCGAAGTAATGACCGACTTCGTGGATGAGGGTCTTCTGAATTTGTTCGATGAGTTCCTTTTCAGTGGAGCATATATTTTCGATATTCTTCTGAAAAAGGATTATCTTATCAGGCAGTGGATAAGGGATATCAAAAAACCCTCCTTTCCTGGGATATGGCACGCCGCTGAAAAGACCGAGAAGGAGTTCTTTTTTCGTGTTTAATCGTTTTGTGTCTTCCTTGCCCGGATAATCTTCTATGATGATTGTGATATTCGTAAAATACTTTCTGTACTCTTCAGGCAGTGTTTCCAGTGCCTCTTCAGCGAGTCTTTCAAAGTTCTCCCTGCTTGTTCTGAAAGCCATGCTCTTATTTTACAAGAAGATAGTGGTTCACAGCAGTTTTTATTGCTACAGGCTGGTTATTTTGGTAGGATTTTATGAAGAAGAGAACTATATAAGAAAGATAGGGAGGAACTATGAGTTTTGAGCAGATGATCGAAGACCTTAAAAAAGGCAGTGGTCTCAAGAGGACACAGGCAGCCGCTGATCTTGGAAAGCTCATGGACAAAAGAGCCTGTGATGCCCTGATCGAAGCTCTTAATGATCCGAATATGGGTGTAAGGAGTAACGCATCCTTTGCTCTTGCTGAAATCAGTGCAAAGGAAGCTGTCCCCTATCTCATAAAAGTTCTTAATGATCCTGAGGAACGGGTAAGAAAGAGTGCTGCTAAGGCTCTTGGCATGCTGAGTGCTGGCGAGGCAGTTTCTGCCCTTTCTCAGGCTCTCAATGACAGTTCGTATAAAGTCCGGAAAAGCGCTGCACGTAGTCTTGGCCAGATAGGAGGGCCAAAGGCATTGCAATCTCTTGAACGTGCGGTCTCAGACCCGGACACGGTTGTAGCCAGTGTGGTAAGGGAGGCCATAGAAAAGCTCAAAAATCGATGAGAGTATAGATAGATGGGGATATTCTATCTCACAATCCGACACCAATCCCAACTCCGGTTGAGCTAAATATATTTAAAACTCTTGAACTGGCGTGTAATATACAATAAGCTTTTATTAATCAATGACAATATGAAATTCTCTCGGCGAACTTTACAATTTTTCATTGAACTTATTTTAATCTCTCTATCATTCAGTTTAATATTTTTCCTGTTGCTTCCATCTGCGAGCAGTGGTAAGCAAAACATTGTAGACAAAAAGAACGAGGTAACACTTTATCTGTTCTGGGGTAAAGGTTGTCCTCACTGCGACAAAGAGAAAGTGTTTTTAGAGAGGCTTAGAAAAACATATCCCGAACTTAAGATCAAAGATTATGAAGTCTGGCATAACAAGGAAAATGCGAGGCTGTCCCAAAATGATGGCATAAAATCTGCTTAGTATTTTATAACCGTTTAAAGGAGGCAGCACATGTTATTTAAGGAATACAATCAAGATCAGCAGTTTTTATTGCCTTCATCGCTTCATGAT
>JAKALU010000139.1 GCA_021824065.1 Nitrospirota bacterium
ACCCGGGAACCAGTCCGAAGATCAAAAATGCTATTGCTCCAAGCGCTGCCCCTATCTTTGTCCCCATCCTTACCATCTCTTTTCTTGCTCTCATCTTAGTCCTCCTTTTTTATTGGTTTTGTTTATATTTATCTGCTCTTTCCCTTTGCTGCTTCTTCAATACCAGCTGCCCTGCTGTATTTAATTGCATCTATTGCGTATCCCATAATCCAGCCAAGCAATGATGCTCCTACCACAAAGACCATTCCTGCTATACATATACCTAATACCATAGATGCTCCGACTATCAATCTCGGCAGCAACGATGTCCCCACAGGCGTGCCAAATATACTACCTGCGATGTTCAATCCAATTACGCCTCCGATAAATGAACCAGGAAGTAATCCGATTAAGGCAAACAGTACAAGGCCTGCGCCTGCGCCTATATATAAACCCCTTTTTGCCATCTCTTTGCTTTTCATCTTCTTTTCCTCCTTTCTCTTGTTCTTACTTGTGTAAATGCAGATTCTATGCCAGAGACTATCCCATTGTTTTTAGAAGATTTTTTAAGTTTAGGGTGCTTGCATTACTGCAAAAACCATAATCGCATTTGCAGTTCTGCAAAAGTTTATCAATAAATGAATACCCTCGGATCCTTAAGGGCATGGCATTTACTGCAGAGTGTCTTTGCCCTATCCCGGCCGACAATCCATGTATGGGCTTTATGACAGTCAAGGCAGGTCAGCCCTTTTTTCATGTGGAATCCATGCTGTCCAACAGATGCCTCATTCCGATGGCATTCACTTGTGCATGTTTCAGAGGTAGGATTTATCTTGCCGTGTGGCTTATGACATTCATGACATAGAAGATTAGACATGGATCCCTTCTGGGGGATATTAGTGTGGCATTTAGTGCATCTACCCTTTGGGATCATAGACGGTGTTTTTTCTGAAAAAGAGTGACATTTCAGACATGAAAATGCCTCCATCCCGATTCCATGAACCCCCTTATCTTCATGACACTTCTGACAGGCATATTCGTTTGGATGGAAATTATGCAACTTCCCTTTATGGCAGGTCTTACAATCAATCATCTGCATAAATACATGTCTTGCGTGGCCATAAGACTTATGTAATGTCAACGACCCCTGAGACACTTCGTCCACATGGCATTTCTTGCAAGCGAGCCATGGCTTTTCCCTCCCATGGGTTTGGGAAAATTGCTTACTATTCCCTTTTACAACATAAGCGACCAATAGCTGATTTTGTTCGAGGATACTCAATTGATGACATGTCTGGCACACGATATCTCTGTGTCTTCCTTTCTGCCATTCTATGAATGCCTCTTTCATTAGATGGCATGAAGCACAGTATTGCGGCTCATCCTGTGTATAGCGATAATAGCGGTATCCGACAATACTGCCAAGAACAGCGACTATAACAACAACAGCAAGGAGAAAACCTTTTATTTCCTCTATCAACTTAACAATCGAGTCTAAGACCTTCCTGTGCATCCTTAGAAACTATCCTTTAGCCATTGTCATGTCTTCGAGCATCTTTAACTTTGATATCTCCCCGAGGGCTATCAATGTGTCCCCAGCCTTTATGGTAGTCCTGAATGTCGGATTAAATTTCATATCTCCGCTGGTCTTTTTAATCGCTACAATTATGATACCTAACTCTCTGCCAATGCCGCATTCGTCGAGAGTAAGCCCTGCCAATTTAGAGCCGTCCTGAACAGTCAATTCTTCCATCTGGAGGTCAATATTGCCACTCTTTGTGGCAAATTCTATGAAGTCCACAACAGCAGGTTTTAATACTGTATGCGCTATCCTGAGCCCGCCAATATGATATGGTGATACAACCCTATCAGCACCGGCCCGCAATAACTTCTGTTCAGAGCCTTCTTCGCCTGCCCTCGCAACTATAAAAAGATTAGGATTCAATTCCCTCGCGCTTAAGACCACAAAGAGATTTTCAGCATCGGTTGGCAGCACTGATATCAGACCCTTTGCCTTTTCTATACCCACTTCCTTTAGGATTTCATCATTGGTGGCATCGCCTTCAAAAATAAGAATCTCTTCTTTTTCTTCGAGAACGTCAAATTTCTTTTCAATAGCGACAAATTTTATATTCTTCTCCCTCAGTTCTCTGCATATTATCTTCCCCATCCTGCCATAACCACAAACAATGTAATGGTTTTTTAATTCCTTAATCTTCTTCTCCAATCTCTTCCTCCCAAAAATTTCTTTAATCTCGCCTTCTAAAACAATTTTTGCAACTGTTGCTAATGCATAAGCCACGCTGCCTACGCCACTTATTATAAGGATAATAGTAAATATTCTCCCATTTGGAGATAGATCATGGACTTCCTTGAAGCCGACACTGGCAATAGTTATGATAGTCATGTAAAGGGAATCCAGGCAATTCCACCCTTCTATGAGCATATAACCAGCAGAACCTACAGTAATAATAAAGGTTATAAATATCAGGGAGAATACCAGCCTTTTCCTGAGTTCTTTCAATTATCGCTAAACCTCCTTAAAAATAATACTTATTTTATCATCAATCTTTATTTATTTGAGCCTCCATAGACTTTACCATAATTTTCCGCCCTAAAAAGGGACGAGATTCAGGGATACACGCCCCTAATATCCTCGATCGCCTCTTTTACAATGAGCCTTACATCCTCATTCTCATCATTTATCGCTTCCTTAAGTGATGGTATTGCATCTTCATGCCCGATAATCCCGAGCATATAGGCTGCATCGCCTCTTATAACTGGTTCAGGGTTTCCTAAGAGTGGCAGGATATTAGGAACAGCCATGAGCAGATTTTCAGGGTCTTCTTTTTTAAGTGTTTCGACAAGCGCTGATATGCCGAGTCTTACCCTTACCCTCTCATCTGTCATGAGCTCGCCGATTAACAAGTAGAGTGATTTGTCATGCTTGAACATGTCAATGATATTATCGAGAAAACCATTTTCCATGTAATCTGTGATCATCTTCTTAAGCTCGGAGGGGGTCATATTTGTTGGCTCCATTATGGGTATATGATAACAAAATTCCTTAATCAATAGTTTGTTGTATAATACCTTTACATGGGCTTCTGGGAGAATATAAGGTGCGATTTTAAGGCTGTTTTTGAGAAAGACCCTGCTGCAAGAAACAGCCTTGAGGTTATATTTGCCTACCCGGGATTCCATGCAATACTTCTTCACAGGATTAACCATTTTCTCTGGAATCTGAAGGTCCCTGTAATACCGAGATTTCTTTCACATATAGGAAGATTTCTCACAGGCATTGAGATCCACCCTGCAGCAAAAATAGGCCATGGCTTTTTCATAGACCACGGCATGGGTGTCGTGATTGGAGAGACAGCAGAGATAGGAGAAAACTGTCTCCTTTATCAAGGAGTTACTTTGGGCGGCACAGGAAAAGAAAAAGGCAAAAGACATCCAACACTCGGCAATAATGTTGTTGTCGGTGCCGGCGCGAAGATACTCGGCGCTATAAACATAGGGAATAATGTCATTATCGGGGCTAATTCTGTAATACTCAAATCCATCCCGGATAATTCTATCTGCGTTGGCGTTCCCGGAAGGATAACAAGGAAAAAAGTTATCAGGATGACTACAGAAGAGGGGCTTGTAGAGCTTTATGATTATTTCCCCGATCCTGTTTCAGAGAAATTAAAGGAATTGGAATCACATATAGAAGCAATTGCAAAAAGAATGGATGCAATGGAGAAACCCGAAAAACGAGGAGGAAGGATGAG
The DNA here is from genome assembly GCA_021824065.1 of Nitrospirota bacterium. Lineage (GTDB taxonomy): Bacteria > Nitrospirota > Thermodesulfovibrionia > Thermodesulfovibrionales > UBA1546 > JAKALU01. The sequence goes on from JAKALU010000139.1 coordinate 3,756, forward strand.
GATTTATAACACCCTCACAGGTGAAAAAGAAGATTTTATCCCGTTGACAGAAGGCAGGGTGAATATGTATGTCTGCGGTGTCACTGTTTATGACATTTGCCATATTGGTCATGCAAGGAGCGCAATAGTCTTTGACGTCATTCAGAGATACCTCAAATACAAAGGCTTCAATCTTATGTTTGTGAGGAATTTCACGGATATTGACGACAAAATTATTAACAGAGCAAAAAAAGAGGGCATCCCATGGGATGAGGTCGCAAAGAAATATACCGAAGAGTTCTATCATGATATGGACAGCCTCGGCGTTGCACGTGCTGACATCGAGCCAAAGGCTACAGAGCATATTAAAGAAATAATAGAAATTGTAAAAGGGCTGATAGATAAAGGCTATGCATATGAAATCAATGGCAGCGTTTATTTTGAAGTGAACAAATTCCCAGAATACGGGAAGCTTTCAAAGAGGGATAAGGAAGACATGATGGCCGGCGCAAGGGTTGAGGTGGATGAAAGGAAAAAAGACCCGATGGACTTTGCCCTGTGGAAGGCATCAAAAGGAGGCGAGCCTTCATGGGAGAGCCCGTGGGGACCGGGAAGGCCTGGCTGGCATATTGAATGCACTGCAATGTCAATAAAGCATCTTGGTGAAAGCTTTGATATCCACGGTGGAGGTGCAGATCTTATATTCCCCCATCATGAAAATGAGATTGCACAGTCTGAGGCATATACAGGAAAGCCATTTGTCAAATACTGGGTGCATAATGGGTTTATCACAATTGACAAAGAGAAGATGTCGAAATCCCTCGGAAACTTTTTCACCATCAAAGAGGTTCTTGATAGATATGACCCTGAAGTTGTAAGGTTCTTTCTGCTTTCAACCCATTACAGAAGCCCGATAGAATTCTCAGATGAACAGTTAAAAGAAGCAGAGGTCTCAATAGACAGGTACTATACAACGCTTGTAAGGATTGCTGATTTCTTTAGTAAAGGAGGCCAAGGGGGGGGTGCAGAAAAGTCTTTCGAAGATACAGTGAATTCATTTAAGGGAAAGTTCCATGCTGCAATGGATGATGACTTCAATACTGCCCTCGCTCTTGGACATATATTTGAACTGATAAGAGAGGCAAACAGATTTCTTGATAGCAAACCATCTGGCCGAATGGCATCTGAACTTATATCAAAGACAAAAGAGCTCTTATTGGAGACGGGCAGGGTGTTGAATATCTTTAACAGGACTCCAGATGAATGGCGGCGGGCATTGATGAAGACAAAAAAGATTCTGTTAACAGAGAAGGATGTCATGGACAAGATAAAGCAAAGGGAAGAAGCAAGGCAGAGAAAGGATTGGACAGCATCAGATATGATAAGAAAGGGACTCGATGAGAAAGGGATAATACTTGAAGATAAAAAAGATGGCACAGGGTGGAAAGTCAAAGTTGGATGAAGACATACTGCAAATCATTGCTCGAACCCGAATACGTTTTTTTCTTTCTGATATTAATCTTTATCTCTCCGGTTTTATCGACTGCAGCGATCAGGGTAAGTATAAAAGACATCCGCTATCAGTCATTTGAAGGTCACACGAGGGTAACTGTTTTTTTATCCGGGCCTGTTGATTTCTCGATGAACCATCTTTCAAAGCCTGAAAGACTTTATTTTGACCTAAAGGATACTACCATCTCCAAAAAAATAAAAACAAACATCAATGTCGGGGACGGAATATTGAAGGCTGTTAGGGCAAGACAGTTCAGCAAGGATACCGTCAGGATTGTGTTTGATATAGAGCGTGCAGAGGACTTCAAGGCATCCCTCGTTAATAAAAAAAATCCAAAGCTCATTATTGATATATATGCTGCAAAACTAAAAGCAAAAGAACCAGAAGCTGTACAGAGGAAACAACCCGAAACCGCTGTCCTTCCTTCTGCACAGCCCAAAGAAGACAGCACTATTCCCGCTAAAAAAGAATCCATCAAGCCCGATGTTTTACCTCAGCCTGTGTTAAAAAAACTCGACGTGCCTCAGCCAAAAGAACCTTCGCTTACCGCTCCAGCGCTAACAAAACCAGAGGACGCTGCCAGGATAAAAGAAGAGTTTATAAATATTATTGCCTCAGGTGAAAAATATATCCAATCAGGTGACTATGATAAGGCATTGATCGAGTTTAAAAAGGCTGATAAGATGATCCCCGGAAGTCCTGAACCACATGTTTTCATGGGCAGGTTTTTTTTAAAGCTCAACAAGATAGACGAGGCTATCAAAAACTATAAAGAGGCAATAGAGCACGACCCCAATTCTGCAGATGCCTATAACGGACTTGGTTATTCTTACTATGCTCAGGGGAAACCCGGCAGCGCGATAGATGCATTTCAAACAGCAATAAAATTGAACCCTGACCACGATGATGCGCATGCCGGTCTTGGCTATACGTACCTCACAGTTGGAGATACTGATTCCGCGATGCAACAGTACAGGATTTTAAAAGGGCTTGGCTCTTATAAGGCAGATGAGCTTTTCCGCCTCATCTTTAAGGCACAGACCGGGGAACAGACTAAGGAACTGAAGTAAAGGCTTCTAACTTTTTATTGATATGCCAAAGGTTATTGTAGGCATGAGCGGAGGGGTTGATTCCTCTATAACAGCATATCTTCTAAAAAAAGAAGGAT
>JAKALU010000140.1 GCA_021824065.1 Nitrospirota bacterium
ACACTTTCTGCGCGACGCAGTCTCCCTGGCCTCATGCACGGCCTTTGTCGAACTGTCGATGCCGACAACCTGAAAGCCTTTCCTGGCGAGATAAAACGACATGCATCCGCACTCGCCCATCCCGATGTCTAGGACGCGGCCTTTTGTCAGTCCCGAGGCTTCAAGAAGTGCCTTTCTGCCAGCGATGTCGTCCATCTTCGTAATTTCACTCTTATAATTATGCGGTCACCAAGCGTATCGCGTAAAGAAGGCCGAGGGATCTAAGTATCTCTCTTTAATTGTAGGATTATGTACCGGCATGTTGTTATCACCTGAATCGCTCAGGCGGCGTCCATGTCTCATCAAGCAATATAACCTCTACCTCCCTGCCCTCGGCAATCTTCATTGTCTTGTTTTTGACTTCGTTGAGAAGAAAGCCTGCTAATGGACAAAAGGAGGCGGTTAAAACCATCTTTACTTCAACCCTTTTGTCGCTAATATTCACTTCCTTAATCATATTAAGGTCAACCACACTTGACCCAATCTCAGGGTCAATCACTTCTTTTAAGGCCTGCATTACTTGCTCTTTTGTAATCATTATCTTGCCTCCTCTGTGGGCTATCAGATATCACCCTTATCTTATCAAGGCAATTTTTACAGCATCTTTTAAATCAGATATCTCTTTTACCTTTATGCCTTCAATAGGTAAGCCCTGTCCTTTGGGGACTAAGAGCACTTCTGACTTGCCTAAGATTGCTTTAATCTTTTCTGGCAGCTCTTCTATCGCAGTTATCTTTCCCTTTTTATCAATGCCTCCTGTAGCAAAGGTCTTTGGCTTAAACTTTAGCCCACGGAGACAGGCATACATTCCTAAATAAACAGAAAGTCCAGGACTGCCGCCGCAGAGACAATCAAATTTGCGATCATTGATACGCACCAAGATATCCTTCCCTCCTATCTTTAACAGAGAAAAGGCATTATTTATTGCCTCTCTTGTGTCCTCGTCAGAACACAGTTTGGTATCCAAGAATAAAGTGCCACTACCCCTCCGTGCCTCAATCTCTAAATATATAATCATGCCTTTGCCCTTCTCTACTGCCAGAATGGGTATCTTCACTATATTTTTGACTTCCATTTCAACATCCATTTCTCTTCTGTCACGAATTTATTAACAACACCCACTGGAATTGGAGCCGCAGCATCCGCCGGAAGAAATCCCTCTCAAAAAGGGCATGGGCATTCTTATAATCTTTTTTACATCAGGGCTTCCACAGTTTTCACAATAAAGATCAAGCCCCTTTTCTTTCTGGCTGGCAGTCGCAAAGACCTCAACCTTATTGCCACAGTAATTACAGATAAATTCGTATGCAGGCATATTTTGACTCTCCTTTGGTTTTTGGCTTGACGCTAAAGACTCGCCACGGCCACTCTTAAGTTAAAGAGTCCCTTTATCTCTTCCTGCATCAGAGGAAACTGGAGCACGGGAAGATTGAATTTTTTCCCAATTTCTTCCAAATATTTCATCTGCATACGTCTCCTGTTTCGGAAATAGTCGTTGCTGCAGACCTCTTCAGGAAGTACCATATTTGCGATAACAAGCTGCGTTTCGATGCCAGCTTCTTTCAGGTCGAGCATGGCTCTGTATGACTCCAAGATCGGGGTTGACTCGGGATAGAGTACGAGACTGAAGACGGTCCTGTTTTTATCTTTCAGCGTACTGATGATATCCCTGAACCTGTTCTGTGCAGTCTCTTTAGCTCCCCCGCTTTCCGCAGCCCCGGCCATCATCTCCACCTGCTTTGCATAATCGAAAGGGAGGTCGAGGAGTCTCAGTGTATGCCCTGTAGGGGCCGTGTCGAATACGACGACCTCATAATCCCTTCCCTCAATGTATTGTATGAACTTATCGAAGGCGGCCATCTCTTCAGTGCAGGGGGAATTGAGTTCCTCTTCCATTGTTGCCAGCATGTCTTCTGAATATTTGCCTTTTGCCTCATTCAGCACCTTTTCTTTATATTCCTGAAAGGCCTCCTGCTGGTTGACCATCACTGCAAACAGATTGTCGGTGATCTTCTCCGGCCTGCTTCCGACCTTAACGTCGAGAACTTCGCCAATATGTGCTGCAGGATCCGTTGTGACAAGAAGGGTCTTTACCCCTTTTTGTGCAATATGCACAGCTGTTATGCACGATATTGAAGTCTTTCCGACACCCCCCTTTCCTGTAAAAAAGATGGCTTTTGTCTGACCGTCAGGCAGGAAGAGAGAGTCGATATCAGGACGCTCAATCGTCGGCACGAGCTGAGCTGGCTGAATACGTTCTGCTTCATAGGAAGGTTTTTTCCCTGTGAATAATTCGTTGGATACACCTTTGAGGGCAGAAACACCCTTGACTTCATTATCGCGTAAAAACATAAAGCGTTTTGGCTGTGCAATAGTCTTTTCTGTTTGTCTGATAACGGTTTGCTGTGCATAGTATTTTTTCTTGAAGAACGCGATATCGCAGACCTCCTCAGGCAATATACCGTTTATAATTACTTCTCCGGATTTGATCCCGATGGTCTCAAGCTCCTTCGCTGCCCGGAGCGTCTCAAAGAGGGACAACTCCTCCGGACGCATAACAAAGATGAAGGTAGTTCTGGTTGGATCTTTAAGGAGCGCAGTGGCCCTGTCGTATTTATCTTTGGAATCCTGTATGGATTGCACCGGTCCGAGGCAGGTCTGTCCACTCCCTTTTGCGGATTCCTCTATGTGCTTAGACCAGTCCACAGGAAGCTCAAGGAGCCTTATGGTATGGCCGGTAGGAGCTGTATCGAAAACAATAACATCGTACTCATCACCTTCCATAAAGTCTATAAACCTGTCGAAAGATGCCATCTCTGTGGTACAAGGGCCACTAAGGTTTTCCTCAAGGGAAGCGATGACATCCTCAGGCATTATCTCCCTGAATGGCCCTATGATGCGTTCCTTGTATTCCCTCGTTGCCTCGTCGGGGTCGATCTCCATGGCGTGGAGGTTATCCATGTCTTTAATCGGAGTTATCTTATGGCCAATCTCCTGTTCAAAAACGTCTGCAAGATTGGAAGCTGGGTCGGTCGTTACGATCAATGTCTTTTGGCCTTCTGTTGCGTTATGAATGGCTGTGGCGCATGCCATAGTCGTTTTGCCGACACCGCCCTTGCCTGAGAAAAATAAATACTTTGTCATTGTCATTAATGCTCCTTCTCTTAACCGCAGCAGGAAGCCTTCTGCATCCCGCTTATAATAAATCCCCGCTCATCAGAGAAATCTATGTTTGCCTCTGAAAGCAGCTTATTCGCCTCTTTTTCAAGAAAAACCTTTACACCACCTTTCTCAAGGGTTACATCCCCCTTTTTAGCGCCATCGGCTATGTCCATAGCCAAAGACGGCCCTCACCCCCCCCCGGTTGTAAATATCCTCACTCCATGATATTTGTTTTTTTTCACCCCAACCAGGTCTTTAAATCTCTTTACTGCGTTATCAGTTAAAGTAAGCATGTCATCCTCCCTACATTATGTTCAGAGCTATGGGTTTGTGCTTCACCGGTTCAATTCCAAGTGTCTTGCAGATCTCTTCATAAGATGGATATTCTCCTGTCCTGAAGACCTCGCCATTGACAAACGTTACAGGCAATGTCTTTCTGCCGTTTTTGTGAATAAGCTCCGCGACAGTCTTATTACTCATCACCTCTTTAGGTTGCTGGGCTAGGTTGAATCTTTCAACCTCAACACCTTGTTTTTTCAGCGCCAGCACTGCATCGTTCATCTTCACCAGGACCGGGTCGAGCGTAGGTCCGCAAAGTCCGGATGAGCAGCACATAGCGGGATCGTAGATTTCAACTTTCATATTCAATTACCTCCTATAGCGATAGTTCTTTTATAAATTCGTCCATATTAATAAGTTCCCAGTAGATAAAATCCCGCTATCACGAGGATGCAACCGGAGACCCATCGGATTGCGGTGTCTGCATTCTTTGTCAGCAGGGCTGTTTTGCCCAGTGAAACTCCTAGTAACACAGCGCCCAACGGGATGCTGAACCCTATCGCGAACATGGCCAGTAACAGTGTTGCCCATATTACCTGCCCCTGCAAGATTGCTGCGCCGAGAACGATGAATATGCCGGGATTGCAGGGCAGGGAACTCGCTGCAACCCCTCCTCCCATGAGCAGCCCGGCCGCAGCTGGCCCGAGTTGCCGCGATCTGTTCATTACTTTACTACTGCCTGGCAGGGACAGATTAAAGGGAAGCATCTTCAGTGCTGCCAGACCAAAACGATAGCCACAATACCGGCAAAGACTTTCCAGTAACTCCCCAGTGAGATTTGCGCTGTCTGGCCGACATAGCCGGCAATGCCGCCGATAATGATTAGGGAAAAAATGGTGCCTATTGTGAAGTCTACGACGGAAATGACCGCCGCCCGACGGTTTTTCTCCTCCCGGGCTCCTGAGTAGCCAATAAGGATGCCCAGTGCCGGTAGCGTACAGCACGCGCTGGTGGCAGCGCTCACAATGCCGAGAATCAGGGCGAAGAGCAACCCCAACGGTTGAGAGGCTGCATTTTGCAAAGTAGTGACGCAATATTCAAGCACAAATCACTTCTTTAGTTGCATGGTGCAGCCGCGCTGCCGGCAGCACGCGGAGGACAACCTTTCGGACCACAGCCTCCTCCACGCGTCGAGGCCACATACGCCTGTATAAGGTTTGTTTGTGTTATCCCACCGGAAACAACGCCTATACCTCGTCCCCTTGTCAACACTGCGATGCCCGGCGCTGACGCCTTGGCGGCAATATTGGGGTAGTCGGGTGAATCGGTTTGCAAAGTGAATATCCCGGTTTTGATGCCTTGCTCTTTCAGAACCCGTTCAACCGAGGCAAGTATTTCGCCTGTTTCCTTAGTTGTCGGGGCATTGTCTTTGCCTGGAATAAAGAGAAATACCGTGTCCAGATTGGCGGCCACGGTATTAAGGGCACTTAGTGAAGGCACCGCGGCGCCACTTCCCCCCTGCTTTCCTGTGCCGTCGTTCAGAGATGTTGCCGTAAAGGGATTTGAAAAAAAGCTTTTCGAGTTATCAAATGAATTTTGTCTTGCGCTCGATATTTTGAAGAACAGTATCCCACTGACAGCAAGAACTACCACCAGACAAATGGCAATCCTTACCTTTGTGTTGACTGCCGGAACACCGCAGTCACATCCAGGTCCGCAACTAGGGAAATCCCCTGTCAATCCAGCGTCCCCCGTTTCTGAGAGTTTAGTGTCGTTATTGTTTGCTTCTCTTGCCATTGCATTCTCCTGCTTGGTCAGCTGCAATTCCCGCAAAGTCCTGAAGAACAGCACATCGCAGGGTCATAGATTTCGTTTTTCATGGTTTCTTCCTCCATCGTTAGCAGAGGGGCATCAGTTGATACCCCTCCGCTTTAAACATTCCAACTAATCTTTCTACATCATCGCACAGTCGGCAGTGAGATGAGCTATAACCAGCTCCCTTACTTCTTGGCCGTGGGCACGTTCCCTTCATGCCTTGGGAGCGGAATCAGGAGTATCGGCGTCTTACTTCGCCTTACTAAGTTATGACTGATACTCCCCAGGAAAAGTTCGGTGACAAACCCTCGCCCCTGACTTCCCATTACAATCAATGACGGATCTGTTTCACGCACCGCGTTGAGAATTTCAACAGTTGGGTTGCCATAGCGGATTTGAATATCAACAGTGCTTACACCTTTTTTTCGGAGTCTCTCCTCCAGATTCTTCAACCGTTGCTGGTCAAGGGCTTTGAACTCATCGATTCTGTCTTTGAGATGAGGTTCAAGCCTGACCTTATCCATAACATGCACGAGAGTTACCCTACTGAGTCCTCGCTCCACCAGCTTTTCAAGTTCGGCAAAAGCAATGTCGGCGTTCTGGGAAAAATCGGTGGGAAAGAGAGCATGACCAGTAAAGTTGCACAGTTTCATTCGCGCGCACGGAGCGCCTTGCTCTTCGGAAACCTCAACACGCAGCACAAGCGTCGGCAGGGTCTGGTTGTGGATGACGGAAGCGGCGATGCCGCCAGCCAGCATTTCGCCGCTCAAGCTATGGAAACGCCCTTCTACAATGACAAGATCGCAACCTTGCTCCTGAGCCAGCCGATAGACCTCGCGTGGGGATCTCCCTGAGAGGGTTTTCGCTTCGGCGGCAAATCCTGATTTTTCAAGAGCAAGCCGCATCTTCTCAACATTTTTTTGCAGGTGATCCGTGGTATAGCTGAAACTGGCATTGACCGCTTCGCTGTAGGAAAGAAACTGAATAACGAGACACTCCTTGACACCCAGGTTGAGGAGACCGCTGAGGCATGTCCCGACTTCCGGCAAATCGGATCCGAATTCCATGCAAATAAGTGCTTTCTTAAACATTGCTCCCTCCTT
>JAKALU010000018.1 GCA_021824065.1 Nitrospirota bacterium
ACTTGCCTTTGAGGAATGGGAGACCGCCTTAAAGCAGAACCCTAATATAAAGGAAGCAAAGACATATATTCAGCTCCTTAAAAAAGAGGAAAAGTGACCAGCAGTGTCCCTGCTTGAAGTAAGTGCCCTCAATGTCTCATTCAGGACTGAAACAAATCCGATAAAAGTAGTTAGTAATCTTTCCTTTGATATTAAAGAGTCCGAGGTCTTCGGGCTTGTTGGCGAAAGCGGTTGTGGAAAGAGCCTGACAGCACTTTCAGTGATGGGCATACTTCCTCCTAATGCTTATGCCGAAGGTTCAATAAATTTCAATGGTAAAGACCTGCTCAAACTCGATAGGGAATCTATGCGGCGGCTCAGGGGCAAAGAATTAGCAATGATCTTTCAAGAACCGATGACCTCACTTAACCCGGTTCTAACAGTGGGGTATCAGATATCCGAAGTGATAACGACTCATCTCGGTCTTTCAAAAAAAGATGCAGTTGGCAAGGCATTGGACCTCCTGCGGGATGTAAAGATACCTTCTCCTGAAATAAGAATAAAGGAATATCCCCACCAGATGTCGGGAGGCATGAGGCAGAGAATAATGATAGCAATGGCAATCGCATGTAACCCCTCACTCCTCATTGCGGATGAACCTACGACCGCTCTTGATGTTACCATACAGGCACAGATACTCGAGCTTCTTCAGGGTCTTCGAGAAAAGAGAAAAATGTCAATCCTCCTGATAACACATGACCTCGGAATTATTGCAGAGAATGCTAAAAGGGTCGCAATAATGTATGCGGGAAGGATTGTTGAACTTACAGATGCGGAAGAACTATTCCGTAATCCGAGGCACCCCTATACAATGGGTCTGCTCGATTCATTGCCAAAAGAAAAAGGTAGACCCCTTAAACCAATCCCGGGATCTGTTCCGCATCCTGGCCGGCTTCCTGCCGGATGTAAGTTCTCTGACAGATGCGGGTTTGTCATCCCCTCATGTAAAGACAGGGAGCCTGATTTGAGAGCAACATCAGAAACAGGCAACGCGCCCGTGCATCTCGCAAGGTGTATAAGGGCAGAAGAGATTAAATGAAACTCCTCAGTGTTAAGTCATTAAAAAAATATTTCCCTGTCAAAAAGAAATTGACAGCTGAGCCGTTATGGGTTAAGGCTGTGGATGGTATTGACTTTTCTATTGATGAGGATAAGGTCTTTGCAATCGTCGGTGAAAGCGGGTGTGGTAAATCAACAGTCGCCCGACTTGTTCTGAAGCTCATATCGCCTACATCGGGAAAAGTACTTTTTGAAGGGAAGGATATACTCGGGCTTAAAGGCGATTCCTTAAAGGCATTTAGAAAATCTGTTCAGATAGTATTCCAGGACCCGTTTGCTTCTCTTAACCCGAGAAAAACCGTGTTAGACACCCTGTCAGAGCCATTGAAGATACACAGGATTGTCGGGAAAAAAGACATGAGGGATGCTTGCATGGGACTTCTGAAAAAGGTAGGGCTCGACCCTGATGTCATGAACCGTTATCCACATGAGTTTAGCGGGGGGCAGCGCCAGAGGATATGCATTGCAAGGGCGCTTGCAGTAAACCCAAAACTGATAGTCGCTGACGAACCGCTTTCAGCACTCGATGTCTCGATACAGGCACAGATACTTAATCTCCTGCAGGGTCTAAGAAAAGAAACAAAAATAGCATTCCTTTTTATAAGCCATGACCTTAAGGTAGTGCATTATTTCAGCGACACCGTTGGAGTCATGTATCTTGGAAAAATTGTCGAATATGCAAGAACAGAAGACCTGTTCAGAGAACCCCTGCATCCATACACAGTGATATTGCTGTCGTCAGCGCCGAGAATAGGACCTGCTGCAACAACAAGAAGTATTACCGAAGGTGAGGTTCCAAGCCCTGTAGACATTCCCCCGGGATGCCCGTTCCATCCGAGATGTCCGAGGAGATTTGAGCCTTGCGATAAAATAGTCCCTGAATTAAAAGAGTCAAAAGGCAGGCTTGTCTCATGCCATCTGTGGAATCCATGGTCGGTTAACCGCCAATAATTGTGTGATCTTCTCCCAGCGCCTCGTATATCTCCCGCTGTATTATGGGATAAGTAACAGAATCCCATGCATCACCAAAATGATGAGATATTAAATTCAGAACTGTTGGGTCATCTGTTTCTATTACAAAAAAAATCTTCAGAGGAGAGCTTCCCAAGACCTCATAACGATTAATTGTTTTACACTTCTGATGAAAAATTCTATCCTTGCCTTTTTGTATCCACTCTTCCCTTTCATGCCTTATCTGTGCCCGAGTGGTATTTTCCTTAGCATCAAAAATAGAAATATACCACATCTTAAACCCCCTTCCTTCCTTCAATCAATTTCTCTATTACAGCTGGATCGGCCAGTGTGGAGGTATCACCAATCTCATCAGGTTTACCTTCCACAATCTTCCTTAAGATCCTCCGCATTATCTTACCACTCCTTGTCTTTGGAAGCCCGTCTGTAAATTGGATCTTATCGGGTGTTGCTATTGGCCCTATGTCCATTCTTACCTGCTGGACTAATTCTTTTTCAAGTTCATAACTTTTCTCAATTCCGGTTTTTAAAATTACAAAGGCATATATCCCCTGCCCCTTGATTTCATGAGGAAAACCAACAACTGCTGCTTCCGCAACTTTTTGGTCTGCCACAAGAGCACTTTCTATCTCCGCTGTCCCGAGTCTGTGCCCCGAGACATTTATTACATCATCAATACGGCCGAATAACCTGTAGTCTCTGTCGCTATCAATCTTTGCACCGTCTCCTGTAAAATAATTCCCGCGGTACTGTGAAAAATAGGTCTCAAAATATCGTTGATGATCTCCGTAAATGGTTCTTGCAAGGCCGGGCCACGAAACCTTGATTACCAATGCACCTTCTTCATTAATAGCAGCTTCTTTACCATCAACTTTCATAATCGCGGGTTTCACCCCAAAGAAAGGCTTGCCAGCATAACCAGGTTTCTGATAAAGAGCACCCGGCAGAGAGGAGATTAGAATTCCTCCTGTCTCGGTCTGCCACCATGTATCAACAATAGGGCATTTTGTTTTGCCTATGTTTTTGTAATACCACAGCCATGCCTCGGGATTAATCGGTTCTCCGACAGAGCCAAGAAGTCTCAAACTGCTTAAATCCCTTTTCTTGGTCCATTCTTCTCCTTCTCTTGCAAGCGCGCGGATTACAGTTGGCGCCGTGTAAAATATGTTGACCTTATATTTCTCTACAATCTCCCAGTATCTGTCGGGAGCAGGATAAGTTGGCACGCCCTCGAACATCATGCTTGTAGCGCCGCATGCGAGCGGGCCATAGACAATATATGAATGTCCTGTTATCCAGCCTATATCCGCAGTGCACCAGAATGTATCTTCTTCGTGATAGTCAAATATATATTTGAATGAAACAGCCGTATAAAGCAGGTATCCTCCTGTTGTATGCAGGAGTCCTTTTGGTTTCCCTGTGCTGCCGCTTGTGTAAAGTATAAATAAAGGGTCTTCTGCATCATGCGGTTGAGGCTCGCAATAAGATGAAATATCTTCTGAGTTAAGTTCTTCATCAAGGAAGAAGTCACGTCCTTTTTTCATATCTACAGATATATTCGTCCTTTTCACCACTAAACAGGTTTTTACAGACGGCGCCTCATCCATTGCTGCGTCTGCATTCTTCTTCAAAGGGATCACCTTACCTCCCCTGAATCCTCCGTCTGATGTAACAAGGATCTTTGCCTGGCAGTCAATAAGCCTTTCTTTCAGGGAATGTGCACTGAACCCTCCAAACACAACGCTGTGCACTGCTCCGATTCTCGTACATGCCAGCATTCCAATCGCAAGTTCCGGTATCATCGGGAGATAGAAAGCCACACGGTCCCCCTTGCCTATGCCTTTTTTCATTAAAAGATTTGCAAACCTGCAGACCTCTCTGTGAAGCTGCTGATATGTAAATATCCTGCTTTCTCCTGCCTCTCCCTCCCAGATTATTGCTGCCTTGTTTTTGCGGAAGGTATTTAGATGCCTGTCAAGACAATTGTATGAGACATTTAATTTGGCGCCTTTAAACCAGGCTATTTCAGCCTTGCTAAAGTCGCCCTCCATGACTTTATCCCATTTTTTAAACCAGATAATTTCCTCAGCCATATCCGTCCAAAATCTTTCCGGCTCCTCGATGGATTGTTCATAAAGCCTCTCATATTCCGCAGAATTTTTTATATGCGCCTTATCCCTGAAGTCTTTTGGCGGATGGAAAATCTTTTGCTCTTTTAAAACTCCTTCTAATCCCTCTTCAGCCATACAAGCCTCCGTAAATCCGGGTTGTTCCCGTCAATAAAGAATTGAGCAGAGAACTGAAACAATGTCTAAGTAAATGCTAAAACATTTATTAAACTTTGTCGAGTAAAAGTTGCAAAGCGGCATAGACTAAAAATTGAAGATAATTCGCGCCTTTCAACTTGCCCTTGACTATGATAATTTCCAAAGTTTAAACTATACATTCTTAGTAAAATTTTAGGAGGTTTTTCATGTTAAAACGTTATCTCTTAGCGCCCGGGCCAACGCCTGTGCCTTCAGAAGCACTGCTTGCAATGGCAATGCCGATTATTCACCACCGTTCTCCTGATTTTCTACCTGTGCTCGATGCAGCAAAGAAAGGACTTCAGTGGCTTTACCAGACAAAAAATGATGTATTGATACTCTGTTCAACAGGAACCGGCGGGATGGTCGGCGCAGTTAATAATTTCTTTAGCCCCGGCGACAAGGTTATAACGATAAACGGCGGAAAATTCGGAGAAAGATGGACAAAGATATGCAAGGCTTACGGACTCAATGCTGATGAGATGATAGTTGAATGGGGCTACGCAGTAAAACCAGAGGCTGTTGATGAAAAATTAAAGAAAGACCCTTCAATCAAAGGCGTATTTGTTCAGGCATCGGAGACATCAACAGGTGTCTATCACGACATCCAGGCACTCGCAAAAGTTGTTAAGAAATACGAAAACACAATCTTCATCGTTGACGCAATTTCAGCACTCGTTGCCCATGACCTTAAGATGGATGAATGGGGGATAGACGTGATGATTGGCGGCTCGCAGAAAGGTGTTATGCTTCCGCCAGGGCTTGCATTCGTTGGGATAAGCGAGAAGGCATGGAAGTTCGCAGAGAACTCAAAATGCCCTCGGTTCTATTTCAATTTCAAGAAAGAGAGAGAAAACCTCGCAAAGAACCAGACCAATTTCACATCTCCTGTTACTCTGATAATCGGGTTGAACGAGAGCATAAAGCTTCTGCAAAAAGAGGGGCTTGAGAATGTATTCAAGCGACATAAAAGGCTTGCAAATGCAATGAGAAAGGCAATGCAGGCAATCGGCCTTGAGCTTTTCCCAGAAGAATCTCCAAGCGATGCAGTCACAGCAATATGCGCACCTTCAGGTGTTGATGGACAGGCAATATACAAAAACCTCCGCGAGAAATACGGCATAACAGCAGCAGGCGGCCAGGATCAAATCAAAGGAAAGGTATTCAGGATTGCACATCTCGGATATGCTGATACGTTTGATGTGATAACTGCTGTTGCAGGCGTTGAGATGGTTCTTAAGGGGATGGGACATCCTGTAAAGCTCGGCGCTGGAGTTGCTGTTGCAGAGGAGATGCTGCTGAAGTAAGAATTGCCAAGGGTATCTCCTTTAATTCATAAACCTTTCATGCCTTTTGAGGTTTTTTTGACAAAAGCCTCTATAACATATCTGGCTTCAGCGGCGAGATTTGAGAATCTGATGCCATACTGGTTGACATCAAATTCGGTTATTTTTTTTACAGCCCTTATAATCTCGGCATCCGTAATTATGTGTTTTGAATCCGGGAGAACGAATGAGCATACTATTATGTCGCCCTGTGAGAGGATTTTATCCGTTATGAACAGCATACCCGAGGCACTGATATTTTCTGAGTGGCACAAGAAAGGTCTGCTTTCATATTTTCCATCAACCTTAACGCTTATAGGAGCCCTGTAGTGTTCCCTTCGCGGGATATTAAGGAGCCGATGCGATTTCTCAAACAGGACGGAAGGGTTTACCGGCATCGTTATAAATGCATTTGCCCTGCACTGTGAAGTTCTTTCGATGTCTGATTTGCTGTTAGAACTTACGATGATTATAGAAACCTTACACAATTCCTCACTTTTTCTGATAACTGAACAGAACTCTTCTCCACTCATTTCAGGCATATCAAGATTGGTAATTATGAGGTCTACTTTTTCAGCCTTATGGATATTAAGTGCTTCTTCATTTGAGGTTGCTGTGAATATTTCGATGTTTGACCTGTTTAGAAAGCTCTCCTTTTTCTTTAGCGATGACTTAATGTCATCTATGACAATTATTTTCTTCATGGATATTAAAAAAATTTAACCTTATAAAATCACCAGAGAAATCAACAACTGCAACAACTGGATAATTTCTCTCCCTTCAGCGCCTCATATCCTTCTCTTATAAGAAAGAATACCACAATCAGACCTACTGCAGGGTCTGCCCACCTGATGCCGTAGAGATAATTCAATCCCAGACCAATTAGAAGCGCAGCAGAAAGGAATGTGCATGCAAGCGTCTGTTTTGAGTCTGCTTCAAGGCTTCTGCTTCCAATTGATTTTGCAGTATGTCTTTTCATGAAAAACAAAGTGGGCATTGTTATCAGCGAGATTATGGCAATGATTATACCTAAAAGACTTGGCTCGGGGATTTCGTGGAGGAATAATTTTTTCAGGGATTCATATAAGACATAGGCTCCGAGGATAAAGAAGGTATAGCCAATCAGCTTTACCGCCTTTTTCTCTACCTTCTCTTCTTCTTCCTCTGAAATCTTCCCGTGTTTCCTGAATCTCCATATCATCACGCCTCCTGAGAGCGACTCAACAAAGCTGTCAAGGCCGAAGCCAATAAGGGCGATGCTCCCTGCAAGCGCACCGGCAAAGATTGAGATGACACCTTCCAGAACATTGTATCCGACTGTGAAGTATGACAGTGAAAGCGCCCTGCTGTGATGTTTTGAGGTCATATCTAAAAACTCCTTTATCCATTATAAATTAAAACCAAAGGCAGGGTATAGTGTTCGCATTGAATCATCTAAAAAGTAACCGAAAGGGTACTGGTTAAATCAAATAAAATGTAACCCAAATTAAGGGAAAGGGGTTACATAGAGGATGGACATGCATTCAAGGAACCAGTATCTCAAGGCACTGCTTGTAAAATATCTTAAGGCGGACAAGAAAAACAAAGGGCTTTTGCTTGATGAATATTGCCAAAACACAGGTCAGAACAGGAAATATGTTATCAGGAAGATCAACCAGAAGGCATTTTGAAGAGCCACTGCCACAAAAGAAAACCAACCTATGAAGCAAAAAGGGGACGGCAGGTTTGTCCCCTTTTCAAGCGGGTTTCTTGACTACGGCGTCAGGAGTCTGATGGACAGATAACCCTACTTCCCCGTAAGCTCTTTAACCTCCTCCTTGCCGTGCTTAAGCTCTTCGACCTGCTCCTTGTCTTCCCTTAAAAGCAGCTCCTGAAACTCGCCAACGTGGGTCTTTTCCTCTTTCGCAATGTCAAGAAATACCTTCTTGATATCAGGCCTGTCTGTCATTGCTGCAAGCTGCTCATAAAGGTTAATGGCATCCAGCTCTGCTATTATCCCTACGCGAAGTATCTCCCTTACAACATCACCTTTCCTAACCTTCTTAAGATCAATCGGGATATTCGACATCATAATTTCCTACCTCCAATCAATGTTTTTAATTTTTATATTCTATCACTTTGACACATCGTATACAAAAGTCGATATCAGGGCATCCAGAGATCATAAGCCGAATTTAAAATGCCTCTACAAAAATCTTGTCAAGGTTTTTATAGCTGTGTTATCCTTAAAAGGTTTGTAAGATATAGAAATCTGGAGGAGAGATGAAGGTTCTGGTAAGCGACAAGATCTCAGACAAAGGTGTCGAGATACTTAAAAAAGCAGGATTAATTGTTGATGTGAAGACCGGGATGAAACCGGATGAGCTCAAGGCATGTATCGGTGAATACCACGGGCTTGTCATCAGGAGCGCAACAAAGGTCACAGCAGATGTTATTGATGCCGCAAAAAGCCTGAAGGTAATAGGCAGGGCAGGGTCAGGCCTTGATAATGTGGATAAAGCATCTGCGTCAAAGAAAGGCATTGTTGTGATGAATACGCCCGGAGGCAATACAATCACAACAGCAGAGCATTCTATTGCCCTTTTGTTTTCAGTTGCAAGGCTGATTCCGCAGGCAACCGCCTCTATGAAGGCAGGCAAATGGGAAAAGAAGAAGTTTATGGGGGTGGAGCTTTTTAACAAGACCCTCGGCATTATAGGCCTCGGGAACATAGGCAATCAGGTTGCAAAAAAGGCGCAAGGGCTTGAGATGACAGTTATAGCATATGACCCTTTTCTGAGCGAAGAAAGGGCCAAGGCATTAGGGGTTGAAAAGGTTGAACTCCCTGAGCTTTTCAGCAGGTCTGATTTTATTACCATACATACTCCTTTGACCCCTGAGACAAGAAATTTGATAAATTCAGAGACAATCAGGATGATGAAAGACGGGGTCAGGATTATTAATTGTGCAAGAGGCGGGATAGTAAATGAGAAGGATTTATATGAAGCATTAAAGAGCGGTAAGGTTGCAGGAGCTGCCTTAGACGTCTTTGAAAAAGAACCGGTAGAGCCTGATAATCCATTACTCAGCCTTGACAATGTAGTATGCACACCACATTTAGGCGCTGCAACTGAGGAGGCGCAGGAGAATGTTGCAATCGCCGTGGCAGAGCAGATTGCAGACTACCTTGTACACGGAACCATCAGAAATGCTGTGAACTTCCCATCAATACCTGCTGATCAGGTAGCAAGGTTGCAGCCATACCTGAATCTTGCAGAAAGACTCGGGAGTTTTGCTTCCCAGGTATTTGATGGCGGCATTACTGAGGTAACAATAGAATACAGGGGTGATGCCTCAGAACTGAATGCCGCACCTGTTACTATTGCAGCGCTTAAGGGACTTCTCACGCCAATCCTTGAGGAGACAGTTAATTTTGTGAATGCACCATTCATTGCAAAGGAGCGCGGTATAGAGGTAAAGGAGACAAAGAGCGCTGATGCAGGTGATTATCAGGGCATGCTTGCATTGAGGATAAGGACGAGAGACAAAGAAAGATACTTTGCGGGCACATTATTCAGCAAAAAAGACCCGAGGATTATTCGGATTGACAATTTTGCAGTTGAGATAGTGCCGGAAGGAATAATGCTCCTTATTTACAACATGGATAAGCCAGGTGTGATCGGAAATCTCGGCTCATTCTTTGGCAAAAATAATATAAACATAGCACGGATGCATTTTGGAAGAGAGAGCGCAGGAGGTACGGCAATATCAGTTATCAGTATTGATACCCCTGTAACGCCTGCACATCTTGAAGAAATAAAAAAGATGCCGAATATCCTCTCTGCTAAATTGCTGAATCTTTAATTGCAAGGGAAAGAGGTAGAAAGATGGCTGTTATAGTAATAGTGGGTGCTCAGTGGGGTGACGAGGGCAAGGGGAAAATTGTTGATGTGCTTACAGAAAAGGCTGATGGTGTAGCAAGGTATCAGGGGGGCCACAATGCAGGACACACCGTTGTAATAAACAATGAGAAATTTATACTGCACATTATCCCCTCCGGAATTCTTCATAAAGGAAAGGCCTGCATAATCGGCAACGGGGTTGTTGTTGATCCGTCGTCTTTGATTGAGGAGATAGATGGTTTGAGGAAAAGAGGCATAGAGGTAGGGAAGAATCTTTTTCTAAGCAAGAACGCCCACCTCATAATGCCATACCATGTTGCAATAGAAAAAGAACAGGAGAGACTTAAAGGTTCAAAGAAGATAGGCACGACTGGCAAGGGCATCGGGCCGGCTTATGTTGACAAGATAGCAAGGACAGGCATAAGGGCAGGCGATTTGCTTTACCCGGAGATATTCAGGGAGAAACTTAAGACCAATCTCTCAGGTATTAACCACCTCCTCAAGGCCATTTATAATGCATCCGGGTTCGATGCAGATGCCATATACAGAGAATACATGGGTTACGCAGAGAAACTTTCAGAATACATCGCTGATACGGATATAATCATAAACAAGATGATCGATGAAAACAAAAATATACTTTTTGAAGGCGCTCAGGGCACACTACTTGATGTTGACCATGGCACATACCCTTATGTTACCTCCTCAAATGCAGGTGCTGGAGGTGCATGCACAGGGCTCGGTGTTGGGCCTACAAAGATAACCAGGGTTATCGGCGTTGTTAAGGCTTACACGACAAGGGTTGGCGAAGGACCCTTTCCAACCGAGATAAAAGATTCCTTAGGAGAAAAGATCAGGGAAAAAGGCGGGGAATATGGTGCGACTACAGGCAGACCGAGGAGATGCGGATGGCTTGATATGGTAGTATTAAGACACTCTATCAGGATAAATGGACTCAGCGGGATTGTGATAACAAAACTTGATATCCTCGACGGTCTCGAAAAGATTAAGATATGCACTGCATACAGATATAACGGCAGGCTCTATGAAGAATTTCCAAAAGAACTGAATGTGTTCGAAAAGTGCGAGCCTGTTTATGAAGAGGTTAGCGGATGGAAAGAAAACACCAGCGGTATAAAAGACTTTGAAAAACTTCCAAAAACAGCCCAGGAATATATTAAGAACATAGAACGCATACTCGGGGTTAACGTAGAGATCATCTCTTCAGGCCAGAAAAGGGATGAGCTTATTATGCTTAAAGAGCCTTTCTGATGTCAAAGAGACAATCCCATCGTCACACAAAAAGGCTTGAAACTACATTCACAGCTGGCGGGGTAACCAACAGCGGAATAACAAGTGACATCTCAGAGGGTGGGCTGTTTATAAGAACCCGGTATGGTTTGGTCCCTGAAACAATAGTGAATATAGAAATCCACCTGCCTGACGGCAAACTTTCGAGGCTAAAAGGAAGGGTTAGAAGATCGATAAGAACTCCAATCTCAACGCTTAAAAACGGCATGGGTGTTGAACTGATAGAAAAAGATTCAAATTATATAAATTTCGTTAAGACAATGGGGATAAATGGTGACAGGGATAGTACATCCTCTGCTCAGAAAAGTCCTGAACATGATTTTTCTATTGTCGCATGTCCGAGTTGTGGGATTAAAAACAAGGTCAGGGCAGGACCGGCATCACTCGCCCCTAAATGCGGGAAATGCGGGAATCCCTTAACCCGGCAGGAAACAACATCTCAACCGCCTGAATACCTCATAATAGCCTGTTCAAATTGTAAGACAAAAAATAAAGTATCAAAAGAAAAAATTTCATTTGGCCCAAGGTGCGGCAAGTGTGGAATAGTATTAAGCCCCGGGAATATAGTTTAGTCTCAAGAATCTTAAATTCAATATACCCCTCAATATGCCCTTTATGTAAAAATCATTCCGACAGCTATTATCATTCACCCATATGTCTGAACTGCTGGAAGGGGATTGAGAAATATTCAGGGCCTTCGTGCAGAATATGTTCGACTCCTTTTGTATCAGAGCATTCCACTGTTTGCGGCGAGTGCATGAAAGACGAGCCTTTATTCTCCATGGTCTTAAATTACGGCATTTATTCTGATACACTGGCAGAGGCAATCCATTTGATGAAGTTCTCTGGCTTGAGAAGGCTTGCTCAGCCGCTCGGCAGATTGCTTTTAAACCTTGACATACCGAAATGCGACGGCATAGTTCCTGTGCCTCTCAGCAAAAAAGGGCTGAGGGAAAGGGGGTTTAACCAGACTCTCTTAATATCACGAGTCCTTTCAAAGGAACTGGAAATCCCTCTGTATATAGACATGCTCTTAAAGAGAAAAGATACCCCGCCTCAGATAGGGCTCAATGCAAAAGAAAGGATAAAAAATCTCAGGGGTGCATTTGAGGTTAGCGGAAAGATAAATGACCTCAGACTGCTATTGCTCGATGATGTAATGACAACAGGCGCAACGGCAAGAGAGTGCTCAAAGACATTGATTAAGGCTGGAGCAAAAGAGGTGATTGTGATTACACTTGCGCGGTCAAGTATGGTCTGAGTTATGATATAATTTGTGCGCCGGGCTCTGAAAAGGTAAGATGGAACCTAAATCTTAAGGATGATTTTAAAAAAAATTTCTGCTAAAATGATTGCTATTATATTATGATTGACTTGCATACACATAGTTTGTTCAGCGATGGGGAACTCCTTCCCGCTGAACTGATACAGAGGGCAGCCGTAATCGGCTATAAGGCGATTGCTATTACAGACCATGTTGACCAGTCAAACATTGACATCGTAATACCGGGAGTCGTAAAGGCGCTAAAGGCACTGAAAGAATTTATTAGTATTAATGCGATACCCGGTGCAGAAATTACGCATGTCCCGCCAGCATTAATTCCATCACTGGTCAAAGAGGCACGACAGCTCGGGGCAAGAATAGTCGTTGTCCACGGTGAGACAATAGCCGAACCAGTAGCACAGGGAACAAACAAGGCTGCAATAGAAGCAGGCGCTGATATCCTTGCACACCCGGGTATTATATCAACAGAAGATTTGCTCTTTGCCAAGGATAAAGGTGTTGCCCTGGAAATTACATCGAGAAAAGGGCATTCGCTTTCCAATGGTCATGTTGCAAAAGAATCTATAAAATTCGGAGTATCCTTAATAATAAATACAGATACCCACAGCCCTGCTGATCTTATAACCGCCGAGACAGCGCGGAAGATATTGCTTGCAGCAGGCATAGATGAAAACCGGATAGAATCTATTTTTGGAAATTCAAAAGCCATTGTAGAAAAAGCACTGAGGAGGGATTGATGCCAAAGCCGATAAAAAAGAAAGTTGTTAAAAAAACAACTACCGAGATAGAGGTAAAAGGAGTTATATCAAGACTTAAAAACTATGCAGGGCAGAACAAGAACGTTTTCATAGGTGCGATAGGCGCCCTTGTTATATCTGCTGCTGCAATTACAGGATTTTTTATTTACAGCGGTGATACAAAAAACAAGGCTGAAAACCTTACATACGAAGCATACAAGATATACTATGGGCTTTATCAGAAACAGCCAATTACAAAAGAGGAGCAATATAAAAAGGCAGCGGAGATATTTAAAAAGGCATATGATACAAAAAAATCACCTGTGTCCCTGTATTATATCGCAAACTGCTACTACGAGATGGGCAAATATGAAGATGCATTGAATACACTCAAGGAATTAAACCAGAAATTTCCTGATGACGAGAGATTTGTCCCGCTATCTTATTATAAGATGGCAATGGTCAGCCTGAAAAAAGGGAACAGTGATGAGGCACTAAAATTTCTTGATATACTTTATAACTACAAGACAGGTGCGTATAAAGACCTTTCTCTCTTAGAGACAGGGAAGATCCTCGATGCAATTGGTAAAGCTGAAGACGCAAAGAAAAAATACGAAGAACTTACAAAAACCTTTCCACAGTCTCCATTCATAGAAGAAGCGCGGGGAAGAATTGGAGAGAAAAAGAGTTAATTCGCCAAAGGCGAATTAATCAGCCTCAGGCAGGTTAATCGTTAACAACGCTCTTTTTATTATTTAAGGATGTAACCAGCAGCTTCTTATTCTTAGCCCTGACAGTCTTGCCCTTTTTTTTGTATCTTTTAAAAGATGCCTTCCTGATTTCGAATCTGTCGTCTCTGTCAAGCTGAAATTTCTCTTTTGGGGGAAGAGATATCCTGGTTCCGGGTTTCAGAGATTTTATCTTATCCATGGAATTAAGCACGAGGATTGCTTTTACAGTTACTCCTGTATTCTTAGCAATCTTGTTTATGGTGTCACCTTTTTTAACAGTGTAGGTCTCAACAGTGAATCTTTCCTCCTCGGGAATGTCAGCAAGATTTTTCAGAAAAAGTTCTTTGCTGCCAGCAGGTATCCTGAGTATATAAAGAGGCATGTCCGGTGGCGTGCACCATCTCCTGAGTTCAGGATTAAGCTCTTTTATTATCTCTATTGTTGTACCCGCACATCTTGCTGCAACCTCAAGGTCAAGGGGTTCATTTACAGCAACTTCGTCGTAATCAAGCGGCTGGTGATAATTGATGTTTTTAAACCCGAATTCCTCTGGATTCTCTGCAATCGTGCTCGCAGCTATAAATCGAGGGACGTACTCTTTAGTCTCCCTTTTTATATGGCGGGTTTTCAACAAAGACCAGTAATCATCAGACTTTGAGCGATTCAATGCCTTCAGTATCTTACCCTCTCCTGCATTATACGCTGCCATTGCAAGGTTCCATGAGCCAAACATGTCATAAAGGTCTTTCAGATAATTTGCTGCAGCCTCTGTTGACTTCACAGGGTCTCTTCTTTCGTCTCTCCACCAGTCTATTACAAGCCCGTATCTCTTCGCTGTTGATGAAATAAACTGCCATGGACCAACTGCCCTTGCAATAGAATATGCATATGGATTAAATCCGCTTTCGATCAGAGAGAGAAAAACTATATCCTCAGGGATGTTCTTACTCTTCAAAATCTCTTTCATTAATTCAAGATATTTCCCCGAGCGGCTCAGCCAGAGAGAAAATCTTTCTTTTATCTTATCTGTAAAGAGGGACATGTTTTTTTCCACTGCTTCCACTGCCACGGGATTTGATCTGTACGGCGTAATAGTAGGCTCTGACGCAGTGTTTTTTATATCAGGTTCTGCCCTAATAATGGGTTCTACTTTTATGGCAGGTTCTGTCTTTATAACAGGCTCTGCCTTTATTTCAGGTTCTGCTTTTTCCGGGACTGCGGGTTGATTAACTGCAGGTCTTTCCTGCTGAATGTCAGAGGCATATAAAGGTGTTAATAAAGATAACACAAACAATAAAGCAATAAATAAGCGCAACTTTCCCATACCTTTTAGATTTTTAACCCAATCCGACATATTTGTCAAGCAAATTTCTCATGCATCTCCTTATCCCATATAATAAAAAATATAAAACCGCCAGAAGAAACATCTCCCACCCAATTTCTCGGGGTTTGCTCTGAGCAGAAGAATCACATAATAAGCAGCAAACTATATGCCATAATAAAACAAAAATAAGGACTGACTTAACTTATTGGAACTAAAAAATTTTTATTGATTGCCAAAAAAGGGCAGATATAAAAAATTGCCAAATAATGTAATTCTTTTCACAAATTATGAGTATTTTCACTCTATCAAAATTAGATGTATCTTTTATTTTTATCGCTTCCAAAATATAACCGTGAAACTGTTATAATACAAAAATCTTACTAATTATGAGCAGGATAATCGCAATAGCTAATCAAAAAGGCGGCGTTGGCAAGACCACAACTGCTGTAAATCTTGCTGCCTCTCTGGCACTCGCAGAGAAAGATATCCTTGTCATAGATACGGACCCGCAGGGAAACTCGACAAGCGGATTCGGGATAGAAAGGGATGGTCTCAATAAAACCCTATACGATGTTTATTCCAGGAAATGCGGGGTAGAGGATGCAATAAAAGAAACGACCATAGGACATCTTGCCATTATTCCTTCGACGGTAGACCTTCTCGGTGTTGAGGTAGAACTTGTTGGGCGTGAAGGCAGGGAACATATTCTTTCTGATTCAATAAACGCCATACGTGATCGCTATCGTTACATCTTGATTGACTGCCCGCCGTCTCTCGGTCTTTTAACCTTAAATGCACTTGTGGCTGCTGATTCTGTGCTTGTCCCTGTGCAGTGCGAATATTATGCACTTGAAGGGCTTGGCCTCTTAACAAACACTATCAGACTTATAAGAAATTCTTTCAACCCGGGGCTTGATATTGAGGGGATAGTCCTTACAATGTTTGATGCCAGGAACACCCTTGCGCATCAGGTCGAAGAAGAGGTCAGAAAACATTTTGGCAGTAAGGTATATAATACTGTAATTCCAAGAAATGTAACCCTCGGTGAAGCACCGAGCTATGGGAAACCCGCTCTGCTTTATGATGCGAGATCCAAGGGTGCGCAGAGCTATTTATCCCTGGCAAAGGAGATATTGAATGAAAATGGCTTTAGGCAAAGGGCTTGAGGCCTTAATCCCTGAAAAGGGCGAAGAAGTACTGAACCTGGAAATTAATCGCATATTCCCCGGAGGGGAACAGCCCCGGAAGACATTCAGAGACAACTCCCTGAAAGAACTTGCTGCATCAATAAAAGAAAAAGGAGTGCTTCAGCCAATTATAGTCTCAAGGGTTGGTGACGGCTCTTTCAAACTCATCGCGGGTGAACGCAGGTGGCGGGCTGCACAGATTGCAGGGCTCAAAAAAATACCCGCAATTGTAAAGAATGTTGCATCAAAGGATTCATTGGAGATAGCGCTCATAGAAAACATTCAGAGAGAAGACCTTAACCCGGTTGAGACAGCAGAGGCGTTCAATAAACTGCTAAAGGATTTTAACCTCACTCAGGAAGAACTCTCAGAAAAGGTTGGAAAAGAAAGGGCTACCGTAGCCAATTACCTCAGACTTTTAAAACTCCCGGAAGAAATAAAATCACTAATCTCCGATGGTTCTTTGAGTATGGGACACGCAAGGGCAATTCTTTCGGTCGAAGGAAGGGCAAACCAGATAGAGGCAGCAAGGAAGATTATAACAAAAGGGTTGAGTGTTAGAGAAGCAGAAGCCCTGGCAAAGAACATTGGTCTTCCCGGGACAAAGAAATCAAAAGGTCATAAGGGACATAAGGACCCCCAGATAGCGTCCCTCGAGGATAAACTCATTAAGAGTCTTGGGACAAAGGTGAGGATTCAGCATAAAGGCAAAAAAGGTGGAAGGATAGAGATAGAATACTATTCACTCGATGAGCTTGATAGACTTTTAGAGATATTAATGGGATAGCTAATACACCCCTGTAAATTCCACTTCTTCTGTTGGCCAGATTTCTATAGTCCCTTCACTTGTCCGGACCCTTATGGAGTCTGCCAGTTCTGTGTTAGGAAGCATGAGTTCTCTGTACTCTCCATTAAATCCCCTCTTCATGTTTATAACTATACCCCAGTCTATAACAACCCCTTCCTTGTTTTTATCTTTATGCGTGATAACTGCGCCCTTCTTTAACGCACCGGACTTTTTTTCACCCATATGTCTCCTCTTCAGGTTCATGCTGTGGTTAGTGTCAGAAACTTCTTAGTTTTTTCCCTGTCACGCTTTGTTATTCTTTTTATCATGTTGTACAACCTGAGTTGCTCAAACAAGCCCATGCCTGCTACTTTTGCGCAAATATAAAAGCCCTCGCCATCAAAGAACTTTATAGAATTTTCCTTCTGGGTTTCGTCCCATAAATCCTCAATAGACTGCAATATTATTGCTTCAGCAAGATTCTTCACACCCATGGTCGAGCTCCTTTCGTTTTAAAAGGCTTTGTCTTTTTGATAAGTACATCACCTGCTGCCTGCCGCATAAAATAGGGCATTTCATCTCCCGCTCCCCTGTATTTTTATCTGTCTTCTATATATTTCACACTTTTCAAAATTTTCACTGCAATAATATATCGCTGCCTCTACTTTCTGGCTATTTAATGAAGCACAATAACAATCATCCTGAGGTTTTTGAATAAAAGGGCATAACCTCTTGAATTTATATTCCTCTGACATTCCTACCTTTAATTTTTCACATTCTATTAGTTGCATGCCCCAATCTCCATTAGTCACTACACAAGAAATATGCCTGCGAGGTCAAGGGATAATCTGATTTAAATTTTATATAACAATAACAGGGGGTTACATTAAGAAGAAAGTGCAGAATTGGTCATTAAGATTAGTAACAAAAGTGTGGTATGCTACAAGTTTGTAGCGCCACACCTATGTGGCATGCCACACTTTTTATTAGATTTTATCCTTCAAAATCTTGTGTTCTTCGATTTTCCGGTAGAGGGTCTTTCGGTCAATGCCTAACAGCCGGGCTGCCCTTGCCTTATTCCACCCGGTTTTTTCCAGGGCTTGAATAATTGTTTGAGGTTCGTTGCCCCTTCTGTTTTTGAGAGAAGATGTCTTAGTTTCAATAAAGCTTTTGAACTCAGGCGGCAAATGGTCAACAGTAATTGTATTCTGTCTGCAGAGCACAAAGGCATGCTCCAGTGTATGCTCCAGTTCTCTGATATTCCCCGACCATATATAGTCCATAAAAACCGTCTGGACATCCCAGGATATAGCCGTAATCTCCTTGTTTAATTTTTTATTGAATTTTTCCAGAAAGTAATCCACAAGTAATGGTATATCTTCCCGTCTTTCTCTGAGTGGCGGCAAGGTTATTTCAACTACCTTAAGACGATAATATAGGTCTTCTCTGAAATCACCGCGTTTTACCCTTCCAGCAAGATTCTGATTTGTAGAAGCTATAATCCTGACATCCACTCTAAGCGGAGTTGAATCCCCAACCCTCTCGAATTCCTTTTCCTGAATCACCCTCAGTAGTTTTAATTGTATCGCAGGTGATATATCACCTATTTCATCCAGAAGAATGGTTCCGCCATCAGCTTTCTGGAATCGGCCAATCTTATCCTGAACAGCTCCGGTAAAGGCACCTTTAATGTGTCCGAATAGTTCGCTTTCAAGTAGGTTTTCGGATAAAGCTGAACAATTCACCTTGACCAAAGACTTATTGCGGCGTTCTCCTCTATAATGTAAAGCCTCAGCAACCAGTTCTTTGCCTGTCCCGCTTTCGCCTGTAATCAGAACAGTAGTCTGAATATCTGCAAGGTCTTCTATCAATGAGTAAATCTTCTGTATCTTCTCGCTCTGCCCTATTATATTATGGAATTGTTTACGTTCTCCTAAGTTGCGCTCAAGGTCAGCCAGACGCGTTTCGTCTCTGACCACCAGAACAGCCCCTGAGAATTTCCCCTGACTGTCCAGCAACGGAGATGCGGTCACAGACACAACCTGCCTCGGATGGTTTTTGTTCTGGCATTCAAGACGATATTTTTCAACCTGCTGTTTCTTCTCGATAGTTTCTGCCAACGCCTTATAGCATCCCCCATCGCATGCTGTCTTCAGAGAGTTGAATTTCTTTCCGATGGCTTCACGAGAAAACCCGCATATGCTCCCGGCAGCTTTATTTATTGCAACAACAACCAATCCTTTATCAACCGTTATAATGGCATCTTTAACGCTCCTGAAAATAGCCTCGAGGTTTGAATGGTATTTTTCCTTTTCGTCTCTCAGAGCCTTATGCTTTAATGCAATGCGGGCAGCATGCAGCAGTGTTTCCTGTAGAACAGGTTTAGTGAGATAGTCAAAGGCCCCGAGTCGAAGGGCATCTGACACAGTTTCAAGGTTAGGGTAGCCCGTTATCATAATTACAGGACAATTCAGATTTTTCTTTTTTACCTCTTGCAGGATATCAATCCCTGTATTCTCCCCCAGGATGATATCTGCAAATATCAGGTCAAAATCCGTTTTATATATCCTCTCAAGAGCCTCTGCATAGTCTCTGGCAGTAACCACCTCATAATCTTCATCCGAAAGAAAACTTTCAAAGGTAAATCTGATGCTTTCCTCATCATCGATTATAAGGATTCTCGGCCTCATTTTTCGCCCCTTATAACCGAGGGCAGGTCTATTATCAGTCTGGTAAATTCTCCTTCTACACTGTCTATAATGAGTTTACCGCCGTGGGCGCTGATAATGCCATGGCTGATGCTTAACCCCAGGCCAGTCCCTTTGCCGCTTGGTTTGGTAGAGAAAAACGGGTTCATTACTTTATCCATTATATTAGCAGGTATGCCTGAACCCCTGTCATAAAAACTTATCCGTATATATGGATAATCGTCAACTGTCATTTTTTCGCCTGAAACCTCAAGGATTTTATCCTCATCAGCCTCGGGGTATTTTTGATTTAAGGCATACCGAGCATTATTTATAATATTCAAAAAGACCTGTTGTATCTGCTGGGGATTTCCAATTATTTCCGGCAGGTCCTGGGGGACATCAACTTTTAGCTTTATGCTCTCCTTCAGTATCTGAGCCTCTGTCAGGAGAAGGGTGTCAGAAAGTATTCCAAGGATATTGATAACATTCTTACCCTCTTCTCTTTTACGGGCAAAAGAAAGGAGACTCCTGACAATGTTTGCTATGCGGTCGCCCTCTTTTAGTATACGGTTAGCGATGTCACTCTCGCTGCTCCCCTTCTCTATTCTGTTGGAGAGTATCTGGGCATAGTTGATGATGCCGTTCAAGGGGTTGTTTATCTCGTGAGCCACACCAGCTGCAAGTTCACCCAGAGATGCAAGATGAGCGGCCTGCATCGCTTCTGACTGCAATACTATCTTTTCTGTTACATTGATAAGGCTCAGAACCAGACCATTTACAGTACCCGCAGCATCTTTTACTGGCTGTAAACTCCAGTCCCAATATGTCACTCCGCGTTCCTGATGTCCTGCATATTCAAAGGGTTTAGCGTATGCGAAGTAGGGTTCACCTGTTTCCACTACACTTCTGAAAATTGCTTCATTCTTCTCATTAGGATATAAATCAAAATGATTCTTTCCAATAAAGAAATCCGGGTCGTGTCCGTCAGCCTCGGCATAAGTATGATTAACACCTATGAAGTTGAATTCTGTATCCAGATATGCTATCAACACATGGATGTTTGAAAAAACCTGCTCTAAAAGCACATTGGTTTCCTGCAGCACATCATAGTTCCGGCGAAGCTCATCTTCAATTGAAAACCTGTAAATTGCTTCTGCAATCAATGAAGAAATTAACTCTAAGAACTCGATAACCTTTAAAGGAAACTTTTCTCCCATTTCATCAGCGAGATGAATTACTCCGAGCATCTTTTTTTGATAGCGGATAGGAACAATGGCCACGGATAAAAATCCACTACGCGCACAGACACCCCGAAATCTTGTTTTCTCCTTATCCGTCAAGCCGCTGATGAATTTTATAGTGTTATTTGTGTAGAACGATCCGCCCTCGCTCATAGAAGATGAGTCCTGAGGTTCTGGATTTTCTGTGAATACCCTGATACAAGCACACTGGTCCTTTTCAATCGAAAGAAAATTCTCAGATTCCCAGAACTCCTGGCTGAAGCCCACGTATGACTCATATGGGATGTTCCCGTGTTCATCTAATATCCTTATACCCGCACATTTGCAATCACTCCACTCGCTGATGAGTTTTACTACTTCGGCAAGATATTCCTTTCGTGAGAATGTCTGTGAGAACAGCTTCAGCAGAGCATTATTTGCAGTGATGCGACTCTCTATACCTTTGCGCTCGAGGATTTCTCTCTGAAGTTCTTTATTTACACTCTTCAGTGCAGCAGTGCGCTCCCCAACCAGTTCTGCAAGATGCTTGCGGTGCCTCTTTAATTCCGCCTCCACACGTTTGCGTTCGGAGATGTCCCTGATGATACCTATCATGGCTATAGGCTCTCCCCTGTCATTCTTTACCAGTGAGGTAGACAGCCAGATAGGGAATTCCCTCCCGTCCTTGTGAAATACCATGAGTTCACCATTCCAGCGCCCCTTCTCTCTTATGCCTGGAATTATCACCTTGCCGGCGAATTCCTTATCAGCGTTCATTTCATTGACGTGTTTACCGAGAAGCTCCTCAGCAGTAAACCCGTATATCTCCTCCACAGCCTTGTTGGAATAAACTATATTACCGTTCAGATCAGTGATCTGAACGCCGTCCATTGCCTCTCCAATGGCCTCTGAGAACAGTTTCAACTTTTCTTCTGACCGCTTGCGTTCCGTAATGTCGCGCGCGATCCCTTGAGTCCCGACAACTTCTCCCTTTTCATTCCTCAATACCCTCACATTGTGAAGCACATTTATCGGCTTCCCGCTTTTTGTTATATATCTATTTTCGAAATTAAAAACATCTATGCCCTTCTCGGACATCTCCATACGCTTTCTAAAAGTCCTCTCCCTGTCATCGGGATGAATCAAATTTATAAATGGCTGGCCGATAACGTCTTCTGGCGAATACCCCAGTATCCTGAAAGCTGCATCGTTCATGAATCTCTGTTTTCCATCCTTATCGGAAATATATATAATGTCAGTCGCCAGTTCGATAATATTTTTGTACTTCCTCTCGGATTCTTTGAGTAACTCCTCTGCATGTTTGCGCTCGGTAACATCGCGGCTAACTCCAACCATCCCTGCAACATCCCCGTAGTTGTCATAAATAGGGGCTTTAACAGTATCGAAAAATCTTCTCTCTCCGTCCCTGTTGATAGATTGTTCTTCATACCGGAGGGTCCTGCGATTCTTCAGCACTTCTTCATCGCTCTTTCTGCAGCTTTCGGCCAGATCAGGGTGCAGCAACTCCTCATTGGTCTTCCCTACTACATCTTCATGCCTCAGGCCTGTGAATTCTTCTATGGCCTTATTCACGACCAGATGTCTGCCCCGGGCATCCTTGAAAAATACCATGTCAGGAATAGCTTGCAGCAGAGTCTGAAGTCTGGCATTTACTTCCTTGAGCGCCTCTTCCGACTGTTTTCGCTTGGTGATATCGCGGACAATCTCGATCCCTGCTATGGTCTTACCTGCGGAATCCCTTAAAGGCGATGCAGTAATATCAATATGTATGAAACCTTTATCTGTCATGTTGCTCTTTTCTAATGTGTGGATATTGCCGTCCTCGAAAGACCTGGCCACAGGGCATCCTTCACAGACACGGTCATTGCGGCCATATGCAATGTAACAGTATTCGCCGGTATGGTCACCAACTATATCTTTGTGGATCTGGTTCTGGTATAAAATCCTGAAATCAGTGTCTTGAATGCTTATAGCATCCCCCATTGCTGCTATAATCGCCTGTGTTTTGGCCTTTTCCTCTTCAACCTCAACAATAGCTTCAAATAATGAATCTTGAAGACGCCTGCGCTTAGACAATATTCTGGAGATTATCACACCGAATATTACAAAACTTGCAGCGAAGAACAGCCGAAAATAGAGTTCATGAGATGGCACGTCAAATAGTAAAATGTCCGAGAACGTCCCTGAATGGAATATGAGGGTATCTATTACTGCATCAATTACCCATATAGTAATGGCAGCAATAAACGAAAGGATAATAATCTTATGTTCGTCTTTAATCATAGATTGCAATGCTCCATTATACCAAAATCATTTCTGTTTATTACAGATTGATATTGCCTTTATCCCTATATGTATCAGGACTTTTTAATGCATTTTTTGACTGCAATGTAAAGGGTCGAAGAAAGGACGTATGTTTTGCCTTGCTTGAGAAAAACAAACCATGATGCAAATAATTCCGCGATAATTTGATTTAGAGCAAGATTATCTCTTTTTTGAGAATATCCTGTCTGCAGAGATAAGCCCGCCTCCCTTAATAAGCAGAGAAAGAGCCATCCCGAGCACTAAAATGTGATATTCAATGCCTTCTCCTTTTTGCTGCCCAAACCAGTTCATGAAAAACCCGTTCTGCAGGTGATTCATATATGCACATACAGACATGGATATTCCAATACCGAGCGCAGAGGGTCTTGTAAGGAGACCAAAGATAAGCCCGAGAGCGCCGAAAAACTCAACAAACATTAAAAGCAGAGTCATCCAGAAAGGGAAATGTAATTGAGTTGAAAATATATGGATTGTCTTTTCAAAACCGGCGCCGCCAAACCATCCAAGCACCTTTTGTGCCCCGTGGGCAAAAACCACCGCACCAAGTGCAAGTCTGATAAACAAAGGGGAAAGGCTGTTATCTGTTTTTAAAATAGCCTTCAGCATTTTAACCTCACCTTATGCGCAATTTCTTCTAAAGAAAAAATCTCTCCACACAGACACTTAACCCGCCCATCTCCTAAGTCCTTGAAAGGAGAATCTGACTCACCGAGTTTAAATACCTCATCATCTCTCTTGCATGATGGACATACATTTATGTCATCAGGATAACAGTTAGTGCACATTTCCTGCCAGGCTGCCCATCTTAGTGATTTAACTTGCACGTATAAATGACTTGCCCTTTTTTGCTTAACGCCTGATCAGGCTTAAGGCTATATTGGTGCCCATACCTCTGACATAGCCAAGCTGTACCATAAACATTCCAAGAGGTTCCAAATAGCGTGCAACCTTGAGGGGTCCTGCGTCAATCGGCTCAAATCCAACCTCTTTTATAAGCTTTTCTACAGTAGCTTTGGCTTCGACATCGTCACCACAATAAAACATACTTGTCATTCGTGTACCGAACCGCCGCGAACTCGAATGGTAAACTTCTGCAAATACTGTATTGAATGCCTTTACCACTTTTGCTTCTTTAGCCAGTCTGGCGATTTCCTCAGCAGCAGATGTTGTGTGTCCGATTGCAAGGTCACTGAGGTCCGGGTTTAAAGGATTGGTGCAATCAATCAATACCTTCTCCTTAAACGAGCCCCCGGCCTTGATCGCTTCTTCTACATTTGCCCACCTTACCGCGAGGAGGACAACCTCACTTTGCTCCACTGCCTCTGCAGGAGACGCAGCCCTGGAATTTGGCACTGACCTGGCTAATTCATTGAGTTTATTCATGTCCCTCGAAAAACTGAAAATGACCTGATGCCCCCTTCTCGCCCATATCTTTCCAAGGCCACTTCCCATATTCCCTGAACCTATAATACCTATATTCATATAGACCTCCTGCCTTTAATTATAGCAAACAGCGGATAAAGATATAATGTAAAATTATACACCTTAATCATGGAATTCTCAGGGCGTGGTTAAGTATAATATGGAAGATAACAATAACAAAAAGGAGGGAACAAAATGTTTAACAAAATCAGCTTGTCTTTTGCATTTATTTTACTGCTTCTCTGGACACCCTTTGCATTTGCAGAACCCAATATGCAGGAAGGCAAGTGGGAAATCACCATGAAAATGGACATGCAGGGAATGCCCATGGCTATGCCGCCGATGAAGCATACCCAGTGCCTGACGAAGAAAGACATGGTACCGCAAAAGCAGGAAAAGAATCGGGACTGCA
The DNA here is from genome assembly GCA_021824065.1 of Nitrospirota bacterium. Classification (GTDB taxonomy): domain Bacteria; phylum Nitrospirota; class Thermodesulfovibrionia; order Thermodesulfovibrionales; family UBA1546; genus JAKALU01. The sequence continues at coordinate 25,035 of JAKALU010000018.1, forward strand.
AAATTATAAGCAGTAAAATCTCAGGAGATACATTAACATGGGTTATGCAGTGTAGCGACAAAAACGGCACACATGAGAGCAATGGCAGAATCACTTATAAAGGCAATAGCTTTGATGGCGTCATAAATATGACTATAACTGAACCAAAGCATGGCAAGTCCAAGATAACCCAGCATATAAGCGGAAAGCGCATTGGAGACTGCAAATAGGCAATTTCTTTTACGGGCTTGAGGTTATAGAAAATTTTTAAGATGAGGGGGCTTTGTTATTTTAAAGATTCAGGTCTTTCGCATTTTATCTATGCTATAGTATAGCTATGAAAGTCTTACTGTTTATTTTATTTATCCTTATATGTGTCTATGCCTATTCAGCAATAGTCATCAGGATGGGATACAGGAGGCTCTTATGAGGAGGGATTCCCCTCTCCGTGAGAGAGCGGCTAATCCAGAAGTTAAAACAAAAGGGTTCGAGTATTCCGTCCTGGCTGACAAGAAATTCTAAAAGTTGCTGAAGGCCTTTCTGTTTATCAATGAGACAAAAAAGAGTCCTGTTTATAAACCCGAATAGATTTTTATCCCCGCCTGTCATACCATTGGGAATAGAGTATCTCGCACATTCCTTAAGAGAAAAATCTTTTGATACAGAGATCTTAGACTTATGTTTTTCTGCTGACCCTATAAAGGGGCTTGAAGAAAGACTCACTTTTTTTAACCCTGATGCAGTATGCATCAGCGTTAGAAACATTGACTCTGCACTTTATATAAATAACGAGTTTTATCTCCCTGAAATCAGGGAATATGTAAATAAGATAAAGACCCTTACCAGCGCTCCTGTAATTATTGGCGGTTCAGCCTTGTTTGCAGGCGCTGATTCGATAATAAGTTATTTAGGTGCTGACCTTGCAGTAGTCGGCCCCGCTGAAGAAACACTCCCAAAAGTTTTGGAAGAGGCACAATTAAAATGGGAAAACAGGGTTATAAAAGGAAAACTTCCTAAGAGTTTCTGTCCGAAAAGGACTGAAGGCATTGACTACAGCCCATATATAAAGAACGGCGGGATACCCGGTTTTGAGACACACAAGGGATGCACATCAAACTGTCCCTACTGCATCGAGGCGGCTACTCCGGTTGTCTTCAGGGAGCCTGCTGATGTCATCTGCGAGTTAAGGCAGTTCGTTGACAGGGGACTTGACCATTTTCATCTCTGTGATTCTGAATTCAATGATGACCTCGATTACTGCATCGAGTTTCTTGATGCACTTGTGAAAGACAAACTTGGAATCAGATGGGCACTGTATATGAAGCCCGGAAATTACAACAACCAGTTATTCAGGCTCTTAAAGGAATCCGGCGCATACCTGATTACACTTTCTGTTGATACATTCAAGAGATGTCCCGAATACTGGAATGATGTGGAGAAGATTGTCTTCCTTGCAAAAAGACATGGCATAAGAATCTCGATAGATTTCCTTGCAGGCTTTCCATACGAGACAATGGATATTTTAAAGGAGACGTTGGATTCATTCAGGAGAATTGGCCCGGATGAGGTTGTTGTGAATGTTTTTATAAGGATATACCCTGACACAAAGATAAGAAAACTTATAGATGGAGACCCTGAGTTAAAAAAATTCCTGATCAAGACCATAGCTGATGATGATTCCTTCCTTTCGCCTGTATTTTATAATCACATATCAATTGAGAAACTGAAAGAACTCCTTAACGGCGGGAAGATGTTCCGCATAGCAGGAGAGCAAAAGGGAGTAAATTACCAGAGGGTGTAGGGGATTAATTTTTTAAGGCAGGATAGTTCGATAAAATTCGTTTTTCTATAATCAGGTTTAATGAGGGCTATTTTAAAATCTACTTGCATTAAACTCCTTCAACTGTTTTATCATTTCTTCTTCTGAAATGACACCGAGTCTAATCAATGCCTCTCCAAAATAAAGGTAGTCTTCTTTTTGCTCTTTAAGTAACTCCTCAACCTGTGCTTCTGTCAAATAACCATCTTCGACCGCTATTTCTCCAAATTTTTTTAATACCTCTTCCTGTTTTATAAGTATCCTGTCTATTTCTTTCTCTGTAAGCCACCCTTTCTTCTTTGCAATATATCCTATTTTGCCGTTATGTTTTATCTGCATCAATCTTGCATTCACGGTATCTTCAAATGTTATCAGCCCCTTCTTACGCAAATACTGGCCAAAAAGTAGATATCTCTGTGACATATTGCCCTGTCTCTGCCTGGATTATTAATTTAATACAAAATAATTTACTGACAATGTTTACCTCAGAATGAAAACTAACCTTAATAACCTTATATCATAAAATCCCGATTTAGGATAGGTTTTTCAAATCCGGACCTCCTTGTCTGTTATCATGGCACAAAAGTTGTGCTAAATATTTTGAGGATTAGTTGTATTAATCGGGCCCGGTCTGAACATATCAGCCACCCTTCTCCTCAAGAAAAAGCACAGGTTTATCAGATTTATTACGACCATTACAAGATTGAAGGCTACAAATGAAGGGAACATGAAATCTTTCCCCGCGATTATAGAAACGGTGTAAAAAAATAGCAGGTAAAATGCCCTCGACGGTCCTACAAAAGCAAATTCGATACCCAGAGGTACAGATATAAATACGATAAGATGCATTATCATCAAAGGAGATATTATGGCAATAAGATAGTTAATGCTAAGCCTTCTCTTGACAAGCCCATAAACGACAACTATGTTTACGATTAATGTGGCAACATGAAGCAGGATAAAAAATACATTCTTAATAATATGAGGCCAGAAAAGTGAAATAGCACCAAATATCGCATATCCTGAGAACAGTGCAATATTGAAGTTAATCCACAGACGCCCAACCCATGATATCGTATGTTTCATCCCCGACCCCTAATATTCAGAGGGGTTTATAAAAACCACCTTCGACTTTCTTTTATGATAGAAAAGGTCAAAAAATTGAGCAAGGAAAATAAAGCCTGCCTATCTATCCATAAGCTGGTGGAAAAGGCTTGACTCGCGCTTGTAAAATCCCTCAGTATGAAAAGAATACGGAAATCCGAAATATTCATAATCAAGGTGATGGCACATCTCGTGTAGCAATGTCCTCAGGAATGTTTTGAATGCAACAACCCTTTTCTGCTGGGCTGTGCGCATCCACAGGGTTATCATCGCAGGCAATCTTTCAGAGGGATTATAAAGCCCGTGAAGCTCACCCCTTGAATTATGCGGCCTTACTGCAAGAACCTTCACCTTGATAGCAGGAGCCTTCAGACGATATGTAAGCGCTGAGATGAGTTTCTGTGAAAACATCTCTATCTCGCCCCTGTCTTCTTTTTTAAGGGCTGTCTCAAGGGCATTAACCAGAGGGTATAGTTCAGAGGCATTCGGGATCTTTACAGAAGTTTCTTTATCGCTCTTGTCATACACATGCTTCTGGCTTGCTGTCAGCCGCTTATAGTATGAAAAGACCATCTGGGAACTTTTTACCACACAATGTGTGATAATATCAAACCTTGCTGAAATATGAGCTTTTATAAAGAAATGCTGGTTCCGCTGTAAATCTGGTTCTGGAGTTCTTTCTGGATTATATCCCACCCTTCCTCTGTATGCGGCATAACACACTTTGAACAGTCCTTCATTCCCGAAGGGAGGATTGAAAAGTTGCCCGGGCAGTTTAAAAGAAACAAGGGACAGTAGCAGAAAAGGCACGAATGCCAGTTTTCCAACTCATGGCATGGCAAGAATTCGCATTTGAGATTTATGAAATGTTTATAGTTCATTCAACAATAGTCTTTTCAAGCCCTTCTTTAGTTAAAAGTTCCATGCAAAAATCATATTGCCCTTTAAGCACCTTAAACATTACTCCTTCTTTCACGCCTCCAAAC
>JAKALU010000019.1 GCA_021824065.1 Nitrospirota bacterium
CGGGAGACGAACTGCACCAGCACGTTGTCGTCCTCGCTGGCCTGGTAGTCGCCGCGCTGGGCCTTGGCCTTGCCCATGACCGCCTCGGTGAAGTAGTCGAAGGTGCCGGAATCCGCGCCGGGGCCGAAAAGCTTCAACTTTGCATCGGGCCACTCAGGACGGACATCCTTCCATGTCATAATTTTACCCTGTGCTGCGGGCTCCCACATCTTCTTGAGCTCTTCTACAGACATGCTTTTGATCCAGTTGTTTTTGGGGTTCACAACCACGGTCAATGCGTCGAACGCCACCGGCAGCTCGACGTACTTAATGCCGTGTTCCTTGCATACATCCATCTCTTTTTTAAGTATCGGCCTTGATGCATCAGATATGTCTGTCTCGCCCCTGCAGAACTTCTTGAACCCTCCGCCTGTTCCGGAGATCCCTACCGTAACCCTTGCAGCGCCTTTCTTTGCCTTCTGGAATTCTTCAGCAACAGCCTCTGTGATGGGATAGACAGTGCTTGAACCATCAATCCTGATTGTCTTGTCTTCCGCCTTTAATGGCATAGGATAAAACACTGACACAAACATAAGGGCAATAACGCCCAAAACAAATTTTTTAAACATTTTTATCCTCCTTTTATTTTTCTTACTTCTGACAGACTTCTTATTTACGTTCACTTTTCCCTTCTACTTTCCTCCTTTCTTCACCAAAGATATTATTGATAAGCTGGAATACAAACATATTCGGCTTTCTTTTAATTAAAAAGTAGCATACTGCTATTAGAACTGCCAAGCATAAAACTATAACTATTATCGAAAGTGCCATCTAAATTAATCATATCAGGGGTTCTGTTACAGAAATATTAAGGAGATATTAATTTTCTGTGAAATACTATCTTAAGGAACGAATAAGTGCTTAAGCTTAAAAAGCAGACACCAGCGATGAATTAGGTGCTTTCCACTGATTTGACAACAGTAGCATCTACACAGTAATGAATCTATCCGGCTCGTCCCTGATAATTATTTTCTTTAAATAGAAAGGGCATTTCCTGTGACTCTTTGTCTTGCAGTATTCCTCAAGCTCAAAGAGGCTCGGGACATAAGAGATCTCGGTTGCCTTGCAGGCTGATATAACACATTTTACTAAATGCGGGCATCTCATGATCTCCTCCATATATTTAGGAAAGACTTTGTCTTCTGCACGAGAATATTTTCATCAGGCACTGCAACCAATGGGCATCTTCCAGGTTTTTTCTTGCAGAAAAGAGAGCTGAATAGAGGGGTAATGGGTATTATCCTCCGGCACATGGAATCAGCTTCCGTGTAATTAATACAAAACATTAGGCAACCTCCCTCCTGTGAAACTGATTATTAAAGTTTGGTCTGCTTGAGATCAGCAAATCTGCTATATAAAGTTTGCATCCCTCACCCTTATTTATTAAGCAGATTCTTTTTTCTGCACACTCAATATGCTCAGGTTCTATACCTGCGATCTCACAAATACCTTGCTTCAATTTCGGACACATTTTATTACCTCCTCCTCAGGCTTTTAGCCAGGAAAATTGCACAGTTATCATAGTTATCACTGCTGCAGTAATTTAACCTCATCAACACTCCTAACTTGAGCGATGTAAGGGATGCAACACAAATATTCGCTTCAATGTTGCAGTATGGACAGGAATTCCCCGAGACTTTATAAGCATCCACGTCTGCATATGTGTTCATAAAAACCTCCTTTATACCGACTATAACAAAAGGATATTACAGGGTTATTAAGACAGTATTAATTTTTACCCCCTTAGAAAGTGGACACTTTTTAACGGGTTTACTGACTCTGACCGAGGTAATACGCTACCCCTTTCCTGAGATCAAAAATACTGCCCTTACATATATAACCTTTTACGCCATATTCGGATACAGCCTTTCTAAGGCTATCCTCATCATTTGAAGAGTAAAACACTATAGGAATATCTTTTGACTTTTCATTTGAAAGCATAACTTTCGAGAGCCTATCTCCGGAAAGGCCGGGCATGTTTACATCGAGCAGGACAAGGTCGGGCTGCTGGACTCTCACGGTGTTTGTAGCACCGAATGCATAATGATGGGTGATAACCTCATAACCTTCCTCTTCCAGTATCTCTTTTGCCGTGATGAGATGTCTTACATCATCATCAATTATAAGTATTCTTTTTCTCATAACAAATTCCTCCTTTATTTTTTTATTCAGAAGACATTTTCGGCAGGACGATTTCGAAGGCAGTACCCTTCCCGTACGTGCTCGATACCGAAATGCTTCCTCCAAGCATTCTTATCAGATTTTTTGTTATCGTTAATCCAAGTCCGGTGCCCTCATGTCTTTTTGTCGTGACATCCTCCAATTGTGTGAAGGCTGTAAAAAGCCTGCTTATGTCCTCATCCTTTATGCCGAGCCCCGTATCACAGACAATTATTTTAATTCTTCCTTCTTCTTCGTTAAGCAAGAGGCTGATTTTCCCTTTCTCGGTAAATTTTGCTGCATTGCTCAGGAGATTGGTCAGTATCTGCCTGACCTTCAGAGGATCCGAAACGATATGCAGTGGGCTTATAGGAGTGATTACATCTACTTCCACAGGTTTGTTGCCGAGCAAGACGCGGGTGGTCTCGGCAGATTCCCTGAGCAGTGCCGCCATATCAAAGCCCTCATAGATCACCTCCATCTTTCCAGCCTCAATCTTTGATAGGTCAAGTATATTCGTTATGATAGCCCTGAGATTTGAAGCACTCGACATAAGCAGTGAAAGTCTGTCATTCAATTGATCCATATACCCTTTTTCGCAGGATATCTTCATGAGCTCTGCAAGCCCTATTATCGCATTCACCGGGGAACGCAGCTCATGCGTGACATTTGCGATGAACTGGGATTTTATCTTCTCGATATTTTCGAGTTCTTTTATGCGTGCCTTTGCGATCTCCTTCTGGACCATGCTGTTTGCAAGGGCGTTACTCTGCTGTATTATCATCTGCTTTACAGAAAGGAGACCCATGAAGCAGCTTGAATCATTCACTACTATTATCTCGTCATAAATATCCTCAACCGGTCTTTGCAATGCCATGTCTATAGCAACATCCAGTCGCTCATTTTTGTGTATCGTGAGGGGCTCCGTATCCGCCACTGTTATTACAGGCTTCCGTCCATAAAGCTCAAATCCAAACCTGCGGAAAAGTGTGAAAAGGAGCTTTTGCCTTGTAACAAGACCGACAGGTTCATTCCCTTCTACTATGGCAACTGCATCGAGCGATGTAGAACCGAAGAAATTCTCTGCTACGCGGTTGACACGGGTCTGAGGCGGTACGTTTTCTCTCGATGCTATTAACACCCCGACGGTATGACATTCTGTTTCAAATGTCATGATACACCTCCATGAGACTCGACGAATATCTCATTGAACACGGTTTTTTTCGCCGATAACAGGCTGTGGCTTTGAGATGTAATAACCCTGAAAGAGCTCTACTCCGAGATTTTCGAGTTCCTTGAATTCTTCTTCTCTCTCTATCCCTTCGGCAATAACCCCTATCCCCATTCTTCTGCATGCATACACGATAGAGTCCACAAGGTTTTTCTTTACGGATATCCTGTCTATGAATGATATGAAATGTCTGTCAATCTTCACAAAATCAGGCTCGATTATCGAGAGCATCTTTAGACCTCCGAAACCTGCCCCGAAGTCATCGATTGCGATCGTATATCCTTTTTTCCTGTAATATGTTATAGAATTCATGAACAGATCATAATTATGGATGGAGCTCTCCTCGGTTATTTCGAGGACGATATTCTTTTTCGGTATCTGCCATTTTTCGGCAAGCTCATCCGTTATGCCGGTTCTGTGTGCTGTATCCATCAGTGTCTCGGGACATACGTTAATGAACAGATGTTTTGCATCCCTCCCCAGCCCGAACCCAGATGCAAGGCTTATAGCATTCTCTCTGCATCTGACATCGAGAGATGATATCATACCGATCTTGATTGCCATTTGAAATAACCCGCCTATGCCACCAAAGATGTTTTCTCCACGAATCCTTGTTAAAGCCTCATATCCGTAAACAGTACTGTTATTTGAGAAGACAATCGGCTGAAAGTATGTTGTCAGGCAATTGCCGTCAAGAAATTTTAGTATTGTTTCTTTTCCTGCATACTCATCGATTATTGTTGGCGAAAAGAGATTTATCCCCTTTTTTGAAGTTTCATTCATGAGCAAGCCCCCTACGCAGTTATGATCTCATACCTATGATAATGAACAAAGGTTACAGCATTATTTCAACCACATGAAATTTTTATGTTGTTGTGTTTAAGGTGTAGCGAAACAACCTTAAATCCGGTATCTCCGCTTCTCTGATTGCAATTTCTTCTTCGTATCACAAAGGATATTAGGACACTCAAAATAGGTCCCCTTGTCTAACATCTCCCTTCCGTAGACAATACATTTCATAATTCCCCCTTATTTGCAGCAAAAAAACCAAGTTTATGAAAAAATCAGGCCCGGTTTCCCCCGGATTACGCGAGCCTTGCCCTTATTGCATCAAATATCCTGTACCTCCATGACCACACGCCGGACTCGGGACAGCGGGATAACGTCGAGTCCTTGCCTATGACGTATCTGTTCCCGCGCCAGACAACGGTATTCGATAAAATAGGGATGAACCATACGAAACCTATCAACAGATCTTTAATCGGAGATAGGAGATAAGTAAGAGGGTTTAATCTTGAGCCGATCTTTTCTCCGATATATAAATCCCCGATTATCTTGATAATGCTTACAATAAGCGCAAAAGATACGGTTATCCTCGACGGTTTCCACAACAATATCGGAAGGGATGACATAAAAACAGGGTTGCAGATCAATTCTGAAAAATACTTAATGCCTCCAATCCTCCACCTTAGTTTTCCCCATCTTGTGTGCCTGTTAAGGAATCTCCTGATTCCCCAGTACTCGTTGACATTATCAATCATATGATTTGACAACACCACCTTTTTACCTGCCTTATGCATCCTTTCTCCGATGATATAATCCTCAGCAAGGATGTCCTTTACTGAGTTGAGGCCGCCTATTGCCTCGAGATCAGCCTTTCTCATCAGCATGGACTTGCCGATCACACATGGCATCTTGAAGAATTTGTCGAGAAAGCATACGCTTCCGATGATGAAGGAGTTTAGGTGAAGGTTTTCGAATATCGAGCCGATGGTATGGCCTCCGTCACCCCTGATCACATTTGTCACAAGGCCTACGGAGGAATCTCTCATGTGCGCTGCGATTTCTCTAAGATAATACTTGCCAACAGAAACATTGCTGTCGCTTATGAGGATATGTTCATATTTCGCAATCCTGTATCCCGGCATCAGATTGTTGACTTTGGGGTTCAATCCCTCATTGAATCTTTCTGTCACGATAGATATGTCTTCCTCAGGATATCTATCTTTTATCTTGGATGCAATTTTATAGGCAGGATCATTCCTGTCCTGAAGGCAGAATATGATTTCAAATTCAGGATAATCAATGAGCACGAAGCTCTCAAGGTTGTCAAATAGATTGTCATCAAGTCCCCTCATGGGCTTAAGTATTGATATTGGGGGAAAAGAGGAGGGAAGGGAAGCCCCTTCCCTGTTTGAAGGATATTGTTTCGGGGAGTGTAAATGGATGGCCAAGATCTGAAACCAGTAAACTATAAGGCCCAATGTTGTTATTGCTGAAAAAAACCAGAATATCTCCATACTATCTCCTTTTAATTCCTAAATAATGTTATTGCCACGCCTTTGTTATGCCTTATGCAATTTTTGACCGACTCGATATTTTTTTCGCAGTTCAGAAGTGTCTTCCATGAATAAAGATGTCTTGTCTTGTGAAAATCGCTGTTTGCTATATAAGGATATTTTTTGAGGCTGATCACATTAAACACATCATCCCTGTTGGCAATTTCCCATGCATCGATATACTTGGCGTATTTGTCCCTGTTATTCCAGAGGAAGAGCGTATCTCGCGCTATATCAGTGGTATGGTGAGGATGACAGGCAACTATCAGGGCGTCCTGCTCCTTTGCCTCGAGGAATATCATTTCGTAACTCCAGCAGGCGGGAATGAATTCCTTTATATCGATCAGCAGTATGTGTGCGGATTTATACGAAGACAGATAATTTTTGCTTATCTCGACTCCAGGAATAACGAGCATGCCGTATTTGTCAATCGCCCTCTCGGCTTCCTGTCTTATACTTGAGATGTATTCGTCGAAATTATTTTCCCTGATCGAAAGCCTGAACCTGTGAGCTAATTTGCCGATAGAATTATCACTATTAACGACATGGTCTGTGATTGCTATTACATCAAATCCGGCCTGTCCGAAAAGGTCAATTGTTCTTCTTAACTCCACCGAACCGTCAGAGTACTTTGTGTGGATATGAAAGTCGCACAGTAACATCATACTGATAATAAGACACGAGGGTTAAGGCAGTATTAAAGGAAGATTAAATTTCTGTTAAAAAGTTCTGCTTTTGATGAGGTATGAATAATAAGCTGCTGCGTTGGTGGGCTTACGTTTTAACGTATTAAAATCTACCCTGTAAAGGCCAAATCTTGCATCAAGTCCCTGAAGCCACTCATAATTATCAATGAGAGACCAGTAGAAATATCCCCTTACGTCAATGCAGTCTTTGATACACCTCTCAAGTATATCCACGTGTCTTTTCATGAACCTTATCTTTTTCTGGCAATCATGGGTAGCAATTCCATTTTCTGTTATTATTAGCGGGACGTTCAGCCTTGACGCATACCGCAAAATCTTTTCGAGTCCGCGAGGATGTATCTCCCATCCCATATCTGTAAGGCCGTATCCTTCGATATCCCTGTGTCTCATTTCGATTCCCATCTTTTTGAAGGGATTGAACCTCATATGAATCCTTGTGTAATAATTCACTCCAAAGAAATCTAATCTGCCCTTTATCGGGACAGCGATTTTCATTTCAGTTTTGAAAGGAAATTTAATACTCAGAATTCCTGTCAGAAAGGCATCGAGGAGCGAATGGTTATAAAATTGCTTTGAGATTTTTGAAAGCAGTCGGTCCAATGGGTTCCATCTCCTCCACGGTGTAAGGGCAGCCATGTTATGGGCAACGCTTACCTTTGCATCCGGAATTGTAGAATGAATTATGTCATATGCATTCCCGTGTGAAACAAGGATATTTTTCAATGCGCTGATGCCGAGTGATATGTCCTTAACTCCAGGGGGGGTGCATCCCTCAAAATAACCGCCGAGTATCAGGACATACGGCTCATTGAAGGTTATCCAGTAGCGAACACCTTTAAGCGATGATATTATCCTCTCTACAAATGTGAGATATTTTTCTACACATGAGTTCTCATGCCATGGATATTTTTTTATAAACCATAATGGATGAGTAAAGTGATGCAGGGTGACCATAGGTTCTATGTTGTTGCTGATAAGTATATCGATGATTTCCTGATAGTGTGCTATCGCTTTTTCATCCCAGACCTTTTCATGCGGCTGTATCCTGCTCCACTCGATCGAGAAGCGATAGGCATTGACGCCCAATTCTTTCAGAAGATTCAGATCCTCTTTGTAGAGCGTGTAATGGTTTGTGACTTCTGGTTTTTCATCCAGTATAGAATCCCATGATGCCCAGTCCGCATAAGGAGAACCCTCAAGCTGGAATGCTGACGTTGCAACACCCCAGAGGAATTTATTATTAAATCCTTCATCCATTATGAATTTCCAGTATGAATCATGAAAGGATGATCTTCACCTTTGTCCCCTTGCCAGGTGCGCTTTCTATCTGCATATCCCACCCGTGTGCCTTCACAAGATGTTTTACTATGGCAAGCCCAAGCCCTGTTCCTCCGAGTTCCCTTGAGCGCGATCTGTCAACCCTGTAGAACCTCTCTCCGAGCCTGGACAGGTGATGCTTTGCGATGCCTATGCCTGTATCTTCAACAAAAAGAACAACATTATTGCCTTCTTTTTCCAATCCCACTGTAATGCCTCCCTGCTCTGCGAACTTGATCCCGTTGTCAACAAGATTGAGTAATATCTGCATTAATCTGTCTTTGTCCGCTGATATCATGGTGATTCCCTCAGGGAAAGATTTCCTCAGATAAAGACCCTTTGCATGCGCTTTACCCTTCAGTGTCGTAAAGACCATATCCGATATGCTGTCCAGATCGCTATCCCTCTTTTCGATTGTTATCTCACCGAGTTCTATTCCTGAAAGCGTAAGCAGGTCGCTCACAAGCGAGTTTAAACGCTCGCTGTGGTTCTTTATTGTCTGGAGGAACCTCAAGGCATTTTCCCTGTCGTCTATTGCCCCGTCAATCAGCGTCTCTGCAAACCCCTTAATTGCGGTAATGGGTGTCTTTATCTCATGCGAGACATTTGCCACAAAATCCTTTCTTATCTCTTCGAGTTTTTTGAGCCTTGTTATGTCATGAAGGGAAATTACAATGCCCGAGATCCTCCTGCCTTCAGGGGCATACTGGAAGGGAACCGCCGTCGCCATCAGATGCAGTTCTCCGGGATGCTGTATCTCTATCTCTCCTGATACAGGCGACTCATCTTTGACAGCCTTGTTAATGATGTCAATCAATTCAGCCTTTCTTATGTTATCAGTTATATGCGAACCCTCAATGCTGTTTTTCAGGTTGAAAAATTTTCTTGCTGCAGGATTGCATATTATAACTTTGCCTTCAGCATCTATCAGCATTAGCCCGTCAGACATGTTTTTGAGAATCTCCTCTGTCTTCTGTTTGTCAGCCTGGCTCTGTTCGAGCCTCAGTCTGAGTTCATCTGCCATCCCGCTGATATTATGCGCAAGCTCTCCCATCTCTCCCTTCTCTTTAAGGAACAGCCTTGCTCTGAAATTCCCTGATCTGACGTCCCTCGAGAAATTCGTTATCTCCTCTATTGATTTAGTAACTTTCCTTGTCTGGAAGATTCCCATGAGTATAGCAATAAGAAGCGCTGTTAGAGACGCTATTGCTGCACGAGTTCTTACATCAGAGATTTCTCTTTCCATATCATGGAGTGGAACCGAAAGCCTAAAAAATCCCTTTCCTGCTTTTCCGTCAAGAGCAACTGCAAAGTAAAAGAAATCCTTCTGAATCGTCCTGCTGAACCTGATTGCACTGCCTGTGTTATTGATGGATGCCTCCTGAATCTCAGGCCGGTCAATATGATTTTCCATTCTCTCCGAGGATTCATCAGAGTCTCCAAGAACCTTGCCTGTACTGTCGATGATTGTAACTCTCGCTCCTGTTTTCCCTTTATAAATCTTGCAGAAGCTGTCCAGATTCCCCTTAACTGACAGCGGTATCTTCTCGGCAATCAGGCTGGATTGTATGAGAAGACTGTTTGAGAGTTTTGTTATATAGTTGTTTTTAATAATACGGGAGAGATAAAGCTCAAGTGAGATAAAAAGGACAGGAGCTATAATCAGATAAGAAATGAGAATCCTTCTGAAAAGAACGTGCCTCATTATTTCCCGTTGAAGAAATAGCCGATGCCGCGCATGGTCTTGATATAGCGGGGCTTGGCAGGGTTGTCTTCTATCTGCGTACGCAATCTCCTTATATGCACATCAACTGTCCTCGGTTCTACGAATGACTCATCTTTCCATACTGCATCGAGGAGCTGTTCACGATTAAAGACCCTGTCTTTTCTTTCAGCGAGAAAGAGCAAAAGCTTGAACTCGGTTGCGCTGAGTTTAACAGGCAAATCCTTGCGCGTCACTGTATAGGTCTCTTTGTTTATTACAAGGTCGCCTGCATGTATTATATTTTCTGCAGCAGGTTTTTCTTCAGTTCTCCTCAGAACAGCCTTAACGCGTGCAATAAGCTCTCTCGGACTGAATGGCTTTGTGATGTAGTCATCAGCTCCCATCTCAAGGCCGAGGACCTTATCGACCTCCTCTCCCTTTGCTGTCAGCATGATAATAGGCGCTGATGCGGTCCTTGGATCATTCCTTATAATCCTGCATATCTCCATGCCCTGAATTCCCGGGAGCATTAAATCGAGGATAATAAGGTTGAATTGCTCCTTGCGGATTTTATTCAATGCCTCTTCGCCGTTTGAAGCTGATGAGACTTTAAAGCCTTCCTTCCCAAGATTATACGAGACAAGCTCAACGATATCAGGTTCATCATCAACTACAAGTATTCTTTTTGTATCCACACTATACATATAACATTTGATATAACAGCAATGCAATAGAGGGAAAAAGATTTAACAGAAATTTAATAATTAGTCGGGCGATTCCGTCGCTGTTCAGGGTTTTATCTTCCTAAACCTATCAATAGATACTACCTTGCTTTCGGTTGCCCTTTCTTTATCGTGTTTCTGTTTTTCTCCATGTGCTGCAGAAGAATCCTCAACATCCAGCATATCCCACCTGTCAAACTTCACCTTTGCATCCGGGGAATATATACTCATTATATCTTCAACGTGCAGGAAACAATTCTCCGGCCTGTTACTGCTTCCAAATCCCAGTGTGATCACGATACTGCCGTCTTCAGTCCATTGAATGTTTCTGCTATTCCTGTTGTTGAATACTAAAACAAGACCTTTTTCTTTCTCTTTTTCTGAAAATCCCCTGTTACCTATAACAGTGCGCTCTGAATATTTAACGATTACGTAAACTCTGCCGTAATCGTTCAGCAGGTCATAGAATAGATTTTGAAGATATTTAATCTGATTTTTCATGTCACTTTAAAATTCACAACTAAGTCGGGGCGGACATAGTATTTGAGCGGATTCTCTCGCCGATATTCAACACCCCCTTAGTCCCCCCCTTGGCAAGGGGGGGACTAAGGGGGTGTAAGAGGCAAAAGCCCTCGGAGGTCGCCTCGGCGACCGAGAATGAGCGAAAATATCATATCCTTCCCTTTTGACCATTTCCCTAAATTAAAGTGCCCCCTGCACGCCCCCGCGCACGAGCAGGAATCGAATCCCGAAAGCATTCGGGATTTAGGAAACCAATACAGGGGACTTTACAAGTGCTTGAAAATACCTATCAAATCCTTAATGGTAAAGGATTTTAACATGGTTTCTGCTTATATGTAAATCGGTAGTCTTATATCTTTTTTGATATATTTCTTTCACGATTTTTTCACGCAACAATTTTTTGGAGTCCCATAGTCCGGAAGTCAAAAGTCCAGAAGTTCTCGCTGCACTTTTATCTTTGACACTTTGATGCTCTGATACTCTGACCCTTCTACGCCTTGATGCATTCACACTTTCCAGCTTCCTAACTTACGCACTGCTGTTCTTTTGCACTTGTTATTGCAACGCCCGTCCAAGCCCAGTGAATTACAACACTCCATCGAGCAATTGCTCTATGCGATGTAGTAAATAGAATGGGATAGAAAATAGAGCAAATTGCTTTTTATTGGGAGTCCATATCTTTTCAATCCCTAATACCCCTGAATATATTCTAATCGCAAAATTATTTCTGCTTTCATCAATGAAATTGAGGAGGGACCGCAATGTCCCGGACTTTCCTGACTTTACTTCAACAGGAATCAGCCTGTTATATGCTGAATAAATGTTATATTCTATAACCTAATTTTGACGCTACGTGTAACAAAACACAACCAATTGTTCAACAAAATTGTAACAAAATATAAGGTAAGGGGCAGAAAGTAGTTTTTCAGTATATTCCTTGCGTCAAAGTTCATTTAATATGCGAATTATTACGTATTGGATGTCATACTTCAACACCACTCCTGTAAAGTAACGATTTTCTCCTAATAGTTCTCATAAAATTTGGACACATCCATCATGTCGACAACTTCGAAATGTTCTTAATACGTGTCGATATTTTAATAAAATTTCGACACGTCTTTACTATCTTCCTAAATGGTGTAATACTTTTCATTATTGGTGTAATAACCTGCCAGTTATTACCCTATTAAACGGCTATTACCAAATTCACTCTCAGCAACATTAATCTTATCACATCACAATTTCGTGATATGATTATCTTATCAGCCCTCAATGCGCTCCCACTGTGCATCAGGCCCTCTGCCAAGGCACTTTATCTTCTTTTCTTTCCTTAAGTCAGAAAGAGCCCGTTGTAATGTTGGATAGCTCACTCCCGGACAAACTCGTTTTAGATCGCTTATTGTGAATCTCATAGGCAGACGCCCGATGGCAGCGCGGACCATTTCACGCTTTGCGCCACGTGCTGATGTGATTGTACCTACCCTTGCCTCGAATTCCTTGTATGCAGCAGTCAGCATCCCAAGAAAATAATTCCACCATGGCCTCAGGTCATGCCGTGCCTCGTGCCAATTGTGAGAACTTTTAAGGAGCGCCTCATAATAAGTCTCTTTACTCTCTTCCACAATTCGTTCAAGGCTTATGTATCTGCCGACTTCATAGCCGCTCTGGTATAGAAGCAGTAGCGTAAGCAGCCGTCCAATGCGGCCATTGCCATCCATGAAAGGATGGACGCATTCAAAATCGAATACAAAAGAGGCAATCAGAAGCAGTGGTTCTGTTTTTCCTTCTTCCATTGCTTTGTTGAACATCTTAATCAAATGCGCCATGAACTTTGGAGTAGCCAGAGCGGAAACCGGCTGAAAGCGCACAACCTGACGACCATCAGGACGAACCTCTAAGATAGCATTGTCTTTTGTCTTCCATTTTCCACCCTTTTCAGATGTGTAATGATACATTGTCCTGTGCCAGTTCAATATAAGGTCTGTTGAAAGACGCATATTGTGATAGTTGGCGTGGATGGAAGCCAGCACATCGCGGTATCCTGCAACTTCTTGCTCAGAGCGGTCGCGAGGTTTTGTCTTCTTTAAAATCAGTCCGTCAATACGGCCAGGAGCTACTGTAACACCCTCAATTCTGTTGGATGATTCAGCGCTTTGAACCATAGCAACCCGTCTGAGAGTTTCTAAGACCTCAGGAGACTGCTCTGTATAAAGCATCTGTCTTCCCCTGAATTCGCCGAGGGCGCGCACAGACATAAGAAGAGAATGCGAAATCGGTGTTTCAAGAAGGAAATCGTGTTCAAATGACCTCATGATTTTTTATCTCCATAAAAAGAACTGCATATCAATACTTCTTCTCCTTCTTAACCACCTTCCCCACAATCCTGTATTTAGTCCCCTTCTTAAGCTCTATGTCAGGGTATTTAGGGGTTAGAGAATTATATCAAACCCAAGATGATTTTTTCTGTATAAAAGAATGGTGCCCCCTGCAGGAATCGAACCTGCGGCACCAGGTTTAGGAAACCAATACAGGGGACTTTACAAGTGCTTGAAAATACCTATCAAATACTTGATGGTAAAGGATTTTAACATGGTTTCTGCTTATATGTAAATCGTCAGTTTTATATGGTTTTGGATATATTTCTTTCACGATTTTTTCACGCAACAATTAAAAGGCCGACTAAGGTTTGGCTGCTCACCCGCCCGCCTTTCGCAGCCAGTTTACCATAGCCCCCTGTAGCTCAGTCATTTCGCTTGCAATCTGTCATGCCCCTTGCATTCAGTGTCTTCATGATCCTTTGCTACGCAAGGAACAGTTCAGCACAGCAAGGGTTCGCTTCAAGCCTCCGCTACTCTCCAGCTTCAAGCTCATGCCAGAGGCAAGCACATGCCTTTCCGCCCCGGCGGACTCGCCGAGGAGAGCGCTCCTCCGATGCTTGTCCTTCGCCTTGCAATGCTTCTGCGATGCTTTCATCAAACCTCGGCCAAGCCCTATGTTGAAAAAATTGTTTTTAGATATCTCGGAATATTTTTCGACCCAAAATCTTGCAAATAAAAAAGAGGTCGTCTTTCTTAAAGAGGTGTAATTTCTTCGTATTCTAAGGCCTTGTATGCCTTAAGTCTTCTTTTATACATGCGCATTAATACTGGAATGTTTGTATCAGCATAATCGTAAATTCTTATCTCCGTTTTCCCAGGGTATTGTCGATGTAATCTTCCGGCGTACTGAACCATCTTGCCTTTAAAAGAGAATGGCATAGCAAGGAAAAGAGTATCAAGTCGAGGATCATCAAACCCCTCACCAAGATATTGCCCTGTTGCAATGATTAATCTTTCCTCTGAATCGGGAATTTCAGTGAGCTTAGCGATCATTTCTTTCCTTACTTTTATTCTCATTCCGCCATGTAAAACAATTATGTTCTTAACAAAATTTTGAAGTTTTTGTTTGAGTGTTTCAAGATGCTCTTTCCTTTCTGTCAAGACTATAGGTGACCGTTTCTCATTGAGTGCATTCAATATGTCATCGAATATCATCTGATTTCTTTCCTCATCTGAAATTAGCAGTGGCCAGAGGTTGTGAATTTTATCACCATCAGACCAGGGACAGGAAAAATTAGTAACTCGTGTTATAAGTCTATACCTTAAAGATGATTCTGCATTATTCTTTGAGGAAGTTATTTTATGTCGCACAGGCCCGCATTGCATCGTAATGATTGGCTGATGTCCATCACGTCTATAAGGAGTCGCAGTCAGACCAATAATATATTTTGCGTTAGCTCCCATCATGACTTTCTCAAAGGAAAAAGCTGAAATATGGTGGCATTCATCCGCAATGACTTGACCATAATTCTTAATCCGTTGGTCGACTTCTCTTCCTTTATCCAGACTTTGGAGCATAGCTACATCTATTACATTTGTTGCCTTGTCTTTCCCACCGCCAATTTGACCGATCTCTTTAGTAGGTATTTCAAGAAAAGAGGCTATCTGTGCGCGCCATTGTTCAAGGAGAGGCTTGCGGTGAACGAGAACAAGAGTGTTTATTCCCCTTGATACGATTAGACGTATCCCTATCACTGTCTTACCAATACCCGGCGGAGCTACAAATATGCCGGTTTCATATTCAAGCATCTTTTTACAAGCTTTATCTTGCTCCTCAGTAAGCTCGCCATGAAAATAAAAATCAACCTTATCTCCAGCGAAACGCTTGTCCTGAATATTAAGTGCTATTTTGTTTGTTGTTAAAAGTTCTTTCAGGTCATCAAGGCATCCTCGAGGGATTGTAAGGTAATTTTGAATATTTTCAGCACAGCAGATTACTCTCGGTGTCAAAGCAGTGGAGAGGCGCATACTTTGTTTCTTATAAAACTCAGGATTTTGAAATGCAGCAAGTCTTTTAATCTGGTTAAGCAACTGTGAAGGCAATCCTTCTTTTTTTAGATAAATTCTGTTTGCCAGCACCGCATTTATTTCTGACGGCAATTTGCATGAGAGGCGCTCAATCTTTCGTTTATTGGATAAAGGCATTTCCCATGGCTTATCACTTTCATCCGTCTGGCTCATGCTTATTCCAATAATGTCCTTTGTTTTAATAGTCTCTGTAACAAAAGTCTGGATTTCCTTAAGCGTCATTCTTCTCACATCTGATAGATATGCCCACTGATCAGAATATGGAATCAGATTTTCATCCAAGAAGAGGCTATTGCCTTTTTCCGAAGGAGCTTTTTGCAGAGGGAGGGCAATAAGATTCCCGAAACCTCCTTTGGGCATGGTATCCTGATTAGGGAATATACGGTCATAACTTTCCATATCAAGTTCGTGCCTCTTAGACATGGTTTCTGTTATTAAGAAGCTTCCCGTTTGCCTGGCGAGAGCAGCAGAAATCGGCTCTGAAAAGAATATCCAGATATGTCCTCCGTTGCCAGAACGAGACCGTTCAAGGGAAGCAGGAATATTATTATCTTTGCAGGTTTCCATAAATGCCTTTATATCTTCCTGCCATGCTTGTTTGTCAAAGTCTATAGCAAGGAAATGACAGGTTTCATCCTCAAGCATAGGATAGATTCCAATTGTGATATTTCCTTCCAGATGCCTGCGGATTACATTATCGGTCACTGGGGAAAGCTTCCGATTATCACACTCACCACATCTTAACGCGGGTTTCCTGCAGACCCCGCTGATCCATTCATTTTCGCAAACCGGGCTATATCCTTTATTTCCGGTCTTTTTACTTGTCCATAATTTTGGGTAAACATCTTCCCTGCCTCTAAACAAAGAGCGAAACAGGGCTATCTTTTTATTGAGTGGAGATTGGGCATTTATTATTGCAGCACTTTTTGCATATTGTGAAGAAGAAAGTTCAAGATTAGAAAGCGTAATACGTAATTCTTTAAGTTCATTAACTAACCGTTCTCGTTCAGCATCTATTTCCTTAATACGAGACTCAAAGGTCCTAATATTTTCGAGTATATTATTCCTATCTTTAAGCGACACGTTGTTTAAAGTGATCTTCTGAAATGGCCATCATTTCATCCGACCTTTTCAATGCCCTTGAACAACAAAACCTTTTCCCTCTCCGCCACTTTCAACATTTCACTCGTAAACCCTTTTCTCGAAAATAGCGCATAATGCTTTGTGGTCTTGCTGTTGCCCCACTGGACTTTCTCTGCCTTTGCTTTTAGTTCGTTAAGTATATTTATCCCAACAGGCTTTGCAGACCATTTTGCCTCTCCAAAAAGGATAGCGTTGTCGTCCTCATTAATCCCGACAACATCTATTTCAGCATCCTTTGTCCACCACCTTCCGACCTTGTTAAACTTCATGCCCTTCGGGAGTCCTTTTTTGACATATGACCGGCATACCTCCTCATAGGTCTGGGAAACAAAGATATCCAGTTCATGCCTGATCTTGTTCTTGATTACATAATCGGTCTCTCCCTCCTCGATAAAGCTCTTGTTCGGGAAGACGTATTTAAACCAGAACCTGAAATAATTATCGTCGAGCATGTAAATGCCCTTCTTGCTCTTTTCATAGGCTTTCTCGGTGACAGGCACCTCTCTTTTTACAATCCTCAGATCTGTGAGAACTGAGAGATATTTTCCGACGACATTTTTTTCGAACCCTGTCTCATTGATAATCTCGCTTGCTCTTGCCTTGCCCATTGAAATAGCCCTGATTATTGAAAAATAGTTCCTCGGCTCACGGAGTTCTTCTTTCAGAATGAATTCAGGCTCACTGAAAAGGTATGCGTCATGCGCAAATATCTTCTTCCTGATATTCGTCCAGAGGTCAGCTGCAGGGTCGAACTGAAGGAGATATGCAGGAGTTCCACCGAGGACTGAATAGATATACATGAAATCTTCATCAGAAATCCTGGGGAAGAACTTTTTTGCATGCCAGAAGCTGAGAGGCTCGATAAGAAGCTGGCCTGTCCGCCTGCCGAATAAAGGGGACTTATAGCCAAGGACATCAGTCTCCATCATACCTATGCTTGATCCAAGAAGGATAAGGAATATCCCAGAATCTTTAAGCCCTTCATCCCAACCTTTCTGGAATATTGAAGGGACAGCCCTGTTTGCCTCTATGAGGAAGGGGAATTCATCTATCGCAAGGACAACCCTGCCCTTTCCCTTGATGTATGTGAAAAAGTCGTACCAGTTACCGAAGCCACGTGAAAGCAGGAACTGGTCCTTATATAGAAGGCCGACCTTTTCAGAGAGGAGACTGAGTTGTTCTTTTTCAGGCGCCTTGTCAGCAAGAAAATATATATGAGGAATGTTTTTGAAGAACTGCTTGACGAGCTCGGTCTTGCCTACACGTCTTTTTCCGTAGATAACAATAAATTGTGCCTTGCTGTCTTTGTAGGCCGAACTCAGAGCCTCAAGCTCTTTTACCCTGTTTATGAACATCCTCACCTCATAAGATTACTTACGAGTATTATACTTTAAAGTAATATAAATTGATTTCATCAATACCTCTTCTCCTTCTTCACAACCTTCCCGACAATCCTGTATTTAGTGCCCTTCTTTAGCTCTATGTCAGGGTATTTAGGGGTTAGAGAATTATATCAAACCCAAGATGATTTTTTCTGTATAAAAGAATGGTGCCCCCTGCAGGAATCGAACCTGCGACACCAGGTTTAGGAAACCTGTGCTCTATCCTTCTGAGCTAAGGGGGCGATAACGGCAGTGAATAGTTGTCAGTGATTAGTTGTTAGTCTAAAAACTAACAACTAAAAACTTTTATGATTTCAAAATCCCAAAAACCTTGTTGACTGCATCTTCGGCGTTTTCTGCTTTAACAATACCTTCTATGTCCCATGTTCGAATACCAACAACGGGCTTTCCCATCTGGAGTGCAAATGCGATCTCAGAGAGTGTTCCATATTCGCCGCCAACTGCTATCAGAGCGTCTGCTGTACGAGCTATGATAACATTTCTTCCGATACCCAGTCCAGTTGCTATAGGGACATCTATATATTCATTTGCCTCCTTAGTATTTTCATGCGGAAGTATTCCAATTGTAAGTCCACCCTCTGCTTTTGCCCCTCTTGAGACAGCCTCCATCACACCACCAAGACCACCGCATACAAGGACTGCTCCTTTGCTGGCTATGAGCCTTCCAACATTCCCAGCTTCTCTGAGAAGTGCCTTTTCAACATGCCTTCCGCCTATGACTGCAATCAATTTTTTTCTTCTGTCTTCGTCGCCCATTTTATTATTTCCTCTACCATTGCCTCGATGGTTGCCTGTTTTGGCATAATATGGACCCTGAGTCCTGCCTTCTCAATTGCCTTAGCAGTGACAGGTCCAATAACAGCGATTGCAACGTCTTTAAGGAGTTCGTCAGCGTCATCGCCAATGATTTCCCTAAAGTTATTAAAAGTTGCTGCGCTTGTAAATGTCGCTATTGATATACGGCCTTCCCTTAAAAATCTTTTTAATCTTTTTCCATGAACTTCAGGCTTGATCGCACGGTAAGCCACAGGGACATCTATTTCGCCTCCGAGTTCTCTTACCTTTTCAGGGAATAACTCCCTTGCCTTTTCAGCGCGGGGAAGCAGGAATTTGATTCCTTTTAATGGTTTAAAGTCTACCCCCCCTTCGCTCCCCCCCTTACCAAGGGGGGGATTAGGGGGGGTGAATGTTTCTATCAGTCCTTCTGCATTAAATTCTTCTGGTATTAAATCAACTTTAATTCCATATTTTTTAATCTCTGATGCTGTCTTAGTTCCGATTGCACATATCTTAATACCTTTCAAATCTCTGATGTCTTTATCTTTCTCCATAAATCTTTTCAGAAAATATTTAACGCCATTACCACTGGTGAATATCAGCCAGTTGTACGTCTCGATCTTAGCTATTGCTTTATCGAGTTCATCATAGTTTTCAGGAGGAACTATTTCTATTGTCGGAAACTCAATTATCTCAGCACCTAATTCCTCGAGAAGTTCGAACTCCCCTGAGTGCTCTCTTGTTACGAGTATCCTATGGCCGAAAAGTGGTTTTCTCTCATACCACTTCAGCGTTTCTCTCAGCCTGACTACATCTCCAACAACCATTACAGCAGGGGGTTTTAGCTCTTTTTCTCTTACGAGCGCAACAATATTTCCCAGTGTCCCGACTATGGTCTTTTGCTCTGGTCTTGTTCCCCACCTTACTACAGCAACCGGGGTGTCAGGACTTCTGCCATTTTCGATCAGCTTTTTTATAAGCACATCTATATTTTTTACAGCCATCAGAAAAATCAATGTTCCAACGCCTGTTGCAAGCCTTGACCAGTCTATTGCGGATTCCTCTTTAGTTGTATCCTCATAGCCAGGAATGACTGCGAATGATGATGAATACAATCGGTGTGTAATCGGTATTCCTGCATATGCAGGTGCTGCGATAGAAGAACTCACGCCAGGTACAACCTCAAATTCAATGCCTTCTTTTGCAAGCGCTTCAGCCTCTTCACCGCCCCTGCCAAACACGAATGGGTCTCCACCCTTGAGTCTGCATACAACACTGCCTTCCTTTGCTTTTTCTATAAGTACTTTATTTATCTCATCCTGTGTCATTGTGTGATGCCCGCCGCGCTTGCCAGCATATATGAATTCTGCATTATGGTTTATATAATTCAAGACCTGTGCATTAAGATGAAAGTCATAGACAACCACATCTGCTTTTTGAAGGCATCTCATACCCTTAATTGTGAACAGGCCAATATCACCCGGCCCTGCGCCGACAAGATAGACTTTGCCTTTTTTATTTTTCATACGCAGATAATTTTAACACAAAATTGGAGAAGAGAATTTATCAAAATAAAAAGGCGGTTGCCATTCGGCAACCGCCTTTAATATCAAATGAGATTCTACAATTAGAAGCTGAGTGTAAGTGAGTGCATGAACTGTGTGATGTTCTTGTTGTTGGCTGAGCTTACGCCTGCATTATCTTCCCACCATTTTCCTGTGTCAAGATATCCAAGTGTAATACCATAGACGAGGTTTTTGTCAATCTTGTATGCAAGTTTCGCATCAATTTCTGTTCCGATCTTCTTTGAGCCTGTTACTGCCTTTGAGGCTCTGAGCATAAAGCCATCAAGAGAAGCCTTCAGGTCTTTCATTAAATCAGCATCAAGACCGAGTCTGAAATAAGTTGTGTTTGCTATACCGGATGCACGGCCACCTGAATTGGCCAGGTCCTGTGCACTTGCTGCACCCCTTGTTGTGTATTCATAGATAAAGGTGTAATGAACATCGTTGCCGGATGTGACCTGGAATTCCTTGTTCTCGTTGTCAGCAGCGTCACTATCACCGCTACCATAGGCAAATTCAGCCCTTAAGTTTACAGGGTTGAGCTTGTAACCGAGCCCTAACAGGAATCCATATCCGCCAAACTCCCTTGTTGCACTCTCGTCACCGAACTGAAGGTCTAACTCTGTCTTATAAGAAAGACCTGAGATTAAACCGTTTGCATGGAGGCCGAGGTTCTGGAATGAGAGTTTGCCATCCGGGTAGTTCACATATGCATAGTTAGCACCAAGGGTATTGTCCTTGTTAAGCTTATATGTCATAAGTGCTACATAGCCGTCAATATCGGCTGCACTGTTTGCAGCAGAAGTGGCTTCTGAAAGTTTTGCTGTAAGCAGTCCGATATGAACTTCCTTTGTTGGGTCCATAAAGAACACAACTGCATCATCGCCAAATTTTGTGTGATCAAGGAACTGTTTCTCACTGAGTGCCAAAGGCATATGACCAACCTTCAAGCCTGCAGGTATTCCAAGAAGGCCTGAGCCTTTGTGAAGAATCCATGCCTCAAGAAGCTGTGTCGGGCCACCCTGGTGTGAATTAAGTGTGCCCCAGGTGTTAACATCACTGGTAGCAGAACCAGTTTCAAGGGCTATATAACCGGTAGTGTTTTTGGTCACATCTGCCTTTAGAGTGAGCCTTACCCTTTCATCATACCATGCCTGAGAACCGGTGTCAGACGGTGATGATAACGCCCTTCTGTTCCCTGAGATGTTATCCACATACCAACCTCTTACTCTCAACTCGCCGCCCAGAGTAACCTTTGTGTCGTCGCCTACTGCGACTTCACCAGCAAAGGCACTGGCTGCAAAGCCGAAAACAAACAGCATGCCTAAAATTATTGCTAAATATTTTTTCACTTCCTAACCTCCTTATGGTTAGTTCAGCATTTATCCGCCAAAGGCGGATTCCTTTTTTACTTCCTCTCTTACCTCATTACTTTTATTTCTTCTCTTGTCTTAAGCATCACCTCCCCTTTCCAACTTTTTGCTTTGTTTTATAGCATGCAAAATCATTTTTTGTCAATAAAAAAACACTTTTTTTTAGAGCAACAAATGTGCCAGATAAAATTCCATTTAAAAACAGGGATTTTGATTTATGAAAAGGTTAAAATATGTGCCTATTTTACAACACAAGTGTGAATTAATAATACATCAAGCAGCAAGTGCAATATTTTGATATAATGTCTGACAATCAGAGGATGCATGACAAAGAAATGGAAATATGACCAAATTATTGCTGAATGCAACAAAGCCATAAAGTTAAATCCGCTGAACTACAGGGCTTATAAGGACAGGGGCAATGCCTACTACAAAAAAAAACAGTACGACTTTGCTATCGCTGATTATAGCAAGGCCATTGAGCTGAATCCGGAATATTTCATAGCCTACAACAACAGGGGAAATGTATATCAGGAATTAGGACGTTTTGACCTTGCAATCGCTGATTACAATAAGGCAATAGAATTAAAACCGCTTAACGGCATGCCGTATAATAACCGGGGATTCAGCTATCTTTTGATGGGGGAACTCGAAGAGGCGGAAAGGGATATAAAAAAATCGCTCGAACTCAACAGCGATAATATTTATGCGCTGAACAGCATAGCTGAACTATATGCGGCAAAAAATAATCCTGAAGAGGCATGCAGATGGCTGAGGCTGGCAGTGGAGAAAGGCTACAACAACTGGAATTACATAAAGACGTCAACGACGTATGATAATATCCGCAATTCACAATGCTTCAGGGAGATAATATCCGGAAAGTAGTTCCCCTCCCATTCTCTAACGCGGCCATTATAGAAGCTGAACGCCTTGACTAAAAGTAATTTAAAATTTAAAATTCTGTGTTACACAAATAAAATGTTATAATTAAATTGTTTTCTTCTTGCTGACAATTGATTACTGAAAACTATTCACTCTGAAATTTGCACTGCAGATTTTAGCTGAGGGGCTGTAGCTCAGTTGGGAGAGCGCTTGAATGGCATTCAAGAGGTCGTCGGTTCGATCCCGATCAGCTCCACCATTTTAATTGGTATCCCTTTTTTTAACCATTGTCAGATTTTTTGTTGATTGTGTTTTCATTGAGAACAAAAGGATAATAAAAAATATAGACAGGTCTAAAATTACAAATTCAAGTTATTAACATAATGTTAGCAACTTGTTACTAACTCCGTTGAACACTTCCAGGAATCATTCATAGAGTTTATTTCTTCCACCTTTGCTTAATTTTTATGCAGTTAAGAAATTGTGTAAAATCAACATGTTCTGCTGAAATGACAAGGTTTCCGACAAGAAGACTTTTTAGACTCCTCTACACCCTTGCAGCACAACGGTTTCCCCTCTTTAAAGACTTTACCAACCCATCCAGAAAGCCCTTCCCTTTGACAAAAGCTCGCTCCACCTCTTTTTATGTTTTAGCATCCACTGGTTGGAGGTCTTATTTCAGAAAATAGAGGAATCTTTATTTTACTACCTCAAAAGTAACTATTATTGAAATCAATGTTAGGAAAAACAATCCACTCAGAAAAATAATATCTGCAATCTTCTCGTAAAGTTCTGCCCTTCTCTTAGAGCGCATGGACGCGTACGATAAAATGCTTGAAATAAGGAAAAAAAACATTGTTATTCCAACTAATTCATCAATAACAGTTTTGGCTCCAAACTCTGAAAGATTTATAAAGCTGAGTATCACAAAGCACAGCCCTAACAAGTTTGAAGATGTCGGCAATATATGTCTCGATATATTTTTCTTATCACCACCTGCTTCTGACATTTGAAGTCCTCCTATCGGCTTTCATGTTCATACATAAGCATTCTACCATTTTTGAAAAGAGACATATATGTTGACAGAACTCCCGGCAAAGGTAAATAATTTAAATATGACGCGAAGATATAATTCCTTTGGCCCTTATATGAGGAAATTGTTAGGCACAACTATTTACAAGGTTAATGTGGATGCAGGTTTTACATGCCCAAACAGGGATGGAACCCTCGGGCTCACAGGCTGTATCTACTGCAACAATGACAGTTTCCGGCCAAGCTCCTGCAGACCTGCGTTGCCGGTAAAAGAACAGATAAGGAATGGTATCGCCTATTTGAGCAAGAGATACGGGGCTGAAAAGTTCCTCGCATATTTTCAGCCATATTCAAACACCTATGCGCCTGTTGAAGAACTCGCGTTACTTTACAAAGAGGCTCTCGAAGAGCCGTCTGTCATCGGTCTTGCCATAGGAACAAGACCTGACTGCATAGATAAGAATAAACTTGAACTCCTCGAATCTTTAGCAACAAAATATTTTATCCTTGTAGAATATGGTCTTCAGTCCATCTACGATAAATCCCTAATGTTCATAAACAGAGGGCATGACTACAAGACATTTCTGGATGCAGTTTCATTGACTCGCAACAGGGGCATCTCTATAGGCGCACATATAATCGTAGGATTCCCCACAGAGACAAAAGACGAGATGCTTGATATGGCAGATGAGATTTCAGGGATTCACCTTGATTTTTTAAAGATACACCAGCTTCAGATCGTAAAAGATACGCCACTGGCAGCAGCGTATAAAGAGAATCCTTTTTACACATTTACATATGAAGAATACCTGGATTTTATTGTGAGTTTTATCGAAAGGCTTTCTCCTGATATCGTTATTCAAAGACTCTTTGCAACCGCACCTGATGACATATTGATCGCACCAAGATGGGATAGAAGCCGTCATGAGGTAATAAGAGATATAGAGCAGAGATTTGTTCAGAAAAATACCTTTCAGGGCAAGAAATTTAGAGTCTTACAGAATATCAACACGGGCTTATGAGCAGCCTATCCCGCCCAATTCAGACCCTCTAAATCTGCTACGGTTTTGTCTTATCGGGGCTATTCTGATTGAAAAGATAAAGTTGAGAACAAAGCATAACAGAAGTTAGCACCTTCAAATTTCATCTTTAAAAGTATATAATAGTGGCGTCTAACACACAAAATGCTTAGGAGGATTTATGAAAATAGTCGAAGGTGAACTGCAGGCAAAAGGATTAAAATTTGCAATTATTGTAAGCAGATTCAATGATTTTATTACAAGTAAACTTCTCGATGGTGCAATGGATGCACTCTTAAGGCATGGGGCAAAAGAAGACGACATAGATGTTGTGAGGGTTCCAGGCTCATTTGAGATACCCCTGGTGGCGAAAAAAGTGGCGTCAAAAGGAACATGTAACGCAGTAATATGTCTTGGCACAGTAATCAGGGGTGCAACTCCACATTTTGAATATGTTGCTGCAGAGGTATCAAAAGGCATTGCGTCAGCCTCAATGGAAACAGGTGTGCCTATGGCCTTTGGTATTATCACATCAGATACCATCGAGCAGGCAGTCGAAAGGGCAGGGACTAAGAGTGGGAACAAGGGCTGGGATGCAGCCTTAACAGCCATCGAGATGGCACAATTGATGAAAAAGTTATGAGTTATGAGTTCAGAGTTCAGAGTTCAGAAAAAGCAGTCAGCAATCAGCGATTAGCACTCAGTAGTCTTTTACTATTCACTGTTCACTATTCACTCATCACTGCCTTATGAAACGTCGCAAGGCAAGAGAATATGTGCTTCAATTCCTATTCCAGTCTGATTTTAGAGATAAAAACCACAGGAAGAATAATCTCAAGCAATTCTGGGCTGATAAAGAAAAAGACCCTGAGGTCACGAAATTCGCATCGGATATTATTGAAGGGACCCTTTCCACGCTTGATGAAATAGATTCTGTAATAAAAAAGGCAGCAGAACACTGGGTGCTTCAGAGGATGGCGGCTGTTGACAGGAATATTTTAAGGTTTGCCGTCTATGAATTGCTATATCGCAAGGATATCCCGCCAGCAGTAACAATAAACGAGGCTATAGAGATTGCAAAAAAATATTCAACATCAGAATCCGCATCATTCATAAACGGCATTCTTGATAAGATCGCCAGAAACATAAAGAAAAAGCAGAAGGCATCATAGTGCGTTACGCTGTGATTTCAGATGTGCATGCAAATCTTGAGGCACTTGAGGCAGTGCTAAAAGATATAAGAAAAAGAAAGGTTGAAAATGTCATATTTTTAGGCGATGCTGTCGGATACGGCCCCAATCCGAATGAGTGTATTGATTTACTGAAAGACCACTGCAAAACACTGCTGATAGGAAACCACGATTCTGCTGTTATCGGTTTAACAGATACAGATTACTTTAATGAATATGCAAGGGCAGCAATAGAGTGGACATCGACCGTGATAACAGAAAAGAATCTCGATATCCTCAGGGCCTGGCCAATGATAAAGGTCTTAAAGAGAAATAATATCCTCCTTGTTCATTCAACACCCAAAGAACCTGAGGAATGGCATTATCTCCTGACATTGTGGGATGCTGAGAATAATTTTCGTTATTTTGAGCAGAAGATATGTCTTCTTGGACACAGCCACTACCCATTTATAATAGAACGCCTTCCATCAGGGGAGATGGTTACGTACAAAAGCGATGCCAAGCTCGGAAAGGCTGAAAGATATATAATAAATGCCGGTAGCGTGGGGCAGCCGAGAGACAGAGATCCAAGGGCATGTTATGCGATAATTAGTGATGAAAAAGTTGAGCTCAGAAGAGTAAAATATGATGTTGAAACGACACAGAGAAAAATGCATAATGCAGGGCTGCCTTTGCCGTTGATAGAGAGACTTGAAAGAGGGGCATGATAAAACCAGTTATTAGTAGTCAGTGGTCAGTAGTTAGGGTGGAGAGAACTTTAACTACTAAGTGAAGAGGGGGATTATGATACCAAGATATACAAGACCAATTATGGGAAGGCTATGGGAGCCTGAAAATAAATTTCAAAAATGGCTTGATGTTGAGATTGCAGCATGTGAGGCATGGGCAGAACTTGCAGAGATACCAGTGGACGCAGTTGCTGTCATCAAGAGAAAAGCAAAGTTCGATGTTAAAAGAATAGACGAGATAGAGAAGGTTGTAAAGCATGATGTTATCGCATTCCTCACATCTGTTGCTGAAAATGTTGGTCCAGAATCAAGGTTCATCCACAAGGGCCTTACATCATCAGACATAGTTGATACTGCACAATCGCTTCTGATGAGAGAAGCATCGGACATCATAATAAAAGATATAAAAGGACTTATGCCTGTCCTCGAAAAGCAGGCTTACAAATACAAAAATACCCCTACAATCGGCCGCAGCCACGGAGTTCATGCAGAGCCCATGACATTCGGTTTAAAGTTTGCGCTCTGGTATGAGGATATGAAAAGAAATCTTGTAAGAATGAAGCGGGCAAAAGAAGTGATTAGCGTTGGCAAGCTTTCAGGTGCTGTTGGCACATTCTCAAACATCCCTCCGGAGATCGAAGAAAAGGTATGTAAAAAACTCGGGCTTAAGCCTGAGACTGTTGCAACGCAGGTTGTTCAGAGGGACAGACATGCAGAATATCTAACTGTGCTTGCGCTTATTGCAGCATCAATAGAAAAAATATCTGTTGAGATAAGACACCTTCAAAGAACAGAGGTATTGGAGGCAGAAGAGCCATTCACTGTGGGGCAGAAGGGCTCATCTGCAATGCCTCATAAGAGAAACCCTGTTGGATGCGAAAACCTCTCGGGTCTTGCACGGCTTGTCCGTTCAAATGCAATGGCAGCTCTTGAAAATATTGCTCTATGGCATGAACGTGATATATCCCATTCATCTGTTGAGCGCGTGATAATACCTGACAGCACTATACTTGTTGATTATATGCTGGACAGGCTTAAAGGCATACTCGAAGGCATGCATGTTTATCCTGAGAGGATGAAAGAAAACATGGACAGAAGCTATGGCCTTTATAATTCCCAGCGAGTACTCCTTGCACTTACGGGCAAAGGCATGAGCAGAGAGAATGCATATACAGTCGTTCAGAGGAATGCGATGAAGAGCTGGAGCAAAGGCATCGAGTTCAAAAAACTGCTGCTGAAAGACAAGGACATAAAAAAATATCTTAAATCAAAAGATATAGAAAAGATATTCGACCTGAAATATTACTTAAAGAATGTGGATTATATATTCAAAAGGGTTTTTGGATAAGGGGTCATTAATTAAGCAGGCATGCCGTGTTCAAAAGTTTTGAATGCGACAAAGACATATATGTAGATTTGGAATCTTACTTGGAAAAATGAAATCTTGTTTGAACCGTCGCCTGAAGTCTTCGGTTACTTAAGATTTGTAATGTGTTAAGCCAAGACTTCTCCGCCTCAGGCGGATTCGCCGAGGCGAAAAGGTGTCGCTTAAAACTTTTTCACCCGACACGCCTGCTTATTTGCTATCAATAATGTTAAATTTAGACATATGAACTTATTCCATTTTTATAGAACCCCAGCCTTATCAGATACAAAAAAGAAAGAACTTATTTCGATTGTCAGGCTGAAAGTCTCTCCTGACATAAAAGGCATTGAAACAGAATACTGTTTTAACATCGAGACGACTGCGCCTCTCACAGACAATGAGCTAAAAATCCTGAATTGGCTTCTGGCCGAGACATTCGAGCCGGAGAATTTTGATGAGAAAAGTTTTTTAACTCTCAACTCTCAACTCCCAACTCTCAACTCTATTTTAGAGGTCGGCCCCAGAATGAACTTTACGACTGCATGGTCAACAAATGCTGTATCAGTATGTCATGCATGCGGACTGAAGAAGATTACAAGGATAGAACGGTCGAGGAGGTACAAGCTAATTAAGGGTCAAAGGGTCAAAGAGTCAAAGGGTCAAAGTTCCAAGGACTCTGACACCCTGACACTCGGACACTC
>JAKALU010000141.1 GCA_021824065.1 Nitrospirota bacterium
TCCGAAAGGATAGGGAACTTCCATTCCCGAGCCCGACAGCTAACCTCGCAGGCGTTTGGAAGGGCAAAGGCCGAAATTAAAGACCGCCGCCCAGGCGGTTTTTTTATTTCCTCCTGACTGCCCCAAGAAGGAGGATTTATGTCTATCAAAAGTTTTCTCATCGGGCAGCCTATCGAAACCATTAAGGAAAAGCACGAGCGCCTCTCGAAAAAAATGGGGCTTGCTGTTTTTTCATCCGACCCGCTTTCGTCGGTTGCTTACGGAACTGAAGAGATAATGTTTGCACTTGTGGCAGGTGGAACCGCTCTCCTGAGTTACACGGTTCCTATTGCCATTGCAATCGTTATTCTCGTTGCGATAGTGGCCACCTCGTATTTTCAGACCGTACACGCATATTCCTCCGGCGGAGGGGCATACATAGTCGCCAAGGATAATCTCGGCGTGTTTCCGGGACTGATAGCCGGAGCAGCCCTCCTCATTGATTATGTTCTCACCGTAACAGTCAGTGTGGCCGCTGGCATAGCAGCCATCACCTCGGCTTTTCCCGCAACCCGGGACTATACAGTCACAATGTGCATTGCATCCATACTGCTTATCACAATAATAAATCTGAGAGGTGTGAGGGAGTCAGGAAAGGTGTTTTCTTTCCCTGTATATCTTTTCATAGGAAGCCTGCTTGTACTCATAGCGGCAAGCCTCACAAAATTCTTTTCTCTTCCGCGCATACAGTATCACGAGGTCGCAGGGACGGCGGCAAACATATTCCCTGTGTTTATCATATTGAAGGCATTCGCCTCCGGATGCGCTACACTTACCGGGATAGAGGCAATCTCAAACGGTGTCCGGGCATTCAAGGCTCCTGAGGCAAGAAATGCAGGGATCACGCTTGTGTGGATGGCAGTCACGCTCGCTATCCTCACAATCGGCATAGCTTATTTCGCCAATTATTTTGGGATACTGCCCAATCCAAACGAGACCGTCGTTTCTCAGCTTGCGAGGACTGTATTTTCCAAGGGGGTTGTTTATTACACGATCCAGTTCGCCACGATGCTGGTGCTTATCCTTGCTGCAAATACTTCGTTTGCGGATTTCCCGAGGCTGTCCTCTATAATGGCATCTGACCGTTATTTGCCGAGGCAGTTATCGAACCGGGGCGACAAGCTTGTCTTCTCAAACGGAATCCTGATACTCAGTTTTCTTTCATCCCTCCTCATCGTGTTTTTCAGAGGCGACACCCATTCGCTTATCCCATTGTATGCGGTCGGCGTCTTTACAGCCTTCACCCTTTCTCAGGCAGGCATGGTCAAACACTGGATGAAAGACAAAGGGAAGGGGTGGCTTAAGAGTGCTGCTATAAACTGCATAGGTGGCATTGTCACTGGTATAGTCCTCGCAATAATCGCCATTGAAAAGTTTTCATACGGCGCCTGGATGGTGCTCATTGCCATTCCCATGCTCGTTTTAGTTACAAGGAAGGTGCATCAGCATTATCTTTCCGTTGCAGAGCAGCTTTCACTCGAAAGATGCATAACCGGAGAAAAAGAATACAGTCACCACTCGGTTATTATTCCTATCTCCGGGATGCAGCAGGCTGTCATAAATGCCGTCAAATATGCCAAAGTGCTTTCTGACGATGTCGTCGCCGTCTATGTGTGTTTAGACGAGATGGAAACTGCGAGGATAAAACAGAAATGGGACAGGCACTGCATGGGGGTTAAGCTCAATATACTTGAATCGCCATATCGCTCTATAACTCAGCCTCTCATAGAATATATAGACGAAGTGCAGAATGCATACAAGGATGGCGTAATTACTGTTGTTCTTCCAGAGTTTGTTCCATCACGATGGTGGCATCATCTTCTGCATAACCAGACGGCTCTATTTATTAAGGGTCTCCTGTTATTTAAGAAAGGTGTGGTATCAACGAGTGTCCCATTCCATTTACAAAAGTAGATTAATCTACGGAAGAAAGGATGGCAGGGCGAGATGCTTTCAGCTAATAATATCCTCTACATGCAGGCGACAACTGCATGTCTTACAGCAATAATAATCACACAGATAGGGAATGTTTTTGCCTGCCGTTCATCAAAGGAATCTGTATTCAGTATAGGGTTTTTCTCTAACAGGCTTATATTTCTGGGAATCATGGTTGAACTACTTTTGCAGTTATTTATTGTTTATCACCCGTGGGGGAATAAGATATTTTCAACATATCCGATATCTGTCAGCACATGGCTTGTGCTTGTGCCTTTTGCAGTATTTCTTCTTGCTGCGGAAGAAATCAGGAAGAAACTTTTCCTATATTATTCATGAATGCAGGAGGGGACTGTCTTTGAGCGGATTCTTTTGCCGATATTCCGACAGCTACCTCCTCTCTCCTTGACTTGCCTCGAAAGTAATCATTATAATTGCAGACTAATCAGTGATAGTGTCAGTGTTTAGTGTAAGTGTCAGTAAAGATTCGCAAACTGACACTGACCACCGTCACTGGTTACTAATTAGAGGTTTTTATGGACGAAATAAACGACCAGATAGAGCAGAGGATTAAAAAGCTCGATGAGCTCAAGGCTATGGGCGTCGAGCCCTTTGGCGGGGTCTTTGATGCAAAAGACCATGCAGCAGAGCTATTGAATAAATACGAATCCTCAAATAAAGAAGCACTTGAATCATCTCCTGTTTTATGCATTATCGCAGGCAGGATCGTTGCAATGCGTGATTTTGGAAAGGCTGCATTTGCCCATGTTCAGGATGCAACAGGAAAGATTCAGGTCTATTTCAGAAGAGACATTCTTGGTGAAAAATACAGCGTCGTTAAAAAAGTGGATATGGGCGACATAGTTGGAATAAGCGGAAAATTATTCAGGACAAAGACGAATGAGCTTACAATAGAGGTTGACGGCTTTCAGTTCCTCACAAAATCCCTGAGACCCCTTCCTGAGAAGTGGCATGGTCTCAAAGATATCGAGACGAGATACAGGCAGAGATATGTTGATTTAATAGTTAACCCTCAGGTGAAAGAGGCATTCAAGAAAAGAAGCGCAATCATTAAAGCAGTGAGGGATTTCCTTGAGGAGAAGGGCTTCATTGAAGTTGAGACACCAATGATGCAGCAGATACCCGGCGGTGCGGCTGCAAGACCGTTTAAAACGCATCATAATGCTCTTGGAATTGATCTTTATCTAAGAATTGCGCCTGAGCTTTATTTAAAAAGGCTGTTGGTCGGAGGATATGAAAAAGTCTATGAACTGAATAGGAATTTCAGGAACGAGGGCATATCAACAAAACATAACCCTGAGTTTTCAATGCTTGAGTTTTATATTGCGTATAAAGACTACAGCTATCTTATGTCTTTGACAGAAGAGCTAATCACTTATGTTGCGCAGAAGGCAATCGGCAGTTTTAAAGTGCCATACGGAGATGTTGAAATTGATTTCACACCTCCATATCCCAAAGTACCAATGCTCGATGCACTCATTCAAAAGGGAGTTCCCGAGGAAATATTAAATGATATTGATAAGGCTGCTGCATGGGCTAAGAAAAACCAGATAGAGATAGAGAAGGGAGCATCACTGGGGAAGATTCTTGATGAGATTTTCAAGGAGAAAGTAGAGCCTGAATTAATACAGCCTACATTCATAATAGATTATCCCGTCGAGCTTTCACCATTGGCAAAAAGGAAGCCTGACAATCCAGAGCTTGTCGAGAGATTCGAGCTTTTTGTTGCAGGGAGGGAGATTGCAAATGCATTTTCAGAATTGAACGACCCAATGGACCAGAGAGAGAGATTCCAGAAGCAGGTTGAGGCAAAAGAAAGAGGCGATGAGGAGACAATGTGGATGGATGAGGACTTCATTAAGGCATTGGAGCATGGAATGCCTCCTGCTGCAGGTGAAGGCATCGGCATTGACAGGCTTGTGATGCTTCTAACAAATTCAGTGTCAATAAGAGATGTGATATTATTCCCACAGTTAAAACCAGAGTTGTAAGATAAAAGACATCCTTTTATGCTTGAACATCATCGAAAACCATTAATCAGCCGTAAGGAATTTGTTTCCAGACAGATAAGATATGCGGGTTTTTCTTTGATAATCTTGGTTTTCTCAATAGGGATAGGGATTTTGGGTTATCATTTCTTCGGAGGGCTTCCCTGGGTTGATTCTTTTCTTAATGCCTCGATGATTTTAACCGGGATGGGGCCGGTTGACCATCTGAATTCAAGTGAAGGGAAACTGTTTTCGGCTTTTTACGCATTGTTCAGCGGCATATCATTTCTGACATTTATCGCAGTGCTTTTTGCGCCCATCTATCATCGGTTTTTACACAAGTTGCATCTTAAAATCGAAGGTGATGATAAAGAGCCTGATTGATTTTCAAGATATTTGAGTGGTTTTTGGTAGGTATCGAGATTCAAATTACTTCTTCATATAATAGAATTATCGAAGATGACTAAAGATATAATTACAAAAAAATTGATTCTGTATCAGATGGTCGGATACGGAATAGTGATGTTTTTAATAATTGGCGATGAGGTGCTCGATCTCCCGCACAATATTTTTGGCGCTCCGGCAACACCGATAAACTGGCTTGAAGCTTTCATTGAAAGCAGTTATGTTTTTGTTTTATTTGCCTTCAGTACCTATCTTTCATGGCGGCTTCTTAAAAGGATTAAGTATTTGGAAGGTTTTCTGCCAGTCTGCTCATTCTGTAAAAGGATTCGAGTTGGTGAAAATTGGATTCCAATCGAAAAGTATATAAGTGAACATTCTGAAGCTGATTTTACACATGGCCTGTGCCCTGAATGTATGGAAAAACATTATGGGTCTCTCTTCCACGAGGATAAATGATAAATTTCAGAAATTAGCTCCATATCCCTTATTTTCTTGAAAATTAGCCAATCCACTCCATAGCTGCTACAATTTATTTATGCCTGAACTAAGAATTGGGTGCAGTGGGTTCAATTACTGGGGGTGGAAAGAGAATTTTTATCCTTCTGACCTGCCGCAGAGGAAGTGGCTTGAATATTACTGCACAGTATTTGATACAGTTGAGCTTAACGTAACATTTTACAGGCTTCCACTCGCAAGCACTTTCAAAAAATGGCATGATGAAACGCCAGATGATTTTGTATTTTCATTGAAAGGCAGCAGGTTTATTACACACATAAAGAGATTGCTTGAGCCTGAAGAGCCTTTAAGATTATTCTTTGAAAGGGCATTAAATCTGAAAGAGAAGCTGAAGGTTGTGCTCTGGCAGTTTTCTCCTGGATTTAAGATTAACATTGGAAGATTAAAAAAATTTTTAAAATTACTCAAAAAATATCCTGTCAGGCACACATTGGAATTCCGGCATGAAAGCTGGATAACAGAAGATGTTATTGACCTTTGCAGGAGACATAATGTCAGCCTCTGCATGGCTGACTGGCCTGAGTTTATCGATGAGCTTCCTGTTACGTCAGACTTTGTGTACACAAGGAGGCACGGGGTGGGTGGAAGCTATGCAACATGCTATTCAAAGGCTGAACTTAAAAAAGATGCAAAAAGGGTAAAAAATTATCTAAAAGATAAAAAAGATGTCTTTATTTATTTTAACAACGATGCCTATGGCTATGCACCGAAGAATGCAAAGGAATTGGTGGAGATGTTGTAAATTTTGGTGGCGGTGCAGGGATTTGAACCCCGGACACTGCGGATATGAGCCGAAAAGTACCCTTTCAAAACAATTTCGTCTAAAAACAAAAATCCAGAAAAAACAAAAGGTTAAGAAGCGTAAGTAAACTTTTTGTGAAGTTTATTTACGCTTTTTTTGTTGAAGATTAGCACTGGATTAGCACGGAGGTTTAATTACAAAGCCCTGCCACATGCGTGCCCTGCGGAAAGCAGGCACGCATGGGCAGGGGCCTCCCCTCACTGTTTAACAAGGGAGGCTATAAATACATTGGATATGATTTATTTATCAGGAATAGATACCTTAATCATTGGATTTTATTTAACTGAGTTTAAACTTACTGATGAGGAGTGGAAATCCCTTAGTGATGCAAAGGAGAGGGCTAAAGCTCCTGTTTTTAGATCATCAGGTTCTTTAATCGAATTTAAGGGCATATATCTTGTTATGAGACCTTCAGGAATAAATCCATATACCTATGTAATGCAAGGAGATGATTTCAGTTTAAGACTCGCTCAGAAAGATCGGA
>JAKALU010000020.1 GCA_021824065.1 Nitrospirota bacterium
GGGACAATAAATACAAGTTATGTTAAGGCAGGCAATACATTCGCAATAGTCTATGGGAAGCTTGTAAAAGATTATATTAATTCAAAGGATGTAAGGTTTTTCAGGGATCAGGGGGCTAATTCCTTTGCAGATGGCGACGGTACCTATGATGGCATATGCGAGGTATGCCATACAACAACTGCGTATCACAAGAATGACGGGACAGGCGCTTCGCATAATGCTGGCGCTAATTGCAATACCTGCCATATTCATACAGATGGTTTTGCACCAACAGCAGGTTGTACCAACTGCCATGGCTATCCTCCTGTTGATACCAGCACGCTTGTTGATTTTACAAATCCGAGCGCAACCGGTTCTACAACTGCCGGCGCTCACAATACGCATGCAAATACCTTAAGTGTTGCCTGCGGAAGCTGTCACTTAGACAGCGTTGGCACCGGTACTCTACATAATAATGCGCCTACTCCTCCACGTGAGGTGACTATGGGATTCTCGCTGATTAACGGCGCTTATCTTGGTGGAACATATAATGGTCAGGCAGGAGTCCTTTATAATACCAGCGAAACAAACACAACAGTTACAAATGATGACTCAAAGACCTGCAGCAACATCTACTGCCACAGTAATGTCCAGGCCAATGGCGGAGGCGGCGGCCGTACATATGCAACACCATCATGGGATAATCAAGCGCCTAATAATGTAGTTTGCGGTTCATGCCATAAATCTGATGGCGCTCAGGGCAATGCAACATTAATGGATTCCGGAAACCACACAAAACATGTTGCAACACCTTTAAGTAAGGCATGCTCTACCTGCCATTCGGGTGCCGGCTCTGGAACTGCCAATCATGTAAATAACAATATAAATATTACATTCGCCTCCGGCTATGGCGGCTCTTACAGCCAATCGCCAAACACCCCTGGCAATGGATATGGCGCATGCTCAAGTGTATACTGCCATAGTAATGTACAGGGCGCTAATGGCAATGGTTCACCTACATCATATAATAGCCCTTCATGGGGCGGCGCTGCCCTTACCTGTGCCACGAGCTGCCATTCTGGCACCCCGGCAACAGGCAATCACACGACACATACATCTACCCCTTATTCTTATACATGTGTGAGATGTCACAACAATGCAGGCGATGCGACAGTGAAGCATGCTGACAATAATATAGACATGTCTTTCAATCTTACTTTCAGCTACACTTCCGGCTCTTACAGCCAGAGTCCTAATACACCAGGAGGCGGATATGGCTCATGCTCAAATGTCTATTGCCATAGCATAGCCCAGACAGCAACTGGCGGTGCATTAACAGGGGCAGGAGGAGAATACAAAACTCCAACATGGGGTGGAGGCGCCCTTGCATGCGATGCCTGTCATGGAAATCCATCCAGCTCAGGAGCGCATACAAAACATGCAACAACTTATGGCTTTACATGCGCACAGTGCCATAACAGTCAGGTGCCTCCGGGCGTAAGCACACATGTGGATGGCTCAATAAATACTGCAATTAATGCAACATGGAGTGGCACATATAACGGTGATACAACGCCTGCTAATGGATTTTCTAATTGTTCAAATACATACTGCCACAGCATCGGCATTGGCGGGACATCAAACACCGGTGACACAAGAACCATTCAGGCAAACACATCGCCTTCATGGGGCGGCTCTGCAACATGCACATCATGTCATGGCAATATAAGTAGTACGGATGGACGGCCTGATTATCCCAGTAATGATGCAGGTTATCAGAATAAGAAGAACAGTCATAATCTTACAAAACATTCATCAATGTCATGCGATAAATGTCATTATCAGACAACCACAACAGGCAACACTATCACAACCATTTCAAACCATGTGAACAAGCTATACAATGTGGATGGAACCGGCACAGAACCATATACATTTACGTATGCATACAATGTAAATGGAGGCGCATGCTCAGCGAGCTACTGTCACGGCACAGCAGCTTCGCCAGCATGGGGAACAAGCGGGACGCTCCAGTGCTCATCCTGCCATACCTCAATGGGTGCAGGAGGGACAGCAGCATACACAGGCAAACATCAGAAACATGCAGATACAACCACCTATGACTTCTCCTGCGAGATGTGCCATTCACAG
The DNA here is from genome assembly GCA_021824065.1 of Nitrospirota bacterium. Lineage (GTDB taxonomy): Bacteria > Nitrospirota > Thermodesulfovibrionia > Thermodesulfovibrionales > UBA1546 > JAKALU01. Next base: position 2,131 of record JAKALU010000020.1, read on the forward strand.
GGAGCAGGCACTGTGCATGTGAATGGTCCTGTTGTCGCTAATACACAGAGCGCTGAGCTTATATTCAGAAACACCTCAACTACATGGCAGACAGGCCAGACTTACAATAGTTCAACAAGCACATACAGATACAGAAGCCTTGCAAACAATCCGTACGATTCTGAGGCAGCAATAACGCCGTCATATACATCAACTGGCACAACCCAGACAGACCAGCAGCTTGAATGGCGTGATGCAGGCACATGCGGGACTGTATGGTGTCATTCAAATGCAAACCCGATGAGCGGTGTGAATGCCTATCAGGCAGGGCTTGCATGGAACAGCACAATAACCTGCACATCCTGCCATGCCGGAGGAGGGGCTTCAACAACACTGAGCACAAAACATCCTGCACACACAAGCGCATCAACATATAACTATGGATGTCAGAAGTGCCACAATGCAACTACAACCACAGGCAACACAATAACAACATATACAGAGCATGTTGACGGCCAGAAGGACGTTGCATGGGATTCGACTAATACAGGCGGCGATGCATACAGCAGCCCAAACTGCACAAACATTTATTGCCATAGTCAGGGCACAGCAGCTACCACTCCATATTCAGCGCCTAATACAGCCGCAGCATGGAATGGGACTCTTGATGCCACATGTACAGGCTGCCATAGTGGCAATGCAACTGTAACAAACAAGATGTCAACAGGTACGCATGCCGGCCATATTAATAACGCAGGCATTATAGGGACAAACTACACATGCGATATATGCCACAGCGCAACAGTGTCTTCAGGCACAGACAGAGTGATTGGAACTTATGCAAACCATGTAAACAAAGAAGTGAATGTAGCATTCACGGCTCTTAATACAGGCGCAGCATATTCAGGGAGTTTAACTCCTGGCGATGCATATGGCACTTGCAGCAACCTTTACTGCCACTCTACAGGAAAGAACGGAATAGTAAATACAGCCAACCTTCCGGGTGTATATGGTGGAAGCCATTACACGAACAGGGACTGGGGAGGGGCCGGGATAAGTTGCAACGGATGTCATGGAAGAAGCAATTCAAAAGCCTATCCAGATTATACAAGTGTTGGCGTAGGACAGGCAACATCAAACAGCCACTATAAACATGCTGATGCAACCCAGTCTAACTTTGGCTGCCAGCAATGCCATAACAACACGACTATTGACGGCTCAAATATAAAGGCTGGAAGCACGCAGCATATAGACAGCGATGTTCAGGATATAGCATTTACAGGGGACAACAGCAGCGGCACATTCGATTCTGTTAACAGGACATGCTCTACTACTTATTGTCACGGTACATCTGCATCGCCTGGATGGGGTGGAGCAACACAGTGTAATTCCTGTCATGGTGCAACTAATGCAATGCCTGGAAGGCACGGGACTCATTATGCTGTGGCCACAGTGGCAGATAGCGCTGACAGGACTCCAGCAAACAATTCCACAGCGACTGATTATGAATACAGTTGCGGCGTGTGTCATGATTCTACCTCACATGCTCAGGGCAAGATTTCTGCTGACCAGTATGCCGAGGTGTCCTTTAATGCAGGGATTGCAGGCGCTGGCGCTACACATACCCCGGGTGCATATGCAGGCAGCGATAATGGCTTCAGATTCACAGCAGCAACGTGTTCAACATATTGTCATAGCAATGGAAACGGCGGAAACCCCAATGTAACAGCATTCAACTGGAACAGCGCACAGGGCACACTGAATTGTGCCGGATGCCATAACTCAACAGCAGCATCAGGCACGGCAATGGCAACAGGCAGCCACGCATCCCATATGAACAATGACTCAGTAATTGGTTCAAACTATGGATGTGCAGAGTGTCACGATGCAACAGTAAGTATAAGCAGTGATACCACGATCACGAATAAGGCAAACCATGCGGATACACAGAAGGATGTCTCTATCCGTTTAAGCGGCACATGGTTATCACCGAATTGCACCTCTACTTATTGCCATAGCAGTGGTAAAGGCATATATGAAAACCCACCTTCGTGGGGAAGTGCAACAAACCTCGGATGTAACGGATGTCATGGGACAACAACAACCGGAGGCACCCCTGACTATGCAAATGGTGGAGCTGGCACAGCAAACGCTAACAGCCATTCAAAGCATGCAGCAGCATCATCAGACTGTAACACATGCCATAAAGATACAACGACTACCGGGTTGGCCATCAAGGCAGGTTCGACCCTGCATACAAACAATGCCCTTGATGTAACCTTTGACACAACAAAGGCGGGGGCCGGCGCAACATGGGTAGGCGGAGTAGGCAATAAGACCTGTTCAAGTATATACTGCCACGGTTCGAACACGCCTCAATGGGGCGCAACACTTAACTGTGCAGGCTGTCATGAGGCATCAAATCTGCTCGCAAGCCGTCATGCACAGCATTATGCAACAGGCACGAATGCAACATCGAATACAACCGGAAGGACAGCAGACGGAGCGAATTACATATTCAACTGCGGAACATGTCATAACCCATCAATCACCCAGCATGCAGGAGGCGCAGCCAATCCTGTTTCAGGAAGGACGGCAGAGATAAGTTTTAATGTGACATGGGCAACAGGATATACAAATGGTTCTTACACTGAAGGCGGGACAATCACGACTGACAGCAGAGGTTTCAAGTACAGTTCTAATAATACCTGTACAAACCTTTACTGCCATAGTGACGGAAAACCTCTTGGCGCTGCAGACCCGACATATGCGACAGCAACATGGAATCAGGGTGCTGCATCTCCTAACTGCGGCATATGCCATGCAGCAACACCGGCAACGAACAAGCATACAGCTCACGCATCAACATATAGTTTTGGATGCGTAAAATGTCACAGCAACACAGTAAGCGACAACACAACAATCTCAAACAAAGACAACCATGTGAACTTTGCAAAAGATGTTGCATGGGATTCGACAAACACAGGCGGCATGACATATTCAAGCCCGAGCTGTACGAATGGGACAACTAATATATACTGCCATAGCCAGGGCACAAGCAATTCAGCGAATTATCCTTCACCTAACATAGCAGCAGCATGGAATGGAAGCCTTGATGCAACTTGCACAGGCTGTCACAATGGTTATTCGGGTGCAACCAATAAGATGTCATCAGGAACTCATACTGCGCATATAAATAATGCTGGTGTGATAGGCAGCAACTACACCTGCCAGATGTGCCATAATGCAACAGTCACCGGGAATACGACAATATCAGGCTATTCATCTCATGTGAACAAACAGGTTAATGTATCATTCACAGCGCTTAACCCATCAGGAGCCTATAGCGGCAGCGTAACCCCTGGCGATGCATATGGCAATTGCAGCACTGCTTACTGCCACAGCAATGGAAAAGTAGGAACAACAGTAGAACAATACGTAGATCGTACATGGGGTGGAGGAACAATTGGCTGTACTGGATGTCATGGGACAACAACAACAGCAGGCACACCAGACTACACAAATGCAGGCGCAGGCACAGTTGGAGCAAACTCACATAACAAACATGCAGGTAGTTCAACAACATGTGTAAGATGCCACTCGACAACCACAACAACAGGAACAACAATAACAGGGACAGTTCATACAGACGGCACGAGGGATGTTGCTGCTGGCCCAGGTGTTTCATTCACATACGCTCCGCAGACATGCTCAAGCATCTCCTGCCATTTCAATGGCACAGCAACATGGGGCGCAACATTAGCATGCGATGCGTGTCATGGACTGCCGCCGGCAACAGGCGCACATCTGACGCACACAGACGGCACAGGCGCTGCATATGGGAACGACTCTAACAGTTCAATTACAACTGCATACAGGTTTAACTGCGGCAACTGCCATCCATTAAATTCAGCAAACCACGCAAACGGCACAACCGATATAGAGCTTTATAATGCCTCTGCTACAGGGTTTAAGGCCAATAACCCTGCAACTGCATCAAGGACAGGTTCAGGAAATACTACTGTATGTAGTGATGTATACTGCCACAGCAATGGTGCAAGCGGTGGAGACAGGGCTTATAAGTTAACACCTCAATGGGATAGCGCATTCGGCGCCAACAAGTGCGGTGGATGCCATGACAACCCGCCTCAGTATGCAGGCCAGTCACACTATGTAGCAACAGGATTCATGGGCAAGGAAGGCGGCCACCTGGTCGGTATACATTTCGATAACATATATAACGGTGTAGCAGGCTCAGGACTCCTGACTGCAGGAACAACTAACAATAGCAGCCATGGAAATACATTATATTCGACAACGATCTCCTGCTACATCTGCCATAACGGAGAGGTAAGCTCGACTACGATAGATACCTATGCACTTAACAACCTCGGGGCCAGCAGTATGAAGTGTGCTAACTGTCATCCTGCAGGAGCGGTACCATTGCAGAATGGTGTTATAGATGATAAGAGTATACACATAAATGCAGCGAAGAACGTAAATATAGCCAATATGGCTAATACAATGAGGTCAAAGGCACAACTGAGGACAGCTTCAAAGCCAGCGATCTGGACTCAGAATGTCGGTTATAAAGTGGCCGGTTCCTATGATAGTGCAACTCTTAATTCCACAGACTGGAATTCCGGCACAAAAACATGTACGACAGCGTGTCATAACAACCAGCCGGTAGTCTGGGGAGCCACCAATGTCGACTGCCTGAGCTGTCATACGAGACTGTAGGAGGTGCTTATGAAAATATTGAAAATATATAACACGAGTTTTATAATTATAAAAAAGTGAGGTGAGATTAGCATGGGAGAGATAATAATAAGAAAGGTTAAGGGCATGAACTGGAAGGCGAAGGTCAGCCTCATGCTGATCTTCACTTTGGTATTCAGCACATTTATGTATCACGGCTGGTACAAGCCGAAGTTCTCAGAGGCTGTAGCTACTGGAGACGGACAGATTGTTTATGGAGAAGGTGTGACAACTGCCCGTTACAGGGACTATACTGCTTTGACGAATACCTTTGGCGCAGAAGGAAACGCAGGCGCTGCTGCTGCAAATAACACTGTTGTATTCAAGATAGTATCATCGCCCACGAGGAATGAGCATATAATGGGATATGTGACCACTGCGGGCACTCTCTACATAAAGAGATGGACCGGCGCAGCATGGGTAGACGATTTCAGTCTTGCTGTTGGAGTTCCAGGTGGTAACGGAACTAACGGCAGAAGGTTCGACCTTGCTTATGAAAATGTCACAGGAAACTGCATGCTGGTTTATTCTAACAATACAACTGGTGCAAACGAGATGAGGTACATGTATTATACAAGTGCAACACAGACATGGGGCGGCGCAACGAACCTTGATTCTGCAAGGATTACCGGCACTCCTATATGGGTGAAGATGGAATCAAGACCCGGCACAAATGAGATAGCAGCGATAATCTCTGACTCAAACAGCGATTTAACTGCGCTGATATGGACCGGCACATGGGGCGGTGAGCCGACAGCAGCACTTACTCAGAACCTTGAGATAGTGGCTGCAGCAGGAGATGTGGATTGTTTCGATCTTGCCTACGAAAGCCTCACAGGAGATCTGCTTATTGTCTGGGCAGATGCTGCAGGAGCAAACGGCACAAACGGTGTGAGATATGCTACTCGCAGCGCAGCAGGCACATGGTCAGGTAGTCTTCCAGGCGGTTTAACTCCAGGTACATTTGCTGATGATGCAACAAATCTTGACCTTGCATCAGACCCATTATCCGACTATATTTTATTCGCATCTATCGGAAATGCTGGCAGTGATCTTCAGGCCGGGGCTTGGGATGGAACAGCCTGGGTCAATAATACTGCAAATGTTGATAGTTCAGCCTTTACTCCTGTTGCAGGCTCACATGCCGTTTCCTGCGGATGGCTTAAATCGGGCGGTACGGAAAGAGGCATTATCGTTTATTCAGACGGAGCTCCACTAACGAATGGGACCGTGGACTTTTATTCTTATACAAAGGGCACTGGTTTTACCGTAGGTGCAGACTATACGTATAACTCCACAGGCGGGACTGCAGTTACTGAAAGACAAATAGAGGTCGGAAAGGATCCTTTCAATACCGACAGGCTTTTGGTAGTATTCTCTGACAGCCAGAGCGACCTCTGGGCAAAGAGGCTTGTGATGGATGCAACCCCGGCTTTTACATGGACAGATACGGAAGGAGGAGCGGCGCTTACAGCAACTCTGACCGGCATCACGGCACAGGCATTCAGCTACGCCTATGACAGGTATGTACCACCGAATGTTCAGGTGAGCGGCCTTGCAAGTTATCCACCGCCTGGCACAGTGCAGCAGGGGGATCAGAATGTTGCTATGCTCAAATTCCAACTTGCTGCAATAAGCGGTACCGAGACATGGACAGGGGGCAAGCTCGATAAGATCGGCACAAATGGGAATTTAGGTGACGTGACATTCGATATATATAAAGACACTGCCAATAACGGCACATTTGATATTGCCACTGATACCCTGATTGGATCAGGGAGTTTTAGCGCTGCAACAGGGCAGACATATACATTGACTACAAACCAGACATTAACAACTACAGCTCAGTGGTACTTTATTGTCTATGACATTGCTGTGACTGCACAGACCGGAACCACTGTTGGTGCAAGGATTGTGGACAACACTTATTTTACTATACAGTCAGGTGTGCCTGTTACTGGAGTGGCGAGCACTTCATCAGGTACGCCTACAATAAACGCTGGCACATGCACACGCAGCGCTCCGACAGTTACCCTTTCACCCTCCAGCGCTACAATCAATCCCGGAGACAGCAAGGTTTATACAGTTACAATACAGAATAATGATAATGTCTTCTGCAGCAACTCTACTTTTACACTTTCTATACCATCAGAAACAGGAAGTACCGGCAGCTTTAATCTCCCTTCTGTACTCGGGTCAACAAGCACAGGCTCTCTACTTTATAACGGCACATATAATACTACACTTACAGTGAGTTCTAAGACATCGGCTGCCGATGGGGATGCGTTAACATCAACGGTTATGGCAAGAGACACAACAAACCATAGCGGTCAGGACGGCACAGGCAGTGTGACAACGTCAACCAGAAACTTTTTACTCCATAACAGCGCAACCACTGGCTCATCCTACTGGGCTGGAAATGGCGGATGGGGCATAACCGGAGCCAAATACGGTCAGTTCGTATGCCAGACCTGCCATGAGCCGAGGGCAACGAATATAAAGGGAGTAAAGAGCACAATATCAACCCCTGATGCAACCAACTGGGCATCTAATAGCTCACCAAATGTAGCGGTTAATTTCCAGAGCACAACAACACCGAACGGTTTCGGAGATGACACAGCTTTACATACCACCTCACAGAAGATATGCGAGGTCTGCCACAGCCAGACCGCCTATCACAAATACAATCAGGCGGCAGCAACGCACGGGAACAATATAGACTGCGCATCAGCCTGCCACAAACACAATATTGCATTCACCGGCGACGGCCCCTGTCTGGACTGCCACAACGCTGCGCAGAGCCAGCTTTACAATACGAGGAATGTTTCAACTGACTTCACAAGGCTGTCGAGGCATGTGAGCGACGGCACAGCTACAAACATACTTACAAACTACGACTGTATTGTCTGCCATGCAGAAGGCGATGCGAGCAAAGTAGCCGCTGGAACTGGATGGCTTGACAAGACAAAGCATAAAAACGGAACTACATCCAATGGCACGCCTGCCACAGACAGGGTGGTCAAACTCCGCAACGTGGACAACTACTCACAGAGCTATGACTGGAACAAGAAGCTCACGACAGGCTCATACACAGCAGGGCAGAGGACCACAATGCGCGACAACATGGACACCTTCTGCATGAACTGCCATGACTCAAACGGCGCTTCGGCCGTCTCGGTCAACAATGCCAATCCTGCAACAGGGCTTTTCCTGAACGATACTACAACAATACGTGGAGCTACAGGGAAAACCGTTAACCTCAGGCCGTTTAACGTAAACGACACTCTCCAAAACGGAAATGATACGTCGAAAGGGCAGGGCACAACAATTGGCACCTTCCGCACGACCAATAACGGAAGGGTCGTGAATGTAAAAGACCAGTTCAATTCCACAAATGCTGTAGGCAAGAACTGGGGCTCTCATCACAACCTGAACCAGTTCACAAAGAGATACAGCACAAACAATACGACTTACTGGCCTGCTGCAGCATGGACGGCTTATGTTACCAAGGAAGGGGTGGACCTGAACACAGGGGCAAGCACCACTGCCGGTCTCCACTGCTCGGACTGCCACCTGAATGAGACAAATGCACATGGCTCTACAAACGCATGGTATATGCTTCAGGACAAGAGCGGAAATATAACACCCGGAAGCGAGCCTGACACAGCACCGACTACTACCGGGACTTCGTCCACGACCCATCAGATAATGTGTTTCAGGTGCCATTCCTCGGCAACTTACGCCGGGGACGCGACGTCCGCGACAAACTCCCGGTACCTACATACTGATGACTGCGCAGGCTCCAGCGTGAACAACTCGAGGAATGAATTTGTATTTGGCATGGCATGCCTTGTCTGCCACGGAGGATTCGGAGACACAGCGCAGGTAGCGTCCGGCGGGCTTGGGGCGATACACGGGACTAACGAGACATATTACCCCGGAAACGGAGCCACGGCCTCAAAGAGATACAGGTTTATGTCCGGAGGCACTATGAGGTTCTATAGACCTGACAATGCAGCATATACCGCAGAGACCCAGTGGGAAAATACCGGCGTTGCTTCTAGGTGCTACACCATCGGGAGCAGTGACACCTGGTCCGGGACCTGTACGCAGCACAGCAGTGGCGTAGCCATCCCTACTAATTTGCAGAGGTCAAGGTTGTTGGATTATTAACGCATAAGGGAACATAAAAACAAAAAAGGCGGGCATGGGAAGTCCCGCCTTTTTTGTGCGAAGAAGACCGCGCCCTATGGCTTACGGTTTAAAAAGTTCTATGAAGAGTGAAAAACATTTATATTTCTTTTCCCTTGGAATTTTAGTTTTCTTTTCTGTAACAGTTGTTTCCCTTGACAGATTCGGCACAAATTCAAGGAAAGCAGGGCACGGCTGTTCGCTTAATGACTCTCAATTAGTGAAGTTGTCTGTAAACTATTCTGATGAGGCTTACAAGGTGTGGCAGCAGAAAGGGTTTAAGGGCAGGGTGGTTGTGGCTTTGAGCAGACGACTGAATTTTGTAAATAACGGCATGGAGAATTTGATCCCCCCAATGTCTTTCCCCCTCAAGGTCTTTAATCTCTCAAAAGCAATAGAAGGCCGTCTTAAGTCAGATAATTTTTTATTTGTTGCTATGGAGACAGGAATAGCGAGGGAAATAATCAGTGTTGTCCCTGAAAAGATATATCCCGAGAAACGTGAAGCCGCAAAAGGAATTGAGGGAGTGAGTGTGAAGGAGGGGAGGATAAAAGTGCCTAATTTAGGTTCTCCCCGTGAGATTACGGTGATGCCTTTTTTTAAGGCGACAAAGGAGCCGGCCCTTCTTTATATAAGCGCATCATTTTTCAGCGATTATGAGCCTGGGGAACTGCTTGGGCTTCTGAAAAAGGCAGGAATTAAGACAGATTTGGTTATACTATGCAGGTCTTTGGATGACAATGATGTTACGGATAAGGATAGAGAAAAATTGAGGGTTTTTGAGATGCTGTTGGGAACTACGCATGGGTAAAGCAAAATCTAACTCTTATAGCTCCCCTCCTAATTTTAGGAGGGGATTAAGGGGTGGTAATGTAAAATGAGAAAGAACCTGATTTTACCCCTCATTGGAATAATTTTCTTAGGCGCATTCCTTAGGCTCTACGGCATATCAGACCAGCCTCCGCTTTCAGATGAGGTCAGGGTTGCATTCTCAGCTGTGCATTATATGGAAGACGGGCAATTCGGGCCCATAATGTGGTACCATCCAAATTTGAGAAATATCCTTATATACCGGATAGGAGATGTTTTAGGATACAGCCCTTATGCCCTGAGGGGGATGAGCCTGCTCGCGGGCATTTTGAGCATTCCCCTTACAGGCATTCTTCTTTATGTCCTGACAAAGAACAAAACAGCCTCTCTTTTATCTGCATTTCTCGTTTCGGTTGAGCAGGTTCATATAACATTTTCAAGACAGGCTATTCAGGAGACATGGACGACCTTTTTCTTTTTGCTGGGGATATTGTTTGCTGTTTTATATTTTAAAAGGGAGTCAGCCTCACCCCCCTTTAATTCCCCCCTTAGCAAGGGGGGACATAAGGGGGTTAAAGAGGGTTTGGGTGGATTATCAACTTTGATTCTCATTCTCTCCGGCATTGCCTTTGGCCTCGGCATTGCCTCGAAATTTCATGCAATTCCACCGCTGATTATCATGCTTTTCACCGGCTTTTACCTTTCATGGAAGGAGAGTTCTTTTTCAAAAGGAATCTTTATTCTCTCATGCCTGATTTTTATCCCTCTGATTATTTATCTCTTGACCTATATCCCGTGGTTTGGCAGGGGATATGGGATTGCAGACTGGTTTGAGATGCAAAAGGTTCTTTTCTCTAAGATGATGACTCATGCCGGCAACCCTATGGATCAGGTCGTGGATACACAGGCATGGCAGTGGTTTTTGAGGCCTATGGGATATGCTAATTTTGTGCATTTTGGAGATATGCCTTTTGTAACCGTTGCTTTTTCAAATCCGTTTGTGTGGCTGCTTGTGTTGCCTTCAACTCTGTTTGTAACATGGAGGCATGTCATTAAAAGGTCACCCGAGCATGAAGAGAAGTTTGGCATTGTGTTTTTGCTTTTGCTTTTTGTTTTTTCCTATCTACCTTTGGCAGTCTCTCCAAGACCAATATGGCTTCTTTCCTCGCTCGCTGTGCTGCCTTTTGCATTTATGATTGTATCGCTGGCAGTATCTGAATGGACAGGGGCCGTAAAATGGGACAACAAGGCGCTTCTGGGATATATTGTTATTACGCTTCTCAGTTCTCTGGCACTGTATCCGATGGCAGTGGGTAAAGGTAAATATTATGGCTACCTCAATGTCATTGTTGAAAGGTTCAGGCCTCCGTTTGAGAAGATGCGCTGACAACAGGACTGCCCGCTATCCTCTCTCACCTTGCGGGAGAGGGTTAGGGAGAGGGCGATTTTCAGTTTATTTTTGGAAAAAACTATTTAAGTCCCTTTGCGGTTTTTCTGTTCTTTGTTTTCTTAAAGCTGGTAAAGGCGTCTTTTTTTACGCCCGTAAAATCTGCTTTGTCAATATTCGCGCCTTTGAAATTTGTTGTATACAGTTCAGCATCATTGAAATGCGCACCCGTGAGATTAGCACCTTCAAAATCAGCGTTTGTCAACACGGCAATAGTGAAGTTAGCTTCTGTAAGATTTGAATTCTTAAAATTAGCCCCTTGTGCATCTATGCATTTCATGTTGGCGCCTTGCGCCCTTGTTCTTTCAAGGTTAGCGCCGATTAATCTGACATTTTCAAGATTTGCTTTTTTTAATAAAGCCCCTTTTAAGTTGGCATTTTCCATTCTGGCATAATATAAGTCAGCTCCGCTCAGATTGGCATTTTCGAGGTTGGCGTTGTTTAGTTTAGCCTTGCTGAGATTGGCACCTGAAATATCTGCGTTTTTCAGGTTAACTCCGCTTAAGTCCATTTCCGATAAATTCATTCCCTTCAGGTTTGCGCCTGACAGATCCCTTGATGAATCCAGTATATTTTTTAATTCATCAGTAGAAATAACCTTTTCCTCGGCAAAGACTGGCAGTGCAACAAGGTTGAGAATCAGCAAGGAAAGCATTATTAACAAAAGCCGTAAGGGTTTATGCTGCTTGTGACCTAAAACAGCCGGTAAGAAGTTACAGGTGACATTACACATATTGTTCCCTCCTTTTTAAATTTTAAATCGACAGGACTATGTAAATCTTATCATGAACTATTCATTAATTCCATTGCCTGAAATTTATTTTTTAAGCCTATGCTTGACCATCCAAAAGCTTAGAGATAAGGCTGTCTCCAAAATAATATCAGACACTGGATTTAACCGGATTGCGGAACTTTTCGTAGAGGATCCTCCACGCAAATAATGTCCCGTGGCGGATGACCGATGATTTCAGTTCTCCCGCCAGACGTGCGCGTTCTCTTGATGGGACCTCCGTAATATTTCTGCCGAGCCTCAAGGTGTTGACTAAAAGCTCAACCTCAATCTCAAAGGCATTGGAGGTGTACACAAAGTTCTTGAATATATCGCGGTGAAATACCTTAAACCCGTTCAGTGCATCGGATAAATACCTGCCATGCATGAAGCCGAAAAACCATGTCAGAACAATATTCCCGAATGCGCGTATGCGGGTGTACTCCTCACTGCCGCCTATGATGCGGGAAGCTATTACCAGCCCGTTATGACGGCGCGCCTCTTCAATAAGCACAGGCAACTCCAGCGCATTATGAGAAAAATCCGCATCCATTATGGCGATATACGTTCCTTGCGCCAGTTCGAATCCCGTGCGGAGGGCTGCGCCTTTGCCCGGGCCATAAATATTGTCCACTATGCGCACAAAAGGATATCTCCCGGCAATTTCACGGGTTGCATCAGTTGAACGGTCATTTACTAAAATTACTTCAAATCTGTACATGGATTCCACTAAAAGCTGGGATATCTCATCAAGCACAGCAGGCAAACAATCTGCTTCATTGTGTGCTGGTATGACAAGCGAGATATCGCACCGCTTGCCAACATAGTTTTGCCGCTCATGTACATATTCAATCTCTGCCCGTGCCAGTGCAAGCCAGTTGAGCATGCGCGTCAGCCCTTCTTCGATATCAACACGCGGCTGCCATCCCAACATCCGGTGCGCCTTAGTGATGTCACAGATAAAAATCTTTTGATCCCTGGGACGCCAGTCTTGGTAATCTACCTTCAAGTCCTTGCCGCTTTTACGCCGGAGCATCTCTATGAGTTCGTTCACTGCCAGTGTCTGGGTTACCCCTCCGCCCACATTAAATGCCTCGCCCCTGACCTGTTCTATACGCTCAATAGCTGATGCATATAACCCCAGCAGATCGTCTACATAAAGCAGATCACGCACCTGACAGCCGTCGCCATAAACTGTTACAGGCTTGTCCAAAAGAGCGCATATTGCAAACCATGCCACCCACCCCTGATCTTCGATGCCGTATTGATGCGGACCGTAAATGCAGGACTGTCTGAAGACTACGCCGGGCAAGTCATAGGTTCTGCAATAATCTAAAACATACTGGTCTGCCGAACCTTTGGAACAACCATAAGGAGTGGAAAATGACAAAGGAACTGTCTCGTCGTATCCGCTGAAGTCAGGGATTACGTAACGACCTTGATTTATTACTGCACTGTCATCCAAGGCGCTGCCATAAACCTTGTTGGTGGATGCGTAAATAAAAACTGGTTTGGGCGAGCTGCGGCGCGCCAATTCCAGAAGATTCAATGTGCCGCATACATTAGAATTAAAGTCACGCATAGGATTGGTTATTGACAGTGTGACAGCTACCTGGGCAGCCAGATGAATTACAACATCAGGTTTGAAATCGGAATAAACTTTACGCAATTCCTGCATATGGCTGATATCCACACGGGAATATCCAACGCCCAACTCTTTTAAAATGCGGATATTATTTTCGAATGCTATGCGGCTTACATCGTCCACAACGTGGACAAAATTATTTGCGCTGAAATATTTCACAGCGTTGAAGCCGATAAAGCCGAGCCCGCCGGTTATAAGAATTCTTTTGCCCTTAATCAACATTTCCTTGTTTTGAGAGCGCGGCAATACGCTTTTTAGCCTTCTCTACCCAAGCTTTCTCGGAAGCCACCTTTTCCGCAACTCGAACGTATTTCTCCCACGTACGCACCGCCATTGCCGGGTCGGTCTTTTCTTCTGTATCCGCAAGATTATACATTGCAGCATAGAATACAGGCGTAATTTTTTCCGCTTTTTGAGACAATTTTATGGATTTTTGAAATGCTCCGGCTGCCTTGTCAAAGGCCCCTATTTCCTTATAATACGTTCCGATGAGATTGTATGCTGCAGCGGAATCCGGGTTGAGACGCAATGCTTTTTGGCTCATTTCAAAACCGGATACCAAGTCTCCTTTTTTGTACAGTACGATTGCGAGATCTTCATAAGCGTTGGACCAGAAAGGTTTAAGCTCGATAACCTTCCTGAAGTGCTCCTCTGCTTCATCGAACCTGCCGGTATTGGAAAGGACTATGCCGAGCTGCTTGTGAGCGCGATGGGTAGATTCAATCCTGAGCGAGTATCTCAGCAGCGATTCGGCAGTTACGTAGTTCCCCTTTTTTTCATAGACTTCACCCAGCAATGCAAGAACAGCAGAATCAGAAGGCATAATTTTCAACGCCTCTATTAAAAGGGCTTCAGCTTCATCAGGAGGCAAATCCGGCGCGAGAAATTTAATCGCTAATATATTGCGCGGGGACAACTTGAGGTCTTTTTTAAAAAGGGTAATGCTGTCCTTAAAGTCTGCGTTGCGGATCAATGTTAGCGAGGAAAGTACTATGAGAACAGCACCGAGATAGGCGAATAAGATCGTTGTAGCCTTGGAATCTTTATTCACATGCCGGAGTTTCTCAAGGAGGCGTCCGGGCCAAAGCAATAAAGCAGCCAGTGCAACGCTGTAACCGGCCATGGGGAGGTACATGAGCCTCACGGCGAACAGGACGCCGGTAGGTACGATTATATTCATTACCGGAAGAAAAGCGATAAACGGCCACACAACGAAATAGGATAACGTTCTGTCTTTTTTGTACAGCCAGAAGACCAAAGCCATCACTAAGGTCAAAAATACAAGCGAAGGCATCACCCAGGCATCAAAGATGGAGGAGGCAACGGGGAAATCGCTAAAATCGTAATTCATCTGAAGGTCTTTGGGCCAGAGGGCAATCTTCCAGTAATATGCAAGGGCTTTTGCCATCGTGAATGCAGTAGAGAGCCAGGGAATTCCATAGAAAAATTGCTGTATCTTCTGCGGGCCAAATGCCCCAAGGACTGCATAGCGGATGCCTGTAACAAGAAGTGCAGCGAGCCCATAACCGATTATGCCTTTCATAAAATCTCCGAACCTGCCGCGGTCAAAATAAAAATGATAAAGCAGCAGAAAAAGGGGAAGCACCATAGCGCTTTCCTTTGATAGCATTGCGAGGAAGTATAATGTGACAGAGCCATGCAGAAAATATTTTCCTCTGTCTCTTCGAATATAGAGATGAAAGGCCGCGATAGAAAGCATGAATGTTAAGAGTTCTGCGCGGTATACAATGAGGTTAACTGCTTCCGTGGCTGCCGGATGAACAGCGAAGATCGCAGACGCGAGGAAGCGAAAGCCGGGGCGATTTTGATAGAAGTTTCCTAAGAAAATAAAAAGCAGAATAACATTAAGGCTGTGAAGCAGCAGATTGATAATGCGATAACTCCACGGAGCTTCGCCGGATAACAGATAATTCACTGCAATAGAGAGCATCGGTAAAGGGCGATAGAGATTATGATCTGGCGTCATCATGTAATCATGAGTAAACAAGGGGACAAGGGAATCGAAACTTCTGAGTCTGTGGTCTTCCAGCAAAACCGGTCTGTCATCATAGGTAAATTGATTTTGGAATGTATTAATATAGACGGCACAGGAAAGCAGGAGGAGGATTATAATAAGCAGTGTCTGATTGTTTTTTAGGTTCAATATCTGCCGAATCATAGCATTCTCTTTGGAGACCGTTTTCCCATTGATTAGTTTAACAGTAATAAGTTTTTGAGCGCAAGAAGAGCATCGTTATTGACTGTATCTAAGGGTTTATGCAAAACTAAACCATGTCTCCTTTAGAGATTGTTTTTTTTTGGATAGCAGTCGGCTTTTACGGGATTACGTCTGCACTTTATATCTATTCTTTTGTCTTTAAGAAAGAGAAAATCCTTGCAAAAATAAGTTATTTTATCGGCACTGCTTTCCTGTTTCATACAGCCACGATCTTGGCTCGCTATTATGCTATTGGAAATCTTCCTGTTGCAGGTGACTATGAAAACGGGCTTGGAGGGACATGGGTTATAGTCCTTTTTACCCTTTATATAACTGTCAGGCATAAGTCTCTGAGGCCTGTGGGTATCGCAACCCTGCCCATGTCAATGCTTATACTCGGTTATGGGTTTATGAGAAACCCCCAGCTTGCACCCATGGCCGCGACTGTCAGGTCTTTCTGGCTTTATATCCATGTATTTTTTGCACAGATTGCTTTCGGCGCATTCACAATCGCATTCGGCCTTGCAATTATATATCTCCTGAAAGAGAAGAGCCCGGATAAAGAGTTTTACAAAAAGTTTCCTGACCTTCCAAGGCTTGATGAGCTTATGTTCAGGTTCCTTGTATTCGGCTTCATAACAGACGCTGTAATGATTGCATCTGGCTCTATCTGGGCAAAAAATCTCTGGGGAAATTACTGGTCGTGGGATCCGGTTGAGACATGGTCGCTGGTGACATGGCTTATTTACGGTCTTGCCATACATCTGAGGGTGACTATGGGATGGAGAGGCAGAAGACTTGCCTGGATTCTTATCCTGGCTCTTGCAGGCATGATTATTACATACTTCGGCATTAACTTTATGGTCAAGACAAGCCTCCATATCTTTGAGGTATGGCAGGAGATGTGAACTGCAGATGAAGAGGGAATATATCATAAGGTTTTTAATTTCTATGGCGGTGTTTTCACTATGCTATATCGCCATCGGGAGTGTATTTGAGCCCACGTTTTTTTTAGGGGAAATAAAAAGGATGGCAGGTGGAACCAAAAAAGAGGAAAAAGAGATAAAAGACGCGGTCCTTTTATACAACAAGATATTTGCGGATCTTTATGCAAGCAACGGGATACCTATTATGCTAAATGATTTCCCCGCGAACAAACAGCTCAGGCATGAACTTTATCAGGGTCTCGGTTTTCTGAGGGGCGGGAATCTGATTCTGGTTTATGACATGGCTGATATTGTCTTTAAAGAAATAAAGAGGCCAACGCCAATGACTGCAGAGGTGACTGTTTTTGAAGAATGGAATTATGTTTACCAGAAGGCAGGGACAAGAGAGACAGCCCGTTCTATAAAAGGCATGGGCCAGGGTTTTAAATATTTATTGAGCAGGCAGAAAAGCGGATGGGTTGTTGTGGATTATGCGCCTGCGGATGTCAAACACGAAAAAAAGAAGGAGTTTTATTATTAGGGTCATCAGATTTTATATTTCGTTTGAGTTTTTTCTGCATCTTATTGTCTGGGCTGCCTTCTGGAGTGCAATCATGGTGTATTTTTTTAAATATAGCCTGTGGAATGTGTTCGACCTTATGCCGTCAAAGATTTTTTTTGTTCTTTTGTTTTTGAGCAGGCTTATCGGATTTTTTACTGAGATATTTAACAAAAGAAAGATTGCATTGGTTTCCGCGGGAATTCTTACTGTCTTTTGCGGCTTTTTTTTGAACTATGCATATAGATTTGACGGCACAGCGAGACTGGGTGAAGGGGAGATTCTCAGCGGCTACGATAGCCTTGGGAAGGGGATTCTCGCTAAAGAAAAGAACATCCCCCTTGTGCCCGGAAAGATTAAAGGCAATATATTAAGGCTTGATAAAGAGGGAATGGTAGAGCTTTATGGCGAGAAAAACGAATCAGCCATGTTTAAGGTAGGGCAGTATAAGAAATGGTCTTCGGGGGACAGGGTCAGTGTGGAGAGTATAGAACCCGCCCCGAGATTTCTGGTTGCTGATAAACAGGGCAAAGAATTATTCTCTATGTTTGTTAAACTGAAGCTTTATCCACCCGGGAATGTGGACTATTTTCGTGTTGAGGAATTGCCGTATCGTTTTTATGTGAGACTGACAGGAAAAGAGGACAAGCCGTTTAACCTCAGGATTCTGAGAGGCAAACTGATAGTTGCAAATAAGGATATCGCGACAGGTGATGAGATAGAGGTTGAAGGTTTAAAGGTTTTGCTGCCCGAAATCAGCAAGTGGGCTGATGTCAGGGTCAGCAATTATCCCGGTGCTAAGGTAATTTATGCAGGTTTTGCGCTGATTGTAATAGGCGGTATAATTATGTTTTTCACCTCTGCAAAAGGCAAATGATATTCCAAAAGGCTGTTAAAAATCTTAAGTCTCTGAAATTTACAATATTTCTTATCACATGCCTGAGTTCCGTCTTTTTCATAGGATTAATAGTTCCCCAGAAAAGCTTGATCGGCAAGGACATTTATTTAAACTGGAAAGCCGCGAAGCCAGGACTGGTTTCATTCCTTGAATTCCTGAGGTTTACCAGTATTTACACATCTCCCGTTACAATAATTTTGTGGGCATTATTTTTTCTGAATCTTACTGTAATAATGTCAAACAGGATACCGGTTATCTGGAAAAAGGTAATGAAAGCAGATATTCCGCAGGTCATTGATTCGGTCAGAGGGAACAGAAATTATGAGATTATAGAAGTGGAGGACCGGGTCAGGATTAGGACGATTCTTAGAGAGAGGGGATATAGATGCTTTTATAACAAGGATTCATTCTGGGCAGTAAAGAACAGGTTTTCACCGCTTGCGACGATACTTTTTCACCTGAGCTTTTTCCTTATGCTTGCGGGGGGGATTGTGAGTTTTTATACGAGGTTTACTGCCGAGGCAGTTGTTGCAGTCGGAGAGACGTTTAACGGACAGTTCATGCGCATGACGCCGCCTAAAATAGGGATTGTCCCGAATATAGTTTTTACAGTAACAGATGTTAAGCCATCTTATTTCAAGAAAAATCTGCCTGTTGACCTGAAAGTTACACTTGCAACGGGGAAAGGCAGAGAGATTATCGGCATAAACAGGCCCTATAGAGACGGAGCCCTTTCGCTTGTCATAAAGGATACGGATATTTCTCCCCTGTTTATTATCAGGGATAGGAACGGGAAGGAAGTGGATGGGGCATATGTCAAGTTGAAAGTTCTGAAAGGAGATAGGGACACTTTCGAAATGATGGGATATTCTTTCGAGTCTTTCTTCTATACTGATGTCTTTGCAGTGAAAGGAACAACTCCTGACGATAAGACAAACCTCCCGCAGGCTTTGAAACAGGTTCCGGAAACCCGGTCAAGTGGGCAGAACAAGGAGATTGTGAATCCTGCTTTTAAAGTAGTGGCGTACAAAGGGGGAAAAAGGATTAGTTCAGGCACCATGCGTCCGGGCGAGGCATTTACATTTGATGATTATAACATGGTTTTTAAAGACTTCACCTTCTGGATAAGGTTTCTGGTGATCAAGGAGTACGGGCTTGGCATTATATATACAGGTTTTGCTTTGATGACCATTGCGCTTACTATACGGTTTTTTTTCTCCCGGCGTGATCTGAAAGGGATTTTTGAGGGAGGGAGATTACACATAACAGGCAAAGGAGAGTTCTTTGTTTTTTTATTCGAAGAGGAGTTCAGACGTATTATTGATTCGCTAAAGGGATGATAAAGAACCTTCCAAAAATTACAAATCTGATAATTCCTGTAATATTTTTTGTTGCTCTACTGATGATGTTCGGGTCCAAGATAATCCACGATCCTGATTTCTGGTGGCATCTTAAAACAGGAGAGTATATTTTTGAACATAGAGGGCTTCCCGAATCAGACCCTTTTTCATATGCGCCGTTTCTCTATTCTCGGACAGGTGTTGAATCATTTATACTGAATGGTTACCGGCTTGCGCAGGTTTTATTTTATTTGTCTTTCAAGATATATGGTTTTTCAGCTATCTATCTCCTTAAATCTTTAGTCTGTACAGGGATATTCCTTATACAGTGGCTCTGGATGAAAAGAGAAGGTCTCGGAAGCCCTCTTATTTATTCTGTCATCGCATTCAGCGCTTATATAATATTGTTTGAATTCCCAGGTGAAAGGCCGCAGGTTTTTACATTTCTTTTTACAATCTTAACAATCTATCTGCTGGAAAATTTCAAGAAGACTCCGATATGCAGCTATTTAATATTAGGCTGCTTTTTTATCAGTGATGCCGAGCTCCTTTCCCTGAGAATTATATGATGCCAGTTTTCTATGTCCGTGAAATATGGCCAGATTCCCGTTTGGATAGCGATGGACACGGACTTTCACTCTAACATAATGATATCGATATTGATCTTGAGGTATCTGAAGGGTCATGCCATCGAATTTAACACAGTTATCGTTACCGACTGTGCGTTCATACTGTTCGCAGAGGATATCCTCTATTGCTGTTCCAGCCCATGGCACGAACATACTGGCTGTTTCCTCCGGGGTCACAGTGAATTCATCGTTAAAGGCAGGCAAGTAAACGTTATGGATATAAGTATTTGCCTTCTTCATGTTGGTGATGCCAGCAGCAGCAAGCTCTTTAACAAGCCGTTCCTGGTGGGTACGAAAAGCCCGCTCAGAGCGTCCCCTGGCTTCAGGGGAATAAGCAGGGATCATCTCAATCCCTAACTGTCTCATTGCACGACCAAATTGCGTCAGATTACCCTTATCTACTTTCCCTCCGACTTCAGGGGTATGCCAGTAGTGACTGCCTGTAGCGTCATCCATAGTAACGATCAAATCCCATAACTTACCTGGTACCCACTCATGACGGGAGCCGTCCTGATGCAACATCATGCCGATATACGGAGCTCGTGGTCGCTGTTTCCTGTGTTGTCCCTTTTGGGAAGTTTTTTGTACGAGCCCCTTGGCCTGAAGTGTGTTCTTTACCCATGTATAGCTCCTTACGCCTCTGTGTGCCCGACGATACCAACTGTAAAAGTGCTTAACTGTAAATCCCTGATACCGGTGTTTATACAAATCTGCCAGAGTCACGACCTCATCAACAGGTGCTCTGCGGTGTGATACCTGCCCTAAACGCCGATCCATTAGCCCCTCCATTCCCTGTTCTTCATATCGAACTAAATATCGTCTGAAGGTGCGATCACTTACTCCAAGCAATCTTGCCGCTTCCTCCTGCGTCAATCTCCCTTTCTTCCATCCTTCGTATGATTCCTCAAATCTCATCTTCCGTACCTCCTGCAGTAGTTCTGTCCTCCTCATAGATAGCTCCTCCTTGCCATCTAATCATACCGGACAGTTTATGTGCTACAGATACGGACAGTTTATGTGTTCGCTACAAAAAACCCATTTTGTTTTGACAATTAGATAGTCTTGTGCTATCTTAAGTTCAAGACATGGTATGGAGGTTTAAAATTGGTACTTATAAAATTTAAAACCGAGAAAGATAAGGTAAACGGATACTATTTTCTTGCTTTTAAAGGTACGGTCAGGAGTTTGCCCGGTGGACTTTTCGAGGTGAATGACTATATGCTGGAGTTTCTTAAGAATGAGAATATTGAGTTTGAAGTGATTGAAAGGACTGCATTTAATGAGGCTGAGAAGATACGAAATACTCCTGCCATTGTTATACAATGATGGAACAAAGATAGAAAAAGAAAAATTCCTCGCAACAAACGAAGACCTCCTTAATAAATTTGGCGCAACAACTACCGATACAACAAAGATTGTCGGCAGATGGCTTTATCAAAACCAGCTATTTGAAGACAAGATTATGCGAATTATTGTTGATGTCCCTGAAGAGGAAGACCATGAAGATTTTTTCAAGAAGTATAAAGAGATTTTGAAGGAGAGATTTAGGCAGATAGATATCTGGATAACAAGTTACGAAATAAATGTCATTTAAGGCAGATATCTTTTCTTTTGGTATCATATCTCTCTTCTTTGCTCCCATGATCCCTCTGGACATATATGGCAGAAATTCAAGAACTGCAAGCGGGCTTCAGGAATGGGCAGAAAAGATTTAGTAAAACTTTCAATGCCAGTAATCGACTTCATTGAATCCCTCGGAAAAGATAGCAGATTCAACCTCCAGCTTGCAGAGCATAAGTTTATCCCCTCCGTAAAGCCAAGATACATGAAACTTGACCTCAATGAAAGGTTGAGGGATGTATTAAAAATACAGGGCATTAGACTGTTTTATAGTCATCAGGTTGAGGCAATTGATTTAATCAGGCAGGGTGAGAATGTTGTTGTCATGACCCCGACTGCAAGTGGCAAGAGCCTTATATACAATATCCCGGTTATCGAATCCATAATAGAAAATCCCGATACAAAGGCGCTCTATATTTTTCCTCTAAAGGGGCTTGAACAGGATCAGGTGAAAAATTTAAATGAGCTGTTCCTAAGTCTTGGCATTGGATGTAGTTTACCCCCATTTAATCCCCTTCTCACCAAGGAGGGAAAAAGGGGGGTGATTTTAGCCCCCGCAGAGGTCTATGACGGCGACACAACAGCATATAGAAGAAAAAGGATAAGAGAGCAACTGCCTAACGTGATATTCACAAACCCTGACATGCTTCACCTTGCAATAAATCCATTCCACAAGAAGTGGGAGGATTTTTTTAGAGGACTGAAATATGTTGTTGTGGATGAGATCCATACATACCGCGGGGTTTTCGGCTCGAATGTTGCCCATGTATTGAGAAGATTAAGAAGGATATGCAATTACTGGGGCTCGAATCCACAGTTCATTGCATGTTCGGCAACAATTGCAAACCCAAAAGAGCTTGCAGAGGAACTTATCGGACTTCCATTCAAAGAAGTTATAGAAAGCGGCGCTCCTCAGGCAGGAAGGCACTTTATATTCATAAATCCTTTTGAAAGCCCTTATACAGAGGCAACACGGCTTTTCATCGAATGCCTGAAAGCAGGATTAAAGACAATTGTGTTTACAAAGGCGAGGAAGATTACAGAGCTTATATATAAGTGGACTATTGATAAGGCGCCAGAGCTCAGCACAAAGATAAGCCCGTATCGGGCTGGTTTTCTTCCAAAAGAGAGAAGAGAGATTGAGCAGAGACTTTTCAGCAATGAACTCCTCGGTGTTGTCTCAACAAGCGCTCTTGAACTCGGCGTTGATATCGGTGGACTTGATGCATGCATCCTTGTAGGTTATCCGGGCTCTGTATCAAGCACATGGCAGAGGGCAGGGCGTGTTGGAAGACACGGGCAGGAATCATTGATTGCAATGATTGCGATTCAGGATGCGCTTGACCAGTATTTTATGAGACATCCAGATGCATTTTTCGAAAAATCCCATGAGGCAGGAGTGATAGACCCTGAGAATAAAAATATAATAAAAAAGCATCTCCCCTGCGCATCATCTGAAATATACCTGAAAGCAGATGACAAAGTATATGATGTTCCAAAACTCATGCCAGTGATAGAAGAGCTTGTTAAAGAAGAAGTTTTAAATCCGGGCAAAAGAGGGGATATCTGGTTTTCGAAAAGGAGAATGCCTCAGAGAGGTGTTGAGATAAGGGCTGTTGGAAAGTCATTTGATATTGTTGATGAATCAGGAAAAAATATCGGAGAACTGAGTGGTGCAAGGGTTTTCAGGGAGGCATTCCCGGGAGCGATATATCTTCACCGGGGGAGGCAGTATAAAGTAACGGAACTTCTTCTCGAAGAAAAAAAGGTTGTTTGTAGAGAGGTTGATGTCATGTATTACACTCAGGCACGCACAAAGGATGAGACAGAGGTTATAAAAGAAATAGAGATGAAGATAATCCCCCCACACCCCCCTTTAGTAAAGGGGGGGAGGGGGGATTTTGAGATAAGAGGTCTTGATGTCTACAGAGGCACGCTCAGGATGAAAAACAGGGTGACAGGATACGATAAGAAAAATATCTTTGACAGAACAAGGATCTCAAGGCATGAACTTGACATGCCTGAATATGTCTTTGAGACAGAGGGCCTGTGGCTGAAGATAGATGAGGGAACACGGATTAGGATAGAATCAAACCACTACGACCTTGCTGGTGCACTGCATGCATTTGAACATGCAGCAATAGCATGTATGCCGCTATTTGCCCTATGCGATAAAGGTGACATAGGAGGTTTAAGCTACACCTTCTATCCTCAGTTTAAAGAGCCTGCTGTATTTATATACGACGGGTATGAAGGTGGTGTAGGACTAACAAAAAGGGCATATGATGTTCTGGAGGGATGGCTTAATAAGGCATTGCAGATTGTGAGTGAATGTCCATGCGAGGAAGGCTGCCCATCCTGTGTTCAGGACCCTCAGTGCGGCTCGGGAAACCAGCCATTGGATAAAGAAGGGGCGAGGTTTTTACTGGAGAGATGGACAGGGTGAGGCTACTTTGCCCAGTCGAACCTTCTTCTTTTCCTGTGTGTGATATATCTTTCAGCAGAAAGGGCCGCGACACAGCCGTTTGCTGCAGCAACAACGACCTGTCTTACCTCTGTGCATGTCATATCACCTGCTGCAAAAACACCCGGAATGGATGTCTCCATCATTCTATTTGTAACAACACATTCATCCTCGCTCAGTTCCACAGCGCCTCCAAGAAAATCTATTATAGGCTTACTGCCGTGGAGGTATACGAAAACACCTGAAAGTTCAAGAATGGTTTCTTTTTTGTCTGTATCAACCATTCTTATGCGTTCAACAATCTCGCTACCCTCGATTGACGTCACTGACTGGCCCAGAATAACCTTGAGGTTTTGTGTCTTTAAAGCAGGATGATCAGATTCAACCTTGAGTTTTGATGACGGGGAGATAAGATAGACAGTATCTGCAAATTTAGTTAAAAGGCCTGCCTCCTTTACTGCCTCTTCAGAGTCACCGATTACACATACGGTTTTCCCCTTATAGAATGCTGCATCGCATATTGCGCAATAACTTGTGCCCCTGCCGAGAAACTCTGCCTCTCCTTTAATCGTCGGCTTTCTGCCCATAGAGCCTGTTGCTATAATCACAGCCTTCCCACTGTAATTTTTATCCATTGTGAAGACTTCCTTGACATTGCCGCTGAGATTCGCTCCTATGACCTGTGCCTCAGCATATTCGGCTCCGAAACCGATTGCCTGATTCCTGAATATATTAAGAAGTTCCTTGCCTGTTAACGGGGTAGTAAGTCCGGGATAGTTTTCTATCTTGTGCGCAAAAGCAAGTGCTCCAGCAGAGGGAGACTTATCAAGGACAATTGTCTTGAGTTTTGCCCTCGCTGCATACTGTGCGGCAGAAAGCCCGGCGGGTCCCCCGCCAATAATTATCACGTCATATAAATCAGACATTTCTTATGCCTCCAATTATTATATGATGTAATCATTATAGCAGAACATATTTATGTTTGACATATTCATAATGTTTAAAGTACCATGCCTTGCCGTTATATTGATTAAGAATTTTGAAGTTACTATAGCAATCGGATTGGACAACAGCGTTTTTTGCAGTGCTGCAAGACATGATAGCACTTTTGCAGGAATGCAAACCAGCAGGAGATAAAAAATCCTTTAAAAACAATAAAATAGCAACTGGCATGGAATCTGCTCTATAAAGGGCAAGAACAAAAAAGGAGGAAAAGAAGATGAAGACAAGAGAGATGGCAAAGAAAGGGTTATACATAGGCGCTGGAGCAGGTCTTGTGCTGTTTGCATTAATAGGACTCCTTCCCGGCTCATTTATTGGAGGGGTGATCGGATTGAATATAGCGGGCAGTGTATTTGGAACACCCCTGGGCACAGCGTTAATGCCGAGATTGATAGTAGGGGCATCAATGGTTCTTGGCATACTGACAGCCGGAATGGTCTTTGTAGTGGGTGTATCCCTTCTTGGGTGGACAGCAGGATATGTGCTGGACATAATAAGATACAGCGGCGCAGTGACCGCAGAAGCAACAATTAAAAACAAATAAATCATTACTATAAACAAAACCAATAAAAAAGGAGGACTAAGATGAGAGCAAGAAAAGAGATGGTAAGGATGGGGACAAAGATAGGGGCAGCGCTTGGAGCAATAGCATTTTTGATCTTCGGACTGGTTCCCGGGT
>JAKALU010000142.1 GCA_021824065.1 Nitrospirota bacterium
ATGAAGACACTGATGATATGATGGAGGGGTTGACCTTCTACTACAGGATAGCTGCCTTTAACATATTTGGGACAGATGGAATGATGTCAGAGTCTGTTGCTGGAAAAACAAAAAAAGGAGTCCTCCCACCGGAAAATATAAAGGCAGATGTTTCAAGGGTTCATGAGGTGCAGCTCAGGTGGAATATATCAAAACAGGACCCCGATGTAGAAAAGTATATTATCTACAGGGCAGAGTCAGAGGGAGGTCAATTTGTTGAGATAGCAAAGGTGGACGGAGACACCGACAATTATACAGACAAAGAAAACCTCAAGGACGGGAAGTCCTATTATTATAAAATAGCAGGTAAAAGCAGACATGGCTCTATAGGAGAACAGTCGCCAACTGTAACGGCAAAGACAAAAGAAGGACCGCCGCCACCACAAAAAATTCGCGCTATCAGCGGGATGGTCAGAATGGCAAAAGTGCAATGGGACAGGCACACAGACGCTGATGTGGCGGGTTATGTGGTTTATAGGAATGATAAAGAGTTCGGCACTTTTGCTGAGATAGGGAAGACCGAGAAAACCGAGTTCATGGATAAAGACTTAATTGATGGGAGAACATATTACTATATAGTCTCGAGTTTCTATTCCGCGGGAGGGGCAGAGGTTATAGGCCCCCTGTCCAAACCAGTCTCTGCAGAAACTAAACACAGGCCAAAGGCCCCTTCGGATTTATCTGCTGAAAGTGGCCTGGCAAGAAAGGTAAATTTAAGGTGGAGTAAAAACGAGGAGAAAGATATAGTAGAATACTGGATATACAGAGGAATAGAGGGCAGGCTGGACAATTCTCCATCCGCAAAAGTAAAGGCTAATATCAATACCTTCACAGACACTGACCTTAAAGACAATATAAGGTACTCCTATGCTATTAAAGCAGTTGATGCTGACGGGCTTGAGAGTGACCTATCAAATGCAGTTAGTGCTCTCACAAAACCGCTCCCCATGGCTCCTGCAGGCTTAAAAGGGCAGGCAGGCCAAGGCAAGATATCTCTCAAATGGGAACCTAATAGAGAATCTGATATCAAAGTTTATAATGTTTACAAGAAGGGATGGCTCAAGAGCACTCTTTTAACTACCTCAAAAGAAAATTCTTGCGAGATAAAACTTGAGGAAAAAACAAAATCAGTTAAATTGTATGTCACAGCAATTGATAAGGATGGCCTGGAGAGCGAGCCGTCAGAAGAAATAGAGATCGTTGCCCAATAAACAAAAGGAGAGCAAGATGGAAGAAACCGAAAACCTTGACGCCTTAATGAAAGGATATAAAGAGAAAATACCAACAGTAAACAAAGGAACTCTGACCCTTGACAGAGACCTCATATTCGTGGCGCGAACACAGCGCGGCTACGAGTTTGAGTATGACCCGAAGTTTGAATGGGGATGCTCACCAACAGAGACGCTCCTTATGAGCCTTGCAGGATGCCTCGCTATAGATGTGGTCTCATTTTTAAGAAAAATGAAGGCAGAGATTACAAGCTTCAAGATGGATGTCTCCGGTGAAAGGAATCCAACTCCACCGCAATACTACAAATCCATTGAGATGATATTAAACATCTCTGGTAAAGAGATTACTCCAAAAAAAGTGGAAAGGGCTATCTCTCTTTCTCAGAAAAAATACTGCTCAGTATATCATTCATTGAGAAAGGATCTGGAGGTTGCTGTAAAATACAATATAATCCCTGAGGAGTAACTTTTTCCTCCCGATTCAGGTATTTGATAATTCCCTTACTCTCTGCCTGAGTTCGCCTGCAAAAAACTGATATTCATCTATCCCGTCAGGTTTTCTGGCTACATCTAAATCTGAAGGATGGAATGGTTTTCCAAATGTGACTATTATCTTTTTAAATCTTGGCCAGTATGAACCTTTCGGGAGAGCTGCAAAACTTCCCTGTATCAGGGCAGGGACTACAGGGACATTTAGTCCCAGTGCAAGAATGCCTATGCCTTTTTTGAATTCCATGATTTCCCCATCAAAAGACCTCCCGCCCTCAGGGAAAATACAGAGGCTTTTATTATTCTTTAAAACGTATCCAGAAAGTTGAAGGGCCTTGCTCAGATATGCATCCGGGTCTATAGGTATTACATGGGCAAGCCTTGCAAAAAAAATAGCCGGTCTGCTCGAAAAATATTTCTGGAATCCCTGGAAATAGAGGCTGCTGAATACCCCGATTGGGACACCTGCGCCTATCGCAAAACCATCCAGATTGCTGCAGTGGTTTGAGGAGATTATAAACGGTTTGTCAGGGATATTCTCTATGCCCTTGACATCAAGCCTGAAAAATATTTTGAATAACAGTTTGTCTATTCCCATAAGAAATAATGCAAACAACCACTCGATGAAACTTTGTTTAAGTCCAATTCCTTTCTTCTCCTTATCAGAAGGCTCCTGCAAAAAAACTGCTAAAAGACCCTTTCCTATCTTTTCACTTTCAACCTCTAATTGCTGACCGCTGACAACCCACTCCTTCATCTTCTCAACAAGCTCTCCAACTGTCTGGACATCCGATGCAAAGGTATCGGGAAGCTTTATGGAGAACTCCTTTTCAAGGCTGACAACAAGCTCAATCCTCTGTAACGAGTCAAGCCCGAGATCGAGTTCAAGGTTGTCCTTAGCCTGAACAGGGGAAGGCTCTTTAAGCAGAGGGGATATGCATTCAACTATTCTCCTGCCAGTATCATCCGCCATAAGTATTTCATCTTCGCTTTTAACTTTTAATTTTTCACTCTTAACTTTTATCAGATCTTTAATCATGAATCTTCTTAGCTTTCCGAGCGGTGTTCTCGGGAGGGGCTCTGGATAAAGGGTGAAGCCTTTAATCCTCTGATACGAGGGGAGTTTGCTTGAGATGCGGGTCATCTCCCATCTTAATGCCTCATTGATATTGCCTATCCTGTGTTGTTTTGCATAGTCCAGGTCCGGGACTACGATTGCATGTAATAATTCTTCTTTCCCTTTTTCTTCTGATCCGAATATACATATCTCTTTAATCATAGGAATTTTGAGGTATTCTTTTTCTATTTCCTCAGGATATATATTCTTGCCCGAGCTGAGGACAATGACCTCTTTTATGCGGCCTGTTATAAAAAGGTATCCGTCTTCATCAATATATCCAAGGTCTCCGCTGAAGAACCATCCGTCTTTAATTGCCTGTGCGGTTGCATCAGGATTTTTATAATACCCCTTCATTACCATAGGCCCTTTAATTGCAATCTCACCTTCTTCTAATGCGCCTAACGCCTCGCGACTTATGGTATCTATTATCTTTATCTCTACGGATGGAAACGGTTTGCCAACAGAGCCCATCTTGCGCTTTTTTATTGGGTTGAATGTGACAACAGGTGATGTTTCTGTGAGTCCGTATCCCTCAAGCACTGTGAATCCAATCGCCTCGAGGTCTTTCATTACAGAAGGCTCGAGCCTTGCGCCTCCGCTCCCGAAGAACCTGAACTGTCTCCCGAGTGCTTTATGAGCAGACTTAAAAAATATTTTCGCGGGATTAGCGCCTGTCTTTCTTCTCAGGATGCCGCAAAGTTTTAAGATATTGTTCATTATCCATGACAGAGGGAATGGAAGTTGCCTTAGTCTATTTATGATTCCATTCCGGATCAGTTCAAGTATTTGAGGGACTCCGATAAGAATGGTAAGTCCATTGTCCTTTATTGAGGCAATGATATCAGTCCCCTTCAGGCTTGGAGAATAAGTTGTTGTTGCGCCTAAGAACACCGGCACAAGGAACGTGCACATGAACGGATAAGTATGGTGCAACGGGAGGATTGAGAGTACGCTGTCCTCTCCTGAAATAACATTTGCTTTTATTGCAGCCTCTGCATCAGAGCAAAAGTTTCTGTGTGTAAGCATCACCCCTTTAGGTGTCCCTGTTGTGCCGGAAGTGTATATCAGGGAAGCAATATCTTCTGAGTTTGTTTCCGGATAATGGGCGGTTTCTTCAGCTTTGTATATCTCTTTAAACTCAGTGGAATCAAAATTTACCTTTTTTATGCCGAGTTCCGCCGCAGCCTCTTTTACATTTTGTTCTGTTTTTGAGGAACAGAAGACAACCTTTGCCTCTGAATCAATCAGAAGATTTCTTATGCCTTCCGGGTTAAGCTGCGAGTCGATCGGGACTGCAATTGCCCCTGCCATTATAACCCCCATGTACGAGATGCACCACTCAGGTCTGTTTTCCGAGATTATTGCTACGCAGTCTGCTTTATTTATGCCGGTTTTTATCAGATAGGATGCAATGCCTTTTGAGTCAGCAAGAAACTCGCTGTAAGTCA
The DNA here is from genome assembly GCA_021824065.1 of Nitrospirota bacterium. Taxonomy (GTDB): domain Bacteria; phylum Nitrospirota; class Thermodesulfovibrionia; order Thermodesulfovibrionales; family UBA1546; genus JAKALU01. The sequence continues at coordinate 4,326 of JAKALU010000142.1, forward strand.
CTGTTTTCCATGTCTGGTCAAAATAGTTAAATGCGGTCTTATCCCTGTATCTTTCTGCGGTTTTTAAAAATGTGCTCTGAATAGTATCACAAGCCATTCTTATTCATTATCTGAAAAGTGGAGTAAAATAGCAATACGGTTGTGATTTTTTGAAATATAAAACTTCCAAACTATGAGGATAAGAATTATGAGACTGTCTGCCCCGTGTTTCCAGGGTGATCTTTTTCCATGGCGACATCTACAGCTTTCTTGGTTTTATGCTAAAATTTAGAATCTACTAAGATTCGTACGGAGGAGGTCGTGATACCAAAATTAAAATTCAACGATAAGGGATTAATCCCTGCGATTATACAGGATGCAGAAAGCAATGAGGTCTTGATGATGGCGTACATGGATAAAGTTGCTCTTGAAAAAACATTAGACACCGGGTTTACACATTTTTGGTCCCGCTCAAGGCAGAAATACTGGATGAAGGGAGAGACCTCAGGCCACGTCCAGGAGGTCAAGGAGATACTTTATGACTGTGATGAGGATACATTGCTTGTAAAGGTAAAGCAGCACGGCTCTGGTGCATGCCACACAGGCAACAGGACATGCTTTTTCAGAAGCATTGATAAAAAGAAAAAATAGGGCAAGTAATGTCAATAGGCAGGATATGAGGCATTAGAAAATGAGACTTGTAACACGTGGCGACCTTGACGGTGTAACATCAGCAGTTATTCTTACAACCATGGAAAAGATTTATTCGATAGAATTAGTCCATCCTCAGGATATCACAGATAAAAAATTCGAAATCACAAACGATGATATTATGGCCAATCTCCCTTATCGTCCTAATTGTGCAATATGGTTTGACCATCATGAACTCACTAAAAGCAACGAAAGACCTCCTGAAAACTTTAAAGGAAGACATGCAATAGCTCCGAGTGCTTCGAGGGTAATCTATGACTATTATTCTTCGGACAAACTTAAAAAATATGAGCACCTTGTATCAGAAACAGACCGCTTTGATTCTGCGCATCTTACAATTGAGGACGTTACTAATCCCACAGGAGTAATACTTCTTGGCTTTACAATAGATTCGCGTTCTGGCATAGGGAGATTTAAGAAATATTTTGTACAACTGGTTGATTGGCTTAAAACAATGCCGATAGAGCACGTGTTTTTACAGCCTGAAGTATTGGAGAGAGTGAAAGTGCTCAGGGAAAATAATGAGGCATTTCTTAAAATTCTTAAAGAAACCTCAAGGCAGGATGGGAATGTTGTGATAACAGACCTTCGTTCTATCAAGAAGGTTCCTGTTGGCAACAGGTTTCTTGTATATACACTTTTCCCTGACACAAATGTCTCTATCCGTTTACAATGGGGACCTGAACAGAAATTTGTAGCCGTGACACTCGGGCATAATATCTTTAACAGAACAAGCCGCTCTGATTGTGGACAGATATGCAGTGATTACGGTGGCGGAGGCCATCGAGGTGCTGGCGCCTGTCCTCTAAAGTATGAAAAGGCAGACCAGCAGATCGAAGAGATAATCGAGAGATTAAAGAGAGAGGGATAAGCCTGTTTAATAAATTATTGCTTTTCTCTTAAAAATATACGTATAATATACGTATTAAAGGGGGCTGATTTATATGGCAAGAGCAGCTTTAAAAAAAGAGAAATGGACTCTCTCTTTTGATTCTTCATTAAAGGAGGCAGTTATAAGAGAGGCCAGAAAAAAGGGCATATATCCCGTCAGTTTTCTTGATCGAGATGGAAAAATT
>JAKALU010000143.1 GCA_021824065.1 Nitrospirota bacterium
ATGGAACATTCCATGTGGAGGCGGTGCTGGAACTGGTGTTTGGAATGATTGCACTGCATCAGCCCCTGCTACAAATGAAGACCTTGACTCTGTTTTTATGCTTGATACTGATAATAATGGTGTAGCTGACGATGGATGGGCTGTAGGGAATGGTGGCATAATTATCCGCTATCAGGCTGGAACTTGGAGCACCGTGGCCTCACCCACAACTCTGAATCTGAATTCTGTTTTTATGGTTTCAAGCACAAATGGCTGGGCCGTTGGTGATAATGGAACAATTCTTCGCTGGGATGGAGCAAACTGGTCGGTCTGGCAGCGGCCCAATGCAACCATGCTCCGCTGGAATGGTGCTTCATGGAGAGATGCCTCTGGAATACTCCCCGCTAACATTGCTGTCCTCAGGTCTATTTCAATGCTTTCCTATGCGGATGGATGGGCAGTGGGCGATAGAACGGCTAATAATCCGAGTGGATGGTTATTCTTAAGGTGGAATCCTTCTACAAATATATGGAACCGCATTACAGTTACCACCACAGGTACAAATGCCCAAAACCTCAACTCTGTTTATATGGTCTCAGCAACTGATGGCTGGGCAGTGGGGAATGGCGGAAGAATCCTTAGATGGAATGGAACAAACTGGAGCATTGTAGCATCACCAACAGGGCAACGCCTTGACTCTGTTTTTATGCTTGATACTGATAATAATGGTGTAGCTGACGATGGATGGGCTGTAGGGAATGGTGGCATAATTATCCGCTATCAGGCTGGAAGCTGGAGCACCGTGGCCTCACCCACAGGGCAAAACCTTAATTCAGTTTACATGGTATCCTCAACAAACGGCTGGGCAGTCGGGGATAGCGGCACAATTATCCGCTGGAATGGAATAAGCTGGAGCATTGTAGCATCACCCACTGTGCAAAACCTTAATTCAGTTTACATGATATCCTCAACAGACGGCTGGGCTGTTGGACAAAGGACAGGCGCTACAACAAATGGATGGATATTCCTTAGATGGAATGGAACCAGTTGGAGCCTCTTTGCAGTGGACACTGCACCAACAATTGCACAGAACCTCAACTCTGTTTTTATGGTCTCAACAACTGATGGTCAGGCAGTTGGCGATTCAGGGACAATTATCAACTGGAATGGCACTCAATGGAGTGTCGCCCCCTCCCCTGCTACAGCAAATCTTTATTCGGTATATGTGATTGGCACTACAACCCCTTCAGGGCAGTGGGAAGAGAATTATCCTTAAAGCTCTTGAACTATTATTTCTTGCGGCTTGTCTCATCTGGCGGGAGGTTGTGCAGTAGGAGTCGGGCTGTATTCAAACTCGATATAACTCAATCCATTTTTCAAAAATCGCTATTTCCTCCTCTTGACTAAGTTATATTATTTCTGTTAGGGTAGAAAATTTCGTAAGGAGCTAATTATGACTAAGAAGAAAACCACTAAGACATCAACCAAGACAAAGAAGACAAAAAGGGTTAAACCTGCTCGCCCACCGAAGCCTTCACAAAAACAACCAAAAAGTAAAAAGCCTGCGGTAAAAAAGAAAGTAGCAACAAGAGCACTCGCAGCAAAAACAACTCCGCCAAAGAAAAAGACAGGGAAACTTACCTTTAGAGAAAAAAAGCTGCAGGAGATAAAAAAGAATCTGCTTAAGCAGAAAGAGACACTGCTTGCAGAGGCAGAGGAGGCATTAGATGCTCTGCCCGGTCAAACAGTATTCCCTGATATGGGTGACCAGGCAACCGCAGAAACAGATAGAAGTTTCATGTTGAGGCTGAGGAGCAGAGAGCAGAAGCTGCTGAAGAAGATTGAAGCTGCGATCGAAAGGATAGACAGCGGGACATTCGGGATATGTGATGACTGCGGGGAGAAGATAGATATCAGGAGACTTGAGGCAAGACCAGTGACAACTCTATGCATAGAGTGCAAAACCCAGCAGGAAGAAGAAGAGAGGTTAAGGGAAACTTAGCAAAGTGTCAAAGAGTCATAGTATCACTGTGTCAAAGGTACTCTGGCACCCTGATGCTTTGATGCTCTGATACTCTTTCAGCGTTATACCTTCAGACCATATTTGTCCCTGAGGGCATCTCCAAGCATATTAAAGCATAATGATGTGACAGCTATTGCAAGTCCGGGGAACAATACCATCCACGGCTCTGATGCAATATACGCCCTGTTCATGCTCACCATAGAGCCCCATGTTGGCATCGGAGGCTGGGCGCCCAGACCGAGAAAGCTCAATGATGCCTCTGTCAGGACATAGCCTCCGAGCTTGATGCCTGCCATAACCAGCGCTATTGGAAGACACTGCGGCATAAGATGCACAAATAATATTCTTAGCCTGCTGCAACCTATTGCCTTTGCAGCTTCAATATACGGCGCATCCTTTAAAGTAAGAATATAGCCTCGTATTAAACGAGAAAATGATGCCCAGCCTACAAATGCAATTGCTATCATTACTGTGTATATCCCGGGCGGGAAGATTATTGACACCCCAATTGCAAGCAGCAACGACGGGAATGCAAGGATTAGGTCTACCACTGCCATAATCGCAGTATCAATCTTGCCGCCAAAATATCCTGCACAGAGCCCCATGAGAAGCCCTATACCCGTAGAAATAAATGCTGCTACTATTGCAATGCTTATTGATATCCTTCCGCCATAAAGCACCCTCGAAAAAATATCCCTGCCTTTATTGTCTGTTCCAAAAGGATGGTTAAGGCTCGGTGGTTCTTTTATGCTGTCAAGGTCTATTTTTTCAGGTTCGTAAGACGAAATCAGAGGTGAAAATATCGCAAGGCAAAATATTATGATTATTAAAAAACCTGCTATTTTACCTGTCAGGGGCATAAAGCCTTACCCTCGGATCGAGATAGTGATATAAAATATCTACTATAAGATTAATCAGAACAAATACAACAGTGCCGATGATTATGCATCCCATTATCACAGGGTAATCCCTCTTTATTATTCCATCCATGGTAAACCTTCCTATACCATCCCAACCGAATATTGTCTCGGTAAGCACAGCCCCATTGAGATAACTTCCAAAATCAAGGCCGATTACAGTAACGAGAGGGATAAGAACATTCTTGAATATATGCACAGCATTTATCTTAAAAACACTCAGACCTTTTGCTTTAGCTGTATTTATAAATGGCATATCAGCTATCTCTATTACAGATGTCCTTGTTACTCTCACAAGTGTTGCGATAGCAGGAAGAGAAAGTGTAAGCGCTGGCATAATAAGGAATCTGATATCCCCTGTGCCTGAGGGCGGGAAAAGCTTGAACTTGAGGCTGAAGAGAAGCATTATCAACAGTCCGCTCCAGAATACAGGAAGGCTCAGGCCTGTTATGGAAAGCGATGATATAATCCTGTCAGTGTAAGTATCCCTTTTATACGCTGCTAAAAATCCTAAGAATAATCCTATCGGGACTGCTATGAGCATTGCTCCGAACGCGAGTTTTATCGTATTGGGAAATTTTATGAAAATATCGTTAAGGACTTTTCTGTTTGTATAATAAGACCTGCCCATCTCGCCCTGTAACAGTAACTTCACATATCCTGAATACTGACTGACAATATCCTTATCAGTGCCGAGTTCTTTCTTTATCTTTTCTATTACCTCAGGCTGAGCCCTCTCGCCAACAAGGCTCTGAACAGGGTCTCCCGGCAATGCCTTTGTCAGAGAAAATGTAAGGAGCGTAATTCCAAATAAAAGCAGGATTAAAAGCAGAAGGCGTTTCAGGATGTAGAGCTTTATGTCAGGCTCTCCTTTCTTACAATCCCCCTCTTTTATAAAGAGGGGTTAGGGGAGATTACATAATATAAACCATACGATAGCATAATCTTTCAGTAAAACATTTTCAAATCCCTTAAGGTTGCAAAGGAGGTTCTATTAGACATGTAAAAACATTATTTGACAAATAAAATGTAAAAGTGTATTTATATTGATACCTGCTATTACCATCAATCGCTGATAGATATTTGCGAGGAGGACAAGATGAGGGTAAAGAGATTTAATACAATAATGGTTGTTGTGTTGGTTCTCGGTATCATTTCAGGGGTGGGGGTAATTAACACCATCATATCGGAAAGGGCAACAACTCGCTTACAAGATCAAAGAACTATTAATAGTTTTATACGTCCTGTCATTTCTACAGATTCGCCTGCGGCGGCGGAAGGAATCCGGAAATCATCTTCATCAAGTACAAGGCAGTCTCTTCATAAGAAGCCCTTTTCCGATAAAGAGATAAAGGCAAGGATGTCAAAAATAAATATGCCTTTCATAGCCAACAAGGGACAGATAGATAAAGAGGTGAAGTATTATGCAAAGACATTCGGCGGAACGATGTTTGTAACAGAGAAGGGAGAGATTGTATATTCATTGCCTAAGTATGAGAGAAAAGAACTTATTCCTCGGTATGCTGAACTTGATTCAGCATCTCCTGAGACCCTGAAACAATCCGTGAAACAAGTTCAGAACATGGTTCGTGGTGACACCAAACTTGTTGGCGGTGGTGTAGCCTTAAAAGAGGAGTTTATTGGTGCAAGGATACATGATATAAACGGCGAGGAAAAATCAGAAACAAAGGTCAGCTATTTTAGAGGCAATGACCCTGCAAAATGGCAGTCGAGCATAGAGACGTTTAATGAGGTGAGTCTGGGAGAGGTGTATGAGGGAATTCGCCTTTCATTAAAGGCCTACGGCAATAATGTGGAGAAATTGTTTTATGTAAAACCAGGTGCAAATCCAGAGGACATTAAAGTAAGCATAAATGGTGCGAATGAAATAAAGGTAAACGAAAACGGAGAACTTGAGGTAGAAACAGAACTTGGAGCTATAAGATTTACAAAACCCATTGCTTATCAGGAAATTAACGGTAAGAGGGTTAACGTAGAAGTGGCATATTTGGTAAATTCCACATGCAATGTCATTCCTGCTTGTCAGGAATCTTTCTTAAAGAAGGATGCTGGACAAGCCAGCATGACAGGAGAAGGGGCACATGATTTATTATCTCCAAACTCTGAACTTGTTTACGCTTTTAAACTCGGAGAATACGACAAATCCAGAGAGCTTGTTATCGACCCTCTACTTGCCTCAACATACATAGGTGGAAGTTATGAAGATTCCGCCGAAGCCCTTGCAATTGACTCCTCGGGAAATGTATATGTAACAGGTTCTGCATATTCAGCCAACTATCCAACTACATCAGGGGCATATGATACCTCGAAGAATGGTTATTATGATGTGTTTATCTCAAAACTAAATAGCAGTCTTACAACGCTTCTTGCCTCTACATATGTAGGGGGAAGTTCTAATGATCATGCCTATGCCCTTGCTATTAACTCTTTGGGGAATGTATATGTTGCAGGTTATACAGAATCATCCGACTATCCCGTCACATCAGGGGCTTATGATACTACAAGGAATGACTCTTATTCTTATGATGTGTTTATCTCAAAACTGGATAGTGGTCTTACAACGCTTCTTGCCTCTACATTTATAGGCGGAAGTTCTAATGATTATCCCAATGCACTTGCAATTGATTCATCAGGAAATGTGTATATCGCAGGGGAAACAGGTTCATCCGACTATCCAACCACATTGGGGGCCTATGATACTTCGAATAACTATTATTATGATATCTTTGTCTCAAAATTTGATAGCAGCCTTACATCCCTTCTTGCCTCTACATTTATAGGCAGCGATTCCGATTATAATTATGATCATGCCTATGCCCTTGCAATTGACTCTTCTGGAAATGTATATGTTGCAGGTTATACAGAATCATCCGACTATCCAACCACATCAGGGGCTTATAGTACTTCAAATAACGGTTATTCGGAAGCATTTATCTCAAAATTTGACAGCAGCCTTACAACTCTCCTTGCCTCTACATATATAGGTGGAAGTTATAACGATTATGCCCGTGCCCTTACAATTGACTCCTCGGGAAATGTGTATGTTGTAGGACATACATGGTCAAATGATTATCCGACCACATTGGGTGC
>JAKALU010000144.1 GCA_021824065.1 Nitrospirota bacterium
TTAAACCTATCCAACTGTATCAAGGCATACGACCTGTCAGAGAGGTCGGCATCAGAGAAATGGCTCATAAGACCTGTCACGATTATAGAATCCATTTTTGCTATTGAATTTATCTTCCCTGCTAAGCCTTCAATGTCAAAACCGAGCCGCCCCATGCCTGTGTCTGCTTTTATATGCACATTGATTCCCTGTTTCCTTTTCTTTGCTTCTTTAGAGAATGTCTGTGCTGTTTTTATATCATGAATAACAGGTATCAGATCATATTTAAAATAATCCGGAATATCGTGTCTATCAAAAAGCACAATTATTGGTGTCTTAATGCCTGCCTGTCTCAGGGCAATGGCCTCTGCTGTATATGCAACCGCAAGATAAGAAATCCCTTCTTTAACAAGCCTTCTCGACACCTCTATAGCTCCATGACCATACGCATCTGCCTTAACAACAGCCATTACCGCTTTGTTTTTTGTTATTTTTTTTACAATCCTATAATTGTGTGCGATAACCTCAAGGTCTATCTCTGCAACTGGCCCTCTATCCAATTCAACCGCCCCCCGGAAGTCTTATCCCGGATAATGTAAAGGGGGCGACGCGGATGCTCTGAAAAAACCCATTGCATATAGAACAGGCAGAAGAAAAATCCTTAGGCGGATTAAGGAAATCTTTGGACAATATCTGCATCACCAGAGTTATGATTTCTTGGAGGTGCCTTCCTCCTTTTCCTCCTTTTCCTCTTTCTTCTCTCCTGATAGCGGCTTTTTAGGAGTAACATCTATCTCATCAGGCTCTGACACGGATTTCTTGAAATTCCTTATAGCCTTCCCAATACCCTCACCGATCTGCGGCAGCCTTGTTGCTCCAAAAAGAACAAGGACTATAACCAATATAATAATTAGCTCCTGCATACCTAAACCAAACATTGTTTCCCTCCTTATTTTAAGTAGTAGGTAGTAAGTAGCTGGCAGTAATAGGATTAAGAAAAATATATTTTCTCATCCCTTAACCACTGACTGCTGACTACCGACTATTTTCTCATAATCTTCCATTGTATTTATATTTGTAAAGGACTTCCCTTCAGGGTCTACTGCCTTTACCTCGTCCTCTCCTATATAGAGAACGTTTAATTCTTCCATACACCTTGTCAGACTTTTTTCCCCCTCGTCAATCCTTCTCTCCATAGTTTTTATTACGCTGCTTGAATATATCCCGCAGAGGGGTTGAGGGGTCTTGTCAAGCAGAGGTATGACAGCGTCCCAACTTTGTTCAGAACCCGGAGCCGGATTCCCTTTATCCGTGTTCTGTGTTCTGAGCTCTTTATTTTCCGCTCTATATTTATCAACCATATATCTTATGAGTTCCGGCCTTATAAACGGCATATCACATGCAACAAAAAATATCTGAGACCTTCCAGTTGAGAAAAGCACTGATAGCATGCCTGTCATCGGCCCCCTTTCTTTAAGCATGTCCCCTATCAATGGTACACCCAAGTAAAAATATAGTTCAGGCTCGTTTGTGCTTACAAGAACACTTTCGAATATCCCGCTCAGAGTTTCTAAGGTTGACTCTATAATCCTTTTCCCGCCAATCTTCATAAAACCCTTGGTAAAAGGGAATCTCCTGTTTTCCCCTCCTGCCAGCACAGCAGCAATCATGCTTTAGTTTATGAAAAATTCTTTTTAAATACAAGAGGAACCAGACAGGCTATGAATCTTGTTCTGTTTCTTCGAGGATATTTTGTATGAATCTCAAGGACTCTTCAGCAGCCTCCTCGTCTACTTTCTGAATGGCGAACCCTGCATGCACAAGGACATAGTCTCCAACATTCACATCTTCAGGCATAAGAAAAAGACTTATATCACGGCGTGCACCATAAACATCTACAGTGGCAACAAGGTTATTTATGCTGACAATCTTTGAGGGGACTGCAAGACACATTTGATGTTCCACTCCTTTAGTGTTTTAATGGTCAAATCTACTAAATTTTCAATTTTTCCGCTAATACATTCTGTCATTTCAAGCCCCACATCAAGGGATTGCGGTTGTATGCCAATGAGACATATCTTTGCCGGTTTTATGTCCATTAGTTTTGCTGCAAACAGAACATCAGAAAGTCCGATGTGATGGACAGAGAGCTTAGCATGGAGGACAGAGGGGATATCGTCATCCTCTATCACCCCGATATGGCCGGGTTCTTTCCCAAAATTCACGGCATCGACAATGAGGATTTTATCCTTCCCTTCGAAAAGCGGGAGAAGGTCGAGGCCCAGTGTACCACCATCAATAATCTCCACCTCTGGAGAAAATGTATATTTCTCCCTGATGGCGTTTATTACATGGACCCCAACACCCTCGTCCTTTAACAGTATATTTCCTATGCCTACAAGAGCTATTGCCAATACGTTTTTATTCCTCCGTTGTCTTGTAACCGGTGAATATTGACATCACGAGACCATTTTTCTCTATCAGGTTATTATGCACAGAAATGTACACATGCACAATAACGAACGGGATTAACAACCACATTGTAATGTGGTGAATCAGCCTTACAGTACCTGTGCTCATGATAGAGAAAAGCCAGCCGCCCATAAGTTTCCAGAACCCTCCCACATGGCTCTCTGCGTACAGGGCAAAACCTGTCAGGATAGACACAATGAATATGAGAAAGACGATAAAGTAAGTTATCCCTGCCAATCCTGTATGCCCTGTTGAACGTGGCAAATCCCTTCTGAGGAAGGCATAAAACAATGCGGTCTCGACGAGATTTTTCCAGCGCTCACCGCTTACAGGAACGAACTGGTCCAGCCTGGCATACTTATTACCGACAAACCACCAGTAAATCCTTATAAGGAAACCCAATGTAAACACATATGCCGAGACGAAGTGGATAAACCGCATCTGTGCCATAATAAACTGATTTTCTTTAGTAGCGTGAATAAAGGGCGCACCGATGTAGAAACCAGTAATTGAGAGAGCCGCTATACTCAGGAAGTTCAACCAATGAGTCAATCTTACAGGAAACTCCCAGACATAAACCCTTTTTGACATGTCGGCCTCCTATTTCGCCCTAACCTTTATTATCTCATTGCCGTTAGAATCAACAACATGAATAGCACATGCCATACAGGGGTCGAAGGAATGGATGGTCCTCAGTATCTCCAATGGTTTATTAGGGTCTTTAACCGGCGTACCCACTAAGGCTGCTTCAAATGGTCCTCTCTGACCTTTCGCATCCCTCGGTGATGAATTCCATCCACCAGGGACAACGCATTGGTAGTTGGCAACCTTACCATCTTTAATCACTACCCAGTGGCACAGCGCTCCGCGGGGTGCCTCATGCAAACCATATCCTCTTGCTTCCTTGGGCCACCTGGATGGGTCCCATTTATCGCCATTATGAATCTTCAGGTCACCTTTCTTTATATTCGCTGCGAGTTGGTCAATCCAGACAGGAAGCATCTCAGCTGTTACCAGCGTCTCAACACCTCTTGCCCCGGTGCGGCCGAGGGTTGAGAACAAGGCTGCTGGTCCCACATTCAATTTCTTCAACACCATATCTATAACTTCCTTTATCCGTTTATGTCCTGAAGCATAAGCCACAAGCATCCTTGAAAGCGGGCCTACCTCCGTTGGAAGGCCGTCATATCTTATCCCCTTAACCCAGCTGTACTTTTTTCCCGTTTCGAGGAATTCGTATGGGGGTTTCGGGCCTGTATAATTGGGATTAGTTTCTCCATCCCATGGATGCTTTGCCTTTTCATCGCCATCACTATATTTATACCAGGAATGCGCCACATCCTCTGTGACCTTTTTGTGGTCAACAGGTTCGACCTTGCTTATATCCTTATTCCTGATAAAACCAGGAGGCAGCCAGCAGTTTGTTGTATTGCTTACATTGTCATTCGGGAACTCGCCATATGAGAGGTAATTACCTACGCCGGCTCCGATGCCTGCCCACTCCTTATAAAAGGATGCAACAGCGAGGAGGTCAGGTATGTATACCTTTTCAACAAAAGCACGAGCTTTTGTAGCGATCTCCTTCATGAAAGCAATACTGCCAGCATTTATCGCATTTTGACTGTCAGGATCTATAGGAGTAGCCATGCCGCCTACAAGGTATGTCTGGGGATGAGGATTTTTTGCACCAAGCAGCGCCTGCATCTTGATTACATCTTTCTGCCATTCCAGTGCTTCAAGATAATGAGCAACAGCCATAAGATTTGCTTCCGGGGGAAGTTTATACTCATGATGTCCCCAGTACCCGCTGGCAAAAGGACCAAGCTGCCCGCTTTCAACAAGAGCCTTTACCTTACCCTGTACAGCCTTAAAATGCGTTGGTGAAGAATTTGGCCAATCTGATATAGATTGCGCAAGGGAAGCTGTTTTCGCAGGATCTGCCTTCAAGGCACTTACTACATCTACCCAGTCGAGGGCGTGGAGATGATAGAAGTGTATCACGTGGTCCTGAACATACTGTATCCCTGATATTAGATTCCGTAATATCCTTGCATTATCCGGTATTGTGATTCCTAAAGCATTTTCTACAGCTCTCACGGAGCTGGTTGAGTGAACTGTCACTCAGACCCCTCATATTCGGGCTGTTAGTGCCCAGCACTCTCTCGGATCCCTCCCTTTCATCATAATCTCGATGCCCCGCCACATTGTGCCAGATGACCAGGCATCTGTGACCTTGCCGCCTTCCACCTGAGCCTCTATCCTCAGGTGTCCTTCGATTCTTGTTATGGGATCAATCGCTATTTTTGCCATGCTTTACCCTCCTTATTGCATTTTATTTCTTCTTTTCCTCTTCTGATGGTACTCCTTTAATTGCCCTTCCAATAGCATGAGCTGCTACACCGGCTGCTGCTACAGCAGTAAGTCCAAGACCTATCTTATCAGCAGTTGACTGATAGCCTGCACCAGGGACATTCTGGAGTCTGGCATAGACCGGTCCAAATTTATCCCAGTTATCCGTACTTGCACAGGCAAAACATGGATGCCCTGCTCCGACAGGCCAGCTCGTTCCCTCATTCCATCTTATTGAAGGACAATTGAAATACGCCTCAGGTCCTTTACAACCCATCTCATAGAGGCACCATCCACGTCTGTGCCCTTCGTCGCCCCATTTTCTCACAAACTGCCCTGCGTCGAAATGAGGACGCCTTTCACAATTATCATGAATCCTCTTGCCATGGGCAAAGAGTGGACGATGTTCGCTATCGAGGGCAGGCAGCTTTCCGAACGTTAAGTAATGGACTATTGTGGCAGTTACATTCTCGACATTCATAGGGCACCCTGGGAGGTTGACATATGTTATCCCCGGGACAGCTTTCCCCACACCAACAGCACCTGTAGGATTGGGACTTGCGCTGGCAATGCCGCCCCAGCTTGCACATGATCCAACAGCAAGTGTCATGGCTGCACTACCACACACTTCCTTGGCGATATCGAGGGCTGTCCTACCGCCAATGGTGCAATAGACACCTCCTTCTTTCATCGGGATAGCTCCCTCAACAATAGCTATGTATTTTCCTTTTTGATTCTTTACAACATCCTGAAGAGCTTTTTCAGCCTGCTTGCCCGAACCTGACATTATTGTTTCATGGTACTCCAATGAAATCACATCAAGGACAACCTCAGCTATAGTCGGTTTTGTTGCTCTTAACATCGATTCGGAATCCCCTGCACAATCTTGAAACTCAAGCCAGACAACGTATGGTTTTAATTTCTTTTCGAGAGCTTCCACTATCTTGGGGACAAGGCTTGAAGGAAGGGCTAATGTTGCTGCCATTGCAGTGCAGAACTTGATAAAATCTCTTCTCGATACGCCTTTTTTTATAAGGCTCCCTGCAATACTTGAATCATCTTTCACTTTACTCATCTGATTCACCCCCTGTA
>JAKALU010000145.1 GCA_021824065.1 Nitrospirota bacterium
CAAGGAATCTCTGTGTAATAGTCTCAACCTGCAGTGCACTGAGTATAATATGGTCGCTATCAGTAACTATTATAGAGCGGGTCCGTCTCCCCTCTGTTGCATCCACAAGCTTGCCCTGTCTTCTTGCTTCTTCACGAAGTCTCTTCATAGGAGCAGAGCCCGGCGTTACTATGGCAACAACCTTTGATACAGAAACTACGTTACCAAATCCTATGTTTACAAGTACTGGCCCTAAATCGCCTTTTTTCATAATCACCTCTATCAAAGTGTACAGTGTCGGTGGTCAGTGATAGTTACTGACACTATGCACTGTCACAGATTACTGAATATTCTGAACCTGTTCCCTCATCCTCTCGATCTCGACCTTCATCTCTATTACAGTATTCGAGATCCTGTAATCATCCGTCTTTGCTGCAATAGTATTAACTTCTCTGTTAAGTTCCTGCAATAAGAAATCTAATCGCTTTCCTATTGTATCACCACCCAGAAGAATTTTCTTAAATTGCTTTAAGTGGCTTTCTATCCTTGCCAGTTCTTCTGTTATGTCAGTCTTTTCGATCATGAGGGCTATTTCTTGAAGTATCCTGTCCTTGTCATATTCTATCCCGCTGAGAAGTTCCCCGATTCTCTCCTGAAATTTCCTTTTGCAGTCAGCAATGATATCAGGACCGAGGGCTATAATCTCTTTATTTATGGATTCGAGTCTGTCTGCCCTGCTGAGGATATCTTCTGCCAGTGCCTTTCCTTCATCGCACCGCATCTTTTCAAGCTGGGCCATTGCCCCTTTGAATGCATCGTACAGTGAACTGACATTATATTCGGGTTCTTCTGCAATAAGGAGATCCTTATAATTTAAGAGTGTTTCAATCCCTAATGTGCCAGGGATCGAAAGCTCAGACTTCAAGGTGTTCAGGTTGTTGTATATCTCCTTTGCAAGCTTAGTGTTTAGCCTTAGCCTTGCTTCCCCATCATTTTTTGTTGATATCAAGACATCGAACTTCCCCCTCGAAAATCTTTCCTTAAGCATTTTTCTTAGGGGTATCTCGTGCTCACTTAAGAACAGAGAGAGCTTGATGGAGATGTCCATAAATCTATGATTAACAGAACGTATCTCCACTCTGAAATCGTCTTTCTCTGCAGTTCCAAATCCTGTCATGCTCTGCACCATGGTAGGTAAAATATAAAATAGTTAGTATATTTAGTCAAATTTACCAACATCATCTTTACATTTACATTTCTTTCTTTGCATTTTGCGGTATCTTTTTATTATTATTAATCCAGGTGACTCCTTTAAACTTGACTTTTTGAAATCAGTTTAATCGAATCGCTTTTTTACTCCAATTTCTAAATGAAGCGTGTTACTGTACTGATGCCATTAATAAAGACGTATATCCTTGAGTTGATGAGGCTGTTTTATTGGATTCCCCTGCGAATTCTGATTCAGTCAATTCCTTTAAGCCTTAGTTACAGATTAGCAGAGGTTGCCGGATGGTTGCTTTACACTATATCAAAGAAAAAGAGGGAAAGGCTCGAAAAGGGCTTCAAGTTTCTATTCGGGAAAGGCGACTATCATAAAGAGATAAAAAGAACTTTTAAGAACTACGCCTTAAATTCTATTGAGGTTTTTTTGTATCCCCTCCTTAACAGAGAAAAGGTCATGGGGATGGTAGAATATGAAGGGCTTGAAAATATTAACCAGGCAATTGAAAGGGGAAAGGGTGTAATACTCCTGCACAGCCATTTTGGTAATGAGGAGTTCTTAATGCCTGCTATTGGATATTTGGGAGGTTATAGGGTTAGCCAGGTAGCCAGCAGGTGGGAGCCTGCCAGGAGAGAGGGTTTCTTTAACAGATTTCCCAATATGGTACGTCATTATGCTTTTAAGATGAGGATCGGGTACAGGGAGACATTACCAGTAAACTTTATTTATATAGACAGGGGACTAAAAGACGCATATAATGTTTTAAAAAATAATGAACTCTTGCTACTGGCTGCCGATGGAAGGGAAGGCACTATCTGGATAGAAGTTGAACTCCTGGGTAAAAAAGCCCTTTATTCCCAGGGACCTATGAAATTTGCTTTGAAAACTGGGGCAACCGTCTTACCCGTATTTTTAGTCCGCCAGGAGAACTATAAACACCGTTTGATAGTTGAAACCCCTTTACGTCTGGATGTCAAGATGGACATCAAGCAGGACATAGAGGTGAACATGCATAAGTATGTTTCCCTTCTGGGGGAATACGTTAAAAGGTACCCATGCCATTATACCAAGCTGTTCTGGCTTGACATGAAGTATTTTAAGGATTTTGAGTAGCTTGTTCCGACATGTCCTGAAAGAAAACGTGCTGCCGATTCTCCCGTCTGGTTATCCATGCTATGTGACTAAACAAGATTAATTAGCGGTAATTTTTACCTATACCGATACCTGCCAATGCTAAAAGAGATGAAAGGTAGATCGAAGTTGATTTTTGATGGGAAAGGCGTTATACTCACCTTAGCCAATGAGGATGACAACGAAATCAGATGCAGCGCTCCTGCGTGATACATGATAACATAACTCTTAAGGTTATCATCCATAAGTCTTATGATTAACTAAAACCAAAAATTAGAAAGGATTTTTTAAACAAAACACTAAAGTTTGTCGACATCTTGTCTAACCATGCTACTGAATATCCAGATAGTTACTCAAAGGTCTTCTTGATCGATAAACTTTTATTTAAAAGTATTTGAAATGATAACACTAATATCCCCATATCCTGAATTAAGTGCCTTTGGAATCAGGAGCATTTCTTCCTATCTCAAAAAGCATGGATTTAAAAGCCGTTTAATTTTTTTGCCAGACCCGGAGTTCGAAATAGCAGCTACCCCGGACATTTCATACAAATACCCTGATTATGTATTAAATAAGGTTGTTGAACTCTGCAGGGGCTCGGACCTTATCGGGATATCTTTTATTACTTATTTGTTCGATAGAGCAACTCAGTTAACCGAAAAGTTAAAAAGAGACCTTACCGTTCCGGTAATCTGGGGGGGGAAACATGCGTCAATAAACCCTGAAGAGGGATTAAAATATGCTGATATCGTGTGCATTGGCGAAGGAGAAGAAGCCATGCTCGAGTTAGCAGAGAAGATTAGAAGCAGAGAAGACTATACCAGTGTCAGGAGTCTGCAGTTTAAGGATAAGAATAACGGAATTATCAGGAACCCCGTCAGTCTCTTGAACCAGACTATTGATTTGTACGGCATGCCCGATTACAACATGGAAGAACATTACATATGGGTTAAAGAATCCGAAGATATTGTTCCTCTGAATTCCTCATTGGTCGAAAGATATTTTGAAGATGAAGTCTATCAAAGGCTTGGCAGAAAGTATCTTGCCATGACGAGTAGAGGTTGTCCATATAACTGTTCATATTGTTTTACTTTCAAAAGACTCTATCCCGGACTGAGGTATCTCAGACATCGTTCTATAGAAAATATAATCGATGAATTTCAAGTAATCAAAAAAAACTTTTCCGGGGTAAAGGTAATCGAGATCTGTGACGATAGTTTTTTCTCCCGCAATGTTGATGAAATTAAAGAATTCAGCAGGCTGTACAAAGAAAATATTGGGCTTCCGTTAATTTGTTTAGCACATCCTTCAACTGTAACAGCAGAGAAACTGTCATTTTTAGTTGATGCCGGCCTTTGTATTGTTCAAATGGGCATAGAAAGTGCCAGTGAAAGGACAAAAAAACTCTACAACAGATCGGTATCCAATGAACGGGTTCTAAAGGCTATTCAGGATATAAATAAGTTTAAGGGTAAGTTGCTGCCTTTATATGATTTCATTATCGACAACCCTTATGAATCCCGAGACGATGTATTTGAAACTCTCAATTTCATCTTAAAGATTCCCAAACCTTACCGCTTGCAAATGTTTTCATTGGCTTTTTTCCCTGGGACAAAACTTTATGAGAAGGCAAAAGAGGACGGGTATATAGATGTAGATGACAGGGCAAACTACCGCAAGATATGGACTTTCTTCCAGGAAAGATATCACAACTATATATTTCTTCTATTTAATTATCAGGTTCCGAAGTTCATCATGAGGCTTTTTATTAATAAACTGTCAATAAGACTCTTTGACAGGAATTTATTTAACAGGCTTGGAGGGATGGTATTGCGATTTAAAAGGGGACTTAAACTTAAAAGATTTCAGGAGCATAAACATAAATGAAGGTCCTGCTAATCCAGGCGCCATTAGGAACGAAAGAACCGCCTATTTATCCTCTGGGGCTAAGTTATATTTCAACGGCTTTAAATGGACATGATGTTAATATTCTTGACCCTAATTTTAGTAAAGAGCCATTCATTGATATTGGTAATGCTATCTTAAGTCTTGAACCAGATGTTATAGGTATCTCTTTAAGAAATATCGATAACCAGGAGAGGAGAAATTTCTTTTACTATTTTAAATCCTTGAACCCTACATTAAAACTAATAAGAGAAAAAAGACCCGATGTGTTTATTGTATTGGGCGGTGCCGGCTTTTCTATGTTTGCTAAGACGATAATGGAACGGTTTTCTGAAATAGATTTCGGAATCTATTTAGAAGGGGAGGAATCCTTCCCTGAATTGCTTGATAATTTAAATAATCCTGAAAAGGTGTCAGGGGTATATTATCAGAAGGACGGCAGGGTGTTTTTTACAGGGCTAAGGAATCTTCCTGATTTTTCAAAGATGCCAATCCCCAAAAAGGACATTATTGATGTGAAGAGGTACGCAGTCCACAGAGATGCTATCGGAATCCAAACAAAAAGAGGATGCGCCAGTAGATGCTGTTACTGCACCTATTATAATCTGAACGGCAACCGGCTCAGAATGCGCTCACCCGAACACATAGTGGACGAAATTGAAGAGTTAGTCTATAAATATAATATCAGTTCTTTTATGTTTGCCGATGCCTTATTCAATATCCCAATGGAGCATGCAACCTATATCTGCAGAGAAATACTAAAAAGAGGGCTGAAAGTGGAATGGAGTTGCTGGTGCGAACCTAAACATATGACAAAGGATTTCCTTTTGCTTGCTAAAGAAGCAGGATGCAAGTTTATAGCTTATTCGCCAGATGCATTATCTGATATGGCACTTAATTCTTTAAACAAAACCATATCCAAGAAAGATGTAGAGAAGGTTTACAGCTATGCAAAGGAAATAGACGGCATCAGGACAGAGTTTGGCTTTTTTATAAGCCCTCCTGGCGAGACACTGAAAGGGCTCCTAAGCACCTTATGGTTTTTCATTAAAGCAAATGCAGCCCTGGTTTTAAAAAGGAAAGGAGCGGTTGGCCTTAACTGGATCCGCATAGAACCCGAAACCAAAGCCTATGAGATAGCAAAAGGGGAAGGAGTAATTAGTGAAGATATCAACCTTTTACCTGAGGATACCACCGGTAAAGAACTGTTCTATATTCAACCCTCATTGAAAAAATACAATGTATTTGTTGACTTTTTTTTGGGCATAGTAGAATTCATAAAAGGCAGAAAGGGTAAAAGCAATGTTAAAAAGTGACAACAGGGTACTGATCATAGGCATCGATGGCGCAACCTTTGAGATAATCAGGCCAATGTTAAGAGAGGGTAAATTACCCAACATTGGAAAACTGATGGGAGATGGATGTCATGGGGAACTGGAATCTACTGTCCCGCTCCTTAGCCCCGTGGCCTGGACTTCCTTTTCCACAGGTATGCACCCCGGGAACCACGGGATATTTGATTTCCTCACAAGAAAGATTAATACGTATGAGATTATTCCAGCGAGTTCTACAAGCAGGCTTATAAAACCTGTATGGCAGGTTGTCAGCGAGATGGATAAAAATGTAGTAGTACTGAATGTGCCGGCTA
>JAKALU010000146.1 GCA_021824065.1 Nitrospirota bacterium
TTCCTGTGCACCAAAGCAGGCAATGAAAAAGGATATAAAGGAGACCCCTCCCGTACAGCCCTCTGAAGAGATTAAATTGCCTGAACTTCCGCAGAAACCTAAAGAGACTAAAGAGGTGAAAAAAGCAGAGTCCCTGAGAGTTGAAAAAGAGGCAGAGGAAAAATATGTAATATTAAATTTTGACGGTGCCGATATAGAGACTGTTATATCTACGATAGGAGAGTTACTCAATATGAACTATCTGCTTGCACCGGGGGTAACAGGAAAGGTTACTATCCAGTCCTATAGGAAATTCCCTGTAAAAGACCTCTTTCAGATCTTTCAGACTATTCTTGAGGTAAACGGCCTGACAGCGGTAAAAGATGGAACTCTTTACAGGATTGTGCCTATAGATACAGCAAAGCAGCAGCCTGTATCTGTTCAATCAGGCAAAGAACTTAAATTACAGCTCGATTCGAGCTTTATAACACAAATAATACCTCTCGAATATGTTAAGGCAAATGATATCGTGAATGTCCTTAGAAACTTGATGCCTCGTGGTGCAGACCTTATCGTATATGAACCAACCAATCTCCTGATAGTTACCGCACCCCCTGCAGCGCTTGTTAAATTCATGAAGATACTCGAAGCACTGGATATACCAGCTACAGAGCGCGAGTCAATAAGAACATTCGTTTATTATGTTGAGCATGGAGATGCAAAGAAACTTGTCGAGATATTCAAAACCCTTTATGGAGAAAAGAAAGAAAAAAAGGCAACCACTCCAAGGCCAACCACAACCACTCCGTCTCCCACCCAACCAAAGACTGCGACTACTCCAACTCCTGTCTCGGTTGAGGGACTGATAGGAGAGATTGAAGGCGAGATAGTAATCACTGCATACGAAGATATAAATGGCATTATTGTAAAGGCAAGTCCGAGAAGCTATCTTGCAATACTCGAGGCATTGAAAAAACTTGATGTGCCAGTAAAACAGGTCTTGATAGAGGTCTTGATTGCCGAGGTATCCCTGACTGATACAACAAAATTTGGGCTTGAATGGTTATTGAAAGCGCCTGTTCATATCAACGGCGATAAGCTTGTAAGCTACTCTGGGTTTGACTCGAGCTCTTCTGATTTTGCCGGCACTATCGATACAGGCAGCATAAGCACAATCACATCCCCCACAGGATCCTTTTTTGCTTCGATTATCAAGGCGGAGAGATACGGCGCTATACTGACTGCCTTCGCAGGCATTGGAAAGGTCAATGTCCTTGCAAGCCCGCATATCCTTGCTATGGACAATAAAGAGGCTAAGATAGAGATAGGTGAAGAGATCCCTGTAGCAACAGGTTTTCAGCAATCGCCTTCCACCAGCTCCACAGGCGAAACCACAACCACATCATATGTTGCTTCAGGCCAGATTCAATACAGGACAACAGGCGTTCTCTTAACGGTCACGCCGCACATATCAGAAAAGAATCAGGTAACACTGAAGATAAGTCAGGAGATAAGTAACAGAGGTGCTGATGTGTCTCTTGCAGGCATTACTTCTCCAAGCTTTACAACGAGAAAGGCGCAAACCACAGGCGTTGTGCAGGGCGGACATACCTTAATAATTGGCGGGCTGATTTCCGAACAGAAAAGTAATACAGAAGAAGGTCTTCCTTTATTGAGCAATATTCCAGTACTTGGTTATCTCTTTGGCACAACAAAAGATGAGATTAAAAAGACAGAGCTGGTCGTCATGGTTACTCCACATGTGATCAGTTCAATTAAAGAAGCTGATACCCTGACAAGGGATTTTCAGGACAAGATAAAAACAATCAAAGAGAGAATCGAAAAAATTAAGCCCCTTGAATCATCAAGTCTTAAAAATGTTGTAACAGTCATCGTTGAAAAAGACTCAACTTTAATGGATGTAATCGAGTCTAACGGATACATTTTAAAAGATGAAGATTTGAATGCATTCCTGAGTGAGTTTATTGAGTTAAATGAAGACGTAAAGAGCATCAATATGATACCTAAAGGCAGCGCTATTAAACTGCCCTTGAACCATCTTAAAAAAGAACAAAAGAAAAGCTAAAAGAAGGGAGGTGAACAGCATGAGGATGCCTTTAATGAGACAGATATCATGGTATTTGATATTTGCAATGTTTATAATCGCGATTACACCAAAGGTTGAGGCAGGTCTTGTGCCCTCGGAATTGATTGCTACGTCCCAGATAGACAGGGCGTCTGACCTTGAAAAAATCCAGAAAGTTATTGAGATGAAGATGGTCAGCGAGAGGCTTGAGAAATTTGGGCTGACGCAGGATGAGATACAAAAAAGATTAAGCAGCCTCAGCGACCAGCAGATACACAAATTAGCCATTCAGTTAGATGATCTCAAGGTTGCAAAGGGTGATGCCCTCGGTGTTGTAATCGCTCTTCTCATAATAGCCCTGCTCGTTGTATTGCTGCTACAACTTACCGGCCACAGAGTTATAATAACAAAATAAGGATGAAGATAGGGCAGGGTAGATTAGACAAAACTTTATTGTTTATTTTATCCTGCTTTTTTATTGCGCTTTCTTTATATTCCTGCGCATCCATTCCCGAACCTGAACACACCCGCATTATCCACGATGTCCCTTTTTATCCTCAGGAGGCATACCAGTGCGGCCCTGCATCCCTTGCAGGAGTAATGAACTACCGGGATGTCAATATTACCCCTGATGAGATCGCAAAAGAAATATACAGTGAATCTGCAAGAGGCACCCTGAATCTTGATATGGTTGTTTATCCACAGAAAAAGGGACTGATTGCAGAACAATACTCCGGAAGTATGAATGACCTAAAAAAGGATATCGACACAGGCCATCCACTTATAGTGCTTGTTGATTATGGTTTTTCAATATTGCAGGAAAATCATTTTATGGTTATCGTTGGCTATAATAAATACGGCGTGATAGCAAACTCGGGAAAAGATAAAGGCAAGTTTATATCAGAAAAAGATTTCATGAGGGTGTGGGAGAGAACAAAGTTCTGGACATTGAGAATAAGGAAACAGTGACCGGTGCATAAATGATGAGACAGCACTTATTTTGTAATACACACACGACAGACAGTCTCAGAATTTTTATAATCGACAGGATAAGTATATGGCATAACTTTATCTGTTCAATATTAATGTTTTTTTCAAATCTCCCAAAGGGTCTTTTTTATAAGGAGTCGTATAAAAATTCTTCGACCATCTGTCGTGTGTTTCCAAGGTATCTAACTGTCTGTTGTTTGCTTTTAGCTGGTTGTGCGTTACCAAGGATAATAGTCCTTGAAGACCCTCTCAGCCCTGAGGAACACATTAACCTCGGTGTTGCATATGAAAAGAAAGGGGAACTGGATAACGCCCTGAAAGAATATGAGGAGGCATCAAAGAGACTCGCTGTGGCATTCCTTTACATGGGTAATATCCATTTTCAAAAAAATGAATTTGATAAGGCAGAATCATATTACAAAAAGGCTATTAAAAAAGATCCGCAAAATGCTGATGCATATAATAACCTCGCATGGCTTTACTACACAAAAAAAGAAAATCTCGATGAGGCAGAATCTCTTGTACTTAAGGCGCTGGAACTCAACCCCTCAAAAAAGGATATCTATCATGATACGCTTGAAAAGATAAAGGCGCTTAGGTTCTGAACACCTTTATTAATCCACGCTGGATGTTTTAAAATAGCAAAAACTTAGCGGAGGATTTTGTTTATGCTTTCTGAAAGAGCGAAGAAGATAAAGCCATCGCCGACTCTTGCAATGGATGCAAAGGCAAAGGCGATGAAGGCAGCAGGGGTTGACGTTGTAAATTTTGGGGTAGGGGAACCTGATTTTGACACGCCTGAAAATATTAAGGAAGCTGCTATAAAGGCAATCAGAGATGGTTTTACAAAATACACGCCTGTTGGAGGGATCGATCCTCTTAAGGATGCGATCATTGAAAAGTTCAAAAAAGACAACAACCTTGAATATGCACGTGACGAAATACTTGTCTCATGTGGTGCAAAGCACAGCCTCTACAATATTGCACAGGCACTTTACGGGCAAGGGGATGAAGTCATAATCCCGTCTCCATACTGGGTCTCATATCCTGATCAGGTAATGCTGAATGATGCAACCCCTGTTTTTGTAAAGACTAATGAGAAAGATAAATTTATAGTAAAACCCGATGTGCTCGAATCACATGTTACAAAAAAGACAAAGGCTATAATCCTGAATTCTCCGTCAAACCCGACAGGACTCACTTATGATAAAAAGGCCCTTGAGGGGATAGCAGAAGTTGCGCTTAAACATAATCTTTATATCATATCAGACGAGATATACGAGAAACTTACATACGACGGATTTAAACACATAAGCATTGCATCACTTGATAATGAGATTAAGGTTAAAACACTTATTGTGAACGGTCTTTCAAAATCATATGCAATGACCGGATGGAGGATTGGTTATACAGCCGGGCCAAAAGATATAATCAAGGCAATGACAAATATACAGAGTCAATCCACATCGAATCCTACCTCAATTGCTCAAAAGGCAGCAGTAGAAGCACTTACCGGGCCGCAGGATTTTATAAAAATAATGCTCACGGAATTTGACAGGAGAAGGAAATTCCTGGTATCAGGCCTTAATTCTATACCAGGTATAAGCTGCCTCACTCCCACAGGGGCTTTTTATGCATTTCCGAATACATCAAAACTATACGGCAAATACACTGCCGAAAGGAAGATATCATCATCGTCAGACCTTGCACTCTATCTCCTTGAAAAGGCAAACGTTGCCCTTGTTCCTGGCGACGCATTCGGAGACGATGATTACATAAGGCTTTCGTATGCGACCTCAATGGAAAACATTAAAAAAGGTGTAGAGAGGATTGGAGATGCTGTAAATAGATTGAAGTAAATACAGGTTGCAGTTGAACAATTTATGAGGATAATGGTATCCTAAAAAGCAAGTAATGGTGTATTGTGAAAGATTTAAGGTTTAAATAATCATGCTTGTGCAGATGAATGTTGAAGGTTTGTTGTTTGATCCGAGAAGCAGCATGTATATCCTGCTTCTGAAGGATGTTGACGGGACAGCCACCCTGCCTATATGGATTGGAAAGCCCGAGGCTGATTCTATCGCACTTGCACTCGGAAAGGTTGCAACGCCAAGACCGCTTACCCATGACCTGATCAAGAATCTGATCCATGGTCTTAGACTAAAGGTAACAAGGATTGTTGTTACCGAGATACTCGATAATACCTATTATGCCCTGATATATCTCAGTGATGGCAAAAACGAAACACCAATAGATTCCAGGCCAAGTGATGCAATCGCAGTTGCCCTTAGGGTGAGTGCGCCAATATTTGTTGAGGACAGTATCATGGAGAGAAGAAGTCCCGATGAACTCGAAGAATGGCTTAAAAATTTAAAGCCCGAAGATTTCGGAAATGTGATGTAGTGTTAAAACGGACTGAAGGCATTGTTCTGAGGACAACGCCCTTTGGAGAGGCAGACTTAATAGTTACGTATCTCACCTATGATTTTGGTCTTATAAAGACATTTGCCAGGAGTCCCAGAAAGATAAAAAGCAGATTCGGAAGCAGCCTTGAACCGCTCACATGCTCAAAAATCTCATTCTGGGGAAAAGAAGATGCAAATCTCCCCCGTCTTACCCAATCAGATATAATTCTATCATTTCAATCCATAAGGGACAGATTGGATTGTTTTCTCAAGGTTTCAGAAATGGTTGAGCTTACCCTGAATTTTCTACCCGAGGCCGAAATAAACAAGAAGACATATGTACTTTTTATG
>JAKALU010000147.1 GCA_021824065.1 Nitrospirota bacterium
TTCCAACCACAGGCATAATGCCTAGGGTCATGCCAACGTTTATGAAAAAGTAAGTTGAGAACATGAATGTTATGCCAGCGGCAAGAAGTTTACCAAATTCATCTTTTGCCTTTAGCGTAGTATCAAGTCCCCGGAGGATTAAGGCGAGATAGATAAGCATCAGAAAAAAGCTTCCGAGAAATCCCCATTCCTCTGCAAATACTGCGAATATGAAATCAGTCTGTTTTTCAGGGAGAAATCTAAACGGTCCCTGCGTCCCTTTCAGATAACCCTTCCCCAGAAATTTGCCAGATCCGATCGCCACCTTTGATTGATTTATATGATAACCGATACCTGCTGGGTCTGCTTCAGGTTCCAAGAAAGCAACGAGCCTGTTTTTCTGGTAATCCTTTAATCCCTCCCAGAAGATATTGCCGATAAATGGGATTGAAATTATTCCGAGTATAATAAGGAGGGCGATTACCTTTTTTTGCAGCCCCTTTGTGATGCTCAGAGATAAGAATATTATTAATAAGATGACCGCTGTCCCAAGGTCTGGCTGTTTAAGCAGTATCACCAGTGGCATTAATGTGAACATGAAAAAATTTTTCAGCATAGTAACCAAACCCATATTGCCACGGATTGTAATAAAGTATCTTGCGAGAGATATTGTGAAGATAAGCCTGAACACCTCGGACGGCTGAAAAGAGAAAGGGCCGAGATCCAGCCATCTTTGTGCTCCCATGCCTGTTTTACCTATAACGAGGACTGCTAAAAGCAGGCATATGCCAGCTATATAGAGGGGATATGCAAATCTGCTAAGCCAGATGTAGTCAAAACGAACGATAAAAAACAACGTTGCAATCCCGATGAGCAGCCAGTATATCTGCCTTATGTGATAGTCGGACCGCTCAGTGGGGAGTAATGGACGCGTTGCACTATAAATTGTCATTATCCCTACGACTGATAGAAAGATTACGAGAGAAAATGTAACCCAGTCAAAATTTTTAATTAACCGTCTGTCTATATTCAACATTTTGAAGATGTCTGATTACAGAAAATAAAAAACACGCAATATATGAATTTTCATATTTCATTGTGTGTGCTCAGTGTTCTGTAATCTTTGCTCTGATTTTTTTTGAGTGAAATATCCATCTATAGCTCGCTTTGCGATCGGTGCTGCAGCCCCGCCTCCGTGGCCGCCGTGCTCAACAAATGCACATAAAGCAACTTCAGGATTTTCAACAGGTGCAAAGGCAACAAACCAGGCATGGTCTCGCAGTTTTTCAGGTAGTTGATGCGAACTCTTTCTGATGCTGGCGACCTGTGCAGTTCCTGTTTTCCCGCCGACAGTAACAATGGATGACCTTGATGCCCCGCCTGTCCCTCCCACTTCGTTAACAACACCATAAAGGCCGCTTTTTACCAGTTTGAGTGTCTCAGGTTTTATATCTGCCTGTCTGACAGGTGAAGGCATTGTTTCCAATTTAACTATTGTAGGGCTGTATATAAACCCTCCGTTAGCAACAGCACTCATGAGCTGTGCCATCTGTATCGGTGTAACTGAAACATAGCCCTGGCCAATGGCTGAATTGAATGTCTCACCGAGGTACCACTGCTGGTTCCTCTTCTCATATTTCCATTGAGTGTCTGGTATCAAGCCTGTCCGTTCTTTAACCAATGGCAGCCCTGTCTCGCTGCCAAGACCGAGTTTTCTTGCATATTCTGCAATCTTATCTATACCGATACGTTTCCCAACCTCATAAAAATATACATCGCACGACTCCACTATAGCCCTGTGCAAAGAAATGGTCCCATGCCCTGTTTTCCGCCAGCAGCCAAACCGCCAGGTGCCATAATTAATGCCTCCGCTGCAAGTAACCTTTGTTTCCGGAGTAATTGCACCCTCGTTAAGCGCTGCGATTGCTGTCACTATCTTAAACGTTGAACCAGGGGGGTACTGACTCTGGAGCGCTCTGTTTAACATCGGAAGTTTCTTGTCCTGATTCAGCTCTACCCATTGCTTATAGCTTATCCCGCGGGCAAATAGATTCGGGTCAAAAGATGGCTTACTTACGAGACCGAGCACTTCTCCTGTGTCGGGCTTAAGCGCAACCAATGCACCTGCCCTGTCTCCAAACATTTCCTCTGCTGCCTTCTGCAGGTTTATGTCAATACTCAGCTTTAAATCATCTCCCTTAACAGGTGGTTTCTCCTGCAATAGCCTTATTTCTCTGCCGAGGGCGTCGACTTCTATAATTCTCTCCCCGGGTGTTCCTCGCAATGATTTGTCGAAAAGGAGTTCTGCGCCCCACTGTCCAATGAATGCATCGGGGGGGACATCTTTAAATTCAGGGTCTTTTGATTGGGAAGGATTAAGTTTGCCGAGATAGCCTATGAGATGGGCACCCATATCACCATATAGATATTCCCTGCCCATATCAATATCAATTATGAGTCCTGGAAAATCAGAACGCCTTGCCTCTATTGCAGCTATTTCATTAAAAGTGAGCCCTTCCTTAAGCTTAATAGGGTCAAATGGACTCAGCCTCTTTTTATTTATCCTTGCATAAATATCACTGCTGTTTAAACCGAGAACCTCTGCTAATGACTCTGCATCTATTCTCCCTAAATTTTCAGGCATAAGCAATGCACAGAAGTATGGAGAATTTTTTACTAATGGTATGCCATTTCTGTCATAGATTATTCCTCTCGGGGCTGGGATTTTAATTATACGTAACATGTTCCCCTCAGAGACTTTTCTGTAATCTTCACCCTGCAGTACCTGAAGCTGCCAGAGCCGGATTATAAATAAAGCGAATAATCCTACAATGATGAAACTAACAGCCACTATTCTGTTTCTGCCGTTGTTACTCATTTTTGGGCCTCATGAATATGCCGAGGAAGGAATTCATGATTGCAGACATCAGCACTATGAAGATTGCATTCGGAACGGATGTAGGCATGTTCTCAAATATAGTCTTTGATAGGAATACAATAATTCCGTCAAGAGCGGTCAGGGAGAAGATGCCGATCATCCCTAATAGTGGTGTCCATCTGAAGAAACTCCCGGACATGAATGCTGAGAAAAAACCAACAAGCCCTTTCCCGAGGAGGTTCGGGCCAAGGATGCTTCCAGAAAGACTGTCTCCTATAAGGCCAATGAAGGAACCAAACAGCATTCCCTTTATCTCTCCGTTTTTCAGGCCAAAGTAATAGGTAAGGGCTGCTGTTAGGTTTGGTGGCGCCCCAAACACTGATATTCGGCTCTCAAGCAGAAATGCAAGAAATATTATGCCCAGGAAGATAACCTTTCTCATCGTCTGACTATCACAACCTCTTCGAGTTTTGCAGTGTCCTGAAAAGGAATGACTTCTATGTTCTGAAAAAGACCTGCACCTTTTTTCATTACCCTGGTTACAGAGCCAATGGGTATGTCGGCAGGGAAGAGGAAATCAAGTCCGGATGTGAGCACCATCTCATTTTCTTTTACTTCATATTCATGCGGGATATATTTCAGGATGCAGGTCTTTGAGCCTGTTCCTGAGATTATGCCCTCAGTCCTGCTTTCATGAAGCCTTATCGCTGCTGAAAAGTTTATATCATTGATAAGTAGAATAGACGAGTAGGAATCCGAAGAGGATAAAATCTTGCCCACAAGACCTCTAACAGTTATGACTGCCATGTCCTTCTCTATGCCATCATGTCTGCCTTTGTCTATTACAAGAGTGTTTGCCCATCGGTCGTTCCCTCTTGCAATAACCCTTGCAGCGGTGACATATCTTTTTTCTTTTTCTTTCAGGGAAAGCAATTCTCTGAGCCTTGCGTTCTCAACAACGGCATCCTTATATGCCTGCTGCTCCATAAGGAGTTTGTCTATCTCTTGCCTGAGTCTTCTATTTTCTTCGTCTCTCAATCTTATTTTTTTAACAGATTCTTTTATGGATGAGCTTATAGAATGTATAGCATTATTAGCTACATTGACAGGGTAGCTGATTAGTCTTAGAGGATTTAGTATCCCTCTTTTGCTTTGATATGTCATCAAGATGAATGACACAATAATGAGAGAAAAAAAAAGCAAAAGCCTTTTCTTAGGCATTAATTAATAGCTATTTTCCTTAAGAGTTCTAATTCGTCAAGCATTTTCCCAACACCTCTTACAACAGCAGTTAAGGGGTCATCTGCAACTATTACAGGGAGTCCTGTTTCTTCTTTTATAAGAGAGGCAAGTCCTCTTAAAAGTGCGCCGCCGCCTGCAAGGACGATACCCCTGTCAACAATATCTGCTGCGAGTTCAGGCGGGGTATTCTCAAGCGTGACTTTTATTGTATCGAGTATTATGTTTACAGGCTCACTAAGCGCTTCTCTTATCTCATCCTCATTAATTGTGATAGTCTTTGGTATGCCTGATATGAGATCTCTTCCCTTTATCTCCATCTCCCGTGGGGGATCTTCATTTGCTGGGAAAGCAGACCCTATATCTATCTTTATCTGCTCAGCTGTTCTGTCACCTATCATTAGATTGTATCTCCGTTTTGTATAAGCCATAATTGACTCATCCATCTTGTCGCCGCCTACTCTCACAGCCTTACTGTATACAATGCCATCGAGCGATATAACTGCTATGTCAGTGGTGCCTCCACCGATGTCAACGATCATATTTCCGGAAGGTTCACCAACTGGCAGGCCTACGCCAACTGCTGCAGCCATCGGCTCCTCAATCAGATAAACCTCTCGTGCACCAGATGCCTGAGCGGCATCTTTAACAGCGCGTTGTTCAACTTGTGTTATCCCTGACGGGACGCCTATAATTACCCGAGGTGATACAAAGCTGCGCCTGTTGTGCACCTTTGCAATAAAATATTTGAGCATTTCGCCTGTGGCATCAAAGTCTGCTATAACTCCATCCTTCATCGGTCTTATAGCCATGATATTCGATGGGGTTTTGCCGAGCATTTTCTTTGCATCAGTTCCAACTGCTACAGGTTTCTTATCGTCTTTTCGTATAACAACAACAGAGGGTTCATCACACACAATCCCTTTACCCTTGATATATACGAGCGTATTTGCTGTGCCAAGGTCTATAGCAAGGTCGTTTGAAAACCAGCCGAGAATATTATTAAAAAACATTATCCCTCTCCTTTTTTAATTTTCAACTTTTCTTCAATAACAGTTGTTTTTGCAATCTCATCACCGAATCGCATTCCTTCTTTACTGCCGAGCAGTATTATAAACTCAAACGCCAGAATAAGAACTATAAAAATCCACCCGACCAAGGGAATTTTCCATAGCACTACACCAATACACAACACGAAGTTCCTCAGTATGGACTCTCTAACTGAACATGTTCTGTCTAACGTGGCGGAAACAGTTCTTAACCCTATAAGCTGTTTCCCGATGCTTCTTCCCTCAAAAAGTCCATCGCTGATGAGCAGGTAGGCGAGTCCTGCAAAAAATCCTGCTCTCGGTATTATCTCTGCAGCAGCAGCAACAATAATAAAGTCAATGGTTTTTGAGATGCCTCTAAGAAGCAGCCCGGCTCTTTTAGTTTCTTCCAACATCTACAATTTTAACAAAAAATGTCTTATTTTTCAATTATAATTAACTATGACACGGCTTGAAGACGAACTCGAAAATGCAGAAAAGGGGAAGATATCGAGGGGGGAAAAGGTCTTCATAATATTGACTGTATTTTCTATTGTTACAGGCATTATTGGCGGGTTCTTCTATTGGATGATATCCGACCTGCCAGGGATTAGGGAGCTCGAGGAGTATGCACCAATAGAATCCTCAAGA
>JAKALU010000021.1 GCA_021824065.1 Nitrospirota bacterium
AAACGGGAACTTTTTATGGAGAAAAACTCAAAGGCAATAAATAACATGCTCGAATTGAAAATCATTTTGGGACAGCCTCAATGCCTCCTTCTTTGCCATGATAGTAAAGGCCGCTAAAATCAGGTCAGCAGGGGTGCCGGCAACGTTCATTGATGGGAAAGTATTTATTGGATTTACGGAGCAAATCAGCAGAGGGATTGAAGATTCCGTAAAATACTGTATTGAGCAAGAATGCGCAGATGCCATTGAAATAATAAATAAAATATCCGAGCAGGACATAGAAAAAGAACAAAAAGCCATAAAGGTTCCGCTTTTTGGAGAGATAGACTCCTCGAAAATTTCGCTGCCTGTATTTACCATAATCATTGGGGGATTAGACAGTTTCAACCCATGTGCATTCTTTGTGCTCCTATTTCTTCTCAGTTTGTTAATACATGCTAAATCCAGAAAAAGAATGCTTTTGATCGGGGGCATATTCGTCTTCTTCTCAGGGTTTATTTATTTCCTGTTCATGACTGCGTGGTTGAATATTTTTTTGGTCATTGGCCAACTGCTAATAATAACAACAATTGCAGGCATAATTGCATTAACAGTCGCTGCAATAAATATCAAAGATTTCTTTTTCTTTAAGAGAGGCGTTTCTATGGTTATTCCTGAAAAAGCGAAACCTAAACTATTCGAGAGGATGAGAGATTTGCTCAAATCACAGACAATTTCCACGATGATAACAGGAACTGTCATACTTGCAATAACTGCAAATGCCTATGAACTGCTCTGCACTGCCGGCTTTCCAATGGTATATACAAGGGTTTTAACATTGCATAAGCTTACACCGCTGCAATACTACCTGTATCTCATCCTGTATAACATCGTCTACATCATACCGTTAACAGCTATTGTAATAATCGTTACCACCACGCTGGGTGCCAGAAAACTGACTGAATGGCAGGGCCGTAAATTAAAACTCATTTCAGGGCTCATGATGCTTTTCCTGGGGATAATATTACTGATTAACCCGGCTCTTTTAAATAACGCTCTTGCAGCTATTGCACTGCTGGCATCAGCCTTACTGGCTGCTGCGGTCATTATCTTTTTGACGAAAAAAGTGAACCCGACGATCATAGCAGAGTAAAGAAAGGATAAGGGGTCCACCCCTTTATTCCTGACAGGGGGAAAAGCAACTGCTCCAAAAAGTCGCTGATTGAAAACAAATCCGACTCAGAAAGAAAAACTCGTCTTTATTGGGATTAAATAATATCCGGGAGAAACCTTATATTTCTCTATAAGCGCTAACATAAAAAATTTATCCCGGGCAGAAGCCTCAGGCATAATCTCTAAACTTAAATCAGCAGTATTATTTTTTATTGTGCCTTTTACACGTCCATAGATGTCGGTCCCTTCAAGACTGAATGAGTTAATCTCGATTACATCGCCCCTTATATTTACCAACCCCTTTGCCCTATTGAATATCTCCATCGGTACAGCTATCCCCGAAAAAGAGAACGTTTCAAACTGTGTGTTATTGACATCAAATTTAATATCACCATGATTATTCTCAATCACTGCCTTTACATTAAGCATCCCTGCCCCTTTAAGACCAATACTTTTCAGATAGGGGATATCTTTTATATCTACATTATCGAGTGTAATATTTATTCGTCTTTTATTCCTGCTGATATGCAGATTGCCTGAGATTATGCCTCTCTGAATCTTACCGCTGAAAGATGACTCATGCCTCAATAAAAAAAGATAAAGAGGATCTATCTTCCCTGAAACATCTTCAATATAAAACAGTGACCCATTCTTACCTTTCAACTCTACCCTGTCAATACTGAGGCTATAAAACAACCCTTTCTTAAGTCCGGTTATCTTAATGCTTAATGTTTCTGTTCTTAGTGAGCTTTCGATCGCATCTTTCATCGTCTCTTCGGAGATTGCAATTATCCATAGGCCGATAACGATAAGGGATATGATTATTAAAAAAAACAAAAGGTATCGGATAATTAGAGAGGAGAGAGGTTTATTTTTCATGCACAAGTGAAATCACAATAGTAAGATTCAGGAGGTCAGGCTTTTCAAAAGATGTTTTTATATTTACTTTCTTTAATACCAATAACATAGGGGCGTTCTCTATTTTATAAAAAAGGTTTACCATTTCATTCATGCTAAGTTTTTCTGCTAAGACCTCTGCCTCTTCCTCTATGCTTCCTGACATCTCCTTTGTACCTGAAGGTTTAATTGACTTAATCCTGTTCTTAAGCCCTAAAGAAGAAAACACCTCGTCAACAGCAGGGATAACGCCATTGATTTTCATAAGGTTCTTCTTTCGCTCGATTGTATCTATCCTGGTTTTCAGAGACAGAAATTCATCTTTAAGCAGAACCATCTCATTATGCTGACTTCTTAATCTCTCAAGCTCTCCCCTTGCTGCTGAAAGGGCAATGATAATCCCGGTTATAAATATCAGCAGGATTATCAGCCCAGCAGAGTAATAGATAAATCTTCTATTTCTAAAATATTGTATCAACCTTTTTTCTCCCTCGCCGTAATAGTAAATAAGACCCTGCCCTGTGCCGATGTCTTTGAATCAGATATATTCACTTCGTTCAGGACATTACTTAAAGCATCCTTTATCTGCTGTATATCACCAAAAACTGCTGCCTCTCCTCTGAGCATAACCCGCTCTTTATCTATTGTTATCTCATCAAATGTAACGCTCCCTTTGTTGATATTGGACAGATTAAGAAGAAGGCTTAGCGGGGAGATGCCGACAAGCTGGCCTTCTTTGTCTTTTAGTTCTTTCAGTCGTGATTTGAATTGATATAATCCTGCAGTAATTAGCTTATCCCCAGGAAAAATCTCAGAATAAATCTTCCTCATATCTCCTTGTATTGCTGTGGTCTCCTTCCTGGCAGAAACAATTTTAAGCGTAATGGATGACAAAAACAAGACAACAGCCGCTATACCAAGTATCGCAGTCCATCTCAGAGATTTCTTTGTCCTTTCGGCATCTTTTGTGTACGAAAGCTCGCCGCGCCTCAAATTTATCAGGCTATGCCTTATCTCTTCTATAGCAGTCTTTACTCTCTCCCCCTGGCTCATATCAACTGAATCCAGAAGTTTTTCAGGATGGAAATCTTTCACAGCTTTATTAAGTTCGATAGATGTTACGACTCTCGGGTCAATATTAAATGCTTTAAGTTTTTCAATAATTTTACTTAAGACAGTCTTTTCTATATAAACTGCAAGGACCCTGCTTTTCCCTTCATTGCCTCCCAATATAATTCCATCCAGAACAAATCCCCCCATCCCACCTTTACTAAAGGGGGGTGAGGGAGGATTAAATATAATGCCTTCAAGCTCAAATGGCAGAACACTCAGCATTTTCCCTTTATCAGAGAATGGCAGTTCCATAAGCCTGAAATTAAGGGCGGTTACAGGCAGGCTCACATAAAATTCGTCTATATCATCTGGAAGTCCGGAAATAGAAATATCATAATCTTTTGTGCAGGAGAATTGCTTTGTTTCTTTAATCTCAAAATTGCCAGCCTTTCTCTCTATGATATAGAGCTTAGGCTCTTTAGTTATATCTATAAACCCGATTCTCTCCATCAGGATTCTCTCCAGTATTTAATATCTTTCCCCGTTCCAATAACAGCCTCTATTATCCTTCTTATGCCGCCAGAGGCAGCAGATGCCTTTACATAAAAATACTTCCCCTTAACAGTTATCCTTGCACTAATTGGACCGTAGATTGTCAGGTCAAAACCAGCAACTTTCTGCAACTGACTTATATCTTCAAAAGGTATAGTCTTTCTATAATCCACCACCCTCTGTGCAAGCTCATCTGTTATATTATCTGACAAAGACATAAGAACAGGCTTTTCTGCGCCGTTTATATTGATAAGGCCATCACCATAAACAGTTATATACGGCGATAATTTCTCATATGCGGCTCTGTCAATACCTTTAATTAACAACAATTCATCAATGCTGTAAAGCTGTGCATTTTTTACTCCTTCCTCAGAATCTCTGAGCTTCCATTCCGTGTCAGGGTCTATCCAGTCAGCAACATAATCAGCTATCTTTGTCTCAAGAGAAAGATTTGACAGCAGCCTCTTAAAAGAATTATATGCCTCTTCATTTATAGTGCCATTTGAATAGACAATTGTATTTATATTAAACTTTGAATTCTCATCCTCTATCCTGAGATTAATAACGCCCTCAAAGTCTTTAGTTGGATTCTCAAAATCCATATCAAAAAAACCCGGATATGTGAAACTGCTGCTTGATAGCGTACCGGAGATAAATATTGCTGCCATATTTATGCCTGAGTTTGCAAAAACAGAGAGCCTCTGGGAGTCATACCAGTTATTCAGAGTGTTTGTCCCGGCATAGACCCCATATGCGAATTCTGTAACCATAGCAGTGATAAGCGCAAGAACCATAAGGGTCAATATCAATGCCATACCATCGTGGTTCCTTAAATTTGAAATTTGAAATTTGAAATTTGAAATTCCCATTACGTTATCACCGGTCTTGCTGTAGCAGAGAGCAGGACATCCCTGCCCTTTATCTTTACCTTTAAAGAAATCTTAACCTCTTCCGGCAATCTATTTACCAAGGTGGAATCCCATGTCTTAACCCATTTACCACCTGTTTTCCCCTCAATAATAAATTCACCTACGCCCTCAATAATATCCGCCTCCTGAATTTTATTCTTAGAGCCAAAGGGTGCTGAAATCTCCTTATAGAGAGTCAATCCATCATCCGATTCTTTTACATGATATTTTATCTCAGAAACGCCGGCTCTTACAGGAGAAAATGCAGTAAAGACTATCCTGGACGTCTGCTTCCCATAAATATCCCTGTCTTCAAGTTTAAAGATGGTGTTTTTATCTCCATTCCTGTAAAAACAGGAATCTATCTCCCGTCTCAATATATCAAGTGCTGCCCTGCATTCCTGAAGCTTTAGCATGGATTCATCAAGCCCGGCAATGGCCTTATGAGAAAGAAAGAATGTGCTGTAAAGCGCCGCAAGGATTATCGCAAGTATTGCAGATGCGACCAATACCTCAATAAGGGTAAAACCCGCCCTGCGCGAATTCAAGATTTTTGATTTTTTATTTTTGCTTTTTAATTTTGTTTTTTTCATTTTGCACTCTGAACTAATTCGCTGAACCTGACCTTTTCCTTATCCCTTTTAACTACAACAGAGAGCTCTGATATGCCAGGGAAAGATGATTCACTGATAGTCGTCTCATAAGAATAGTCCGGATACGGCTCAGGGAATACACCTTTTTTACTTTCTAAAGATTTCTCCCCTTCGATAATCTTCTCCCTTGCAAGAAGGGATGCAATCGTAATCGTCTCGTGCCTCCCTACAATGCTGAGA
Organism: Nitrospirota bacterium; assembly: GCA_021824065.1. Taxonomy (GTDB): domain Bacteria; phylum Nitrospirota; class Thermodesulfovibrionia; order Thermodesulfovibrionales; family UBA1546; genus JAKALU01. Next base: position 5,396 of record JAKALU010000021.1, read on the forward strand.
TGATAATTCAGTGTGTATATAAGCGTAACAAGAAGCCCACCAATTATTGCAAGTGAAATCATGATCTCAAGAAGGGTGAACCCTACCCCGTTGGAATTTAAAATTAAAAATTTAAAATTAAAAATTCTGAAATTTCCGAGTCTTGAACTTTTCATTTTGATTTTTGAGTTATCTTTGTCCTCCCGCTCAAAGGATTGAATGAAACAGACATTTCTTCTTTACTGTCTTTTAGTATGATTACCATATTTTCTTGAAGGCCGGAAGGACTAAAAAATAAAGTTACCTCACCTCTTGAGACATCTCCTGTTGATGTTGTTGACACGTTAAAAAGACTGTCAAACTTTTCTGATCTTTCACCTTCCGGGGTATTCCAACTAACAAACTTGGTATCAAGGTTGAGTCTGAACGGAAAGGTCTCTTTTCTTGAGATCGCACCATCATTCAGATACCTCAGCAGTGAAGCCATCTTCCCTGCCTCTGATCTAAGTCTTCCATCTCCGACCCCGTGGAAAGACGGTATAACCAGCCCCATGATAAGTGAAATGATGAATATAACAACAATCAGCTCAAGAAGAGTAAAGCCACCCTTCCGGGAATTTTCATTGCATATCCCAGCTCTTAATATCAGCATCCTTGCCTTCTCCGCCTTCCCTGCCGTCAGCACCTAAACTCAGGATATCAAAATCACCGTGGATTCCAGGCGACACATAAATATAAGGATTCTTCCACGGGTCCAGCGGGATTTTTTTTTGCTCAAGATACCCCCCTTCCCTGTAATTATCCGGGATCTTCCCGGTTGTCGGCTTTTCGATTAATGCTTGGAGTCCCTGCTCTGTGCCTGGATAAAAGCCATTATCAAGTTTAAATAACTTAAGTGCTGTCTCAAAATTCCTTATCTGCACCTTTGCCTCAGCGATTCTGGCATCATCAGTCCTTCCTATTATCCTCGGTGCAACAAGGGCAGCTAAAAGACTCAGGATAAAGACAACAACTATTATCTCAAGGAGGGTAAAACCACTCTCTCGTGAATTTAAAATTAATTGTGAATGGTGAATGGGTGAATGGGTGAATGGGTTTTTGCGATTCACTGATTCACCGTATTGATTTTTGATTTTTGCATTTTGCATTATTTTACCTCCATCCCCTGCCTGCAATTTATAGTTAATTCTACACATTTACACTTTTAAAATCAAAGCTGTTTCTAACCCTGGTATCAATGATGAATAAAGAGACATGTCAGGAAACGGGCTAATTGAAATGCAGACGCTTTGCAGAATGGAATATCCCCTTTAATCGCCGAACATTTGTAATATCAAACCAGATTTAGTTATACTATATACTTACTAAACAAAAAATAAGAGGTTCGAGTATGAAAAATACGGTATATCTAATTGACGTAACAAACAGGGACGGTGTCCAGACATCGAGGATACTTCTCCCGAAGCTCTCAAAGACAATGCTAAATCTCTATCTCGATGAGATGGGCGTGTATCAGAGCGAAATAGGGTTCCCAACTCTAAAACATGAGGTAAATTACATCAACGCAAACCTTGAGCTCGTAAAACAGGGTGCGATTAAACGGATACATCTCGAAGGCTGGTGCAGAGCGGTCCCTGAGGACGTGAGGCTTACATTCAAAAATTGCCCTGATATAAAACACCTGAATATTTCCATCTCTACATCAGAGATAATGATACAGGGAAAGTTCCAGGGTAGGAAGACCTTTAAGGATATTGTTAAAACAGCTGTCGAGGCTGTGAAAACCGCAAAAGAGCTTGGGGCAGAGACTGTTGGCATTAATGCAGAGGATGCATCAAGGACAGAACTCGACAGGTTGATAGAGTTTGTACTTGCAGGCAAAGAGGCAGGCGCTGATAGATTCAGATACTGTGATACACTTGGGACTGATGACCCGATAACAATATATGAAAGGATTAAGGCACTCGCACTTGCAACGAAGTTCCCGATAGAGATGCACTGTCACAATGACCTCGGTATGGCAGAGGCAGTATCAGTGGCAGGCGCCCAGGCTACGATAGAGGGCGGTGTCGACTCTTATATAAACACGACAATAAACGGCTATGGAGAGCGCTGCGGCAACTGTGACCTCGTCTCTACAATCCTTGCGCTTAAATTTTCACACGGGTTGAGTGAAAAGATTCATCTCGATGAGCATATAGATTTAAAAAAGGCATGGAGGATTGCAAGATATGCATCATATGCCTTTAATCTCCCGATACCGATAAACCAGCCCGGTGTTGGCGCTAATGCATTTGCGCATGAATCAGGCATTCATGCAGACGGCGCATTAAAAGACAGAAGAAATTACGAGCTGTACGACCCTGAGGATGTTGGAAGAGGCGAGCCAGAACTATTGGAGACAGGAAGGATTATAACAACAGGAGAATATGGCGGTGTTAAAGGATTCAGGCATGTTTATGACAAGCTTGGGATTCATTTTCATGATGACAACGAGGCAAGGAAGGTGCTCGAGCTTGCCCAGTATGCAAATCTGCATACACAAAAGCCCCTCACAGATGATGAGTTGAGGTTTATAGCAAGTTATCCTGATATTGCAAGAAAGATAATGACGGCGAATCCGTAAGACATCCTGAGTTCTTTGCGTCGATGCAAAGGGATCCTGCACTCTTTAAGAATACCTTCCGATCAAGGCTGAATTTATAGAGAAGATCGGGTGATCAGAACTTTTGTGAAAAAATTAAAAGGTGTTAGTATTGAAACCAGTATTGAAATGACTAAGTTTTGTTCATAAGCTATCAGGTTTTTTGGTTTTTGATTTCTTTGCCTCTTTTATGACAAACCTGCCGTATTCGGGTATCTTCTCTGCCACCATTATCCCGAACTTTTTTGCTTCTCTGAGTGTGGATAATGTTTCTTTTTCGAGGTCGTCTTCTATTATCGGTGTGTCAGGTTCAAGATAAAATTCATAAGGCTTGATATTAAGGGCTTTGCAGATGCGGCTCATTATGTCTTTACCAATCCCCCGTTTGTTGTTCTCAGTGTCACTTATAAGTGCCTTAGGTATAATGACCATCTCAGCAAGTCTGTCCTGAGTTAAACCTTTTGCAAGCCGTATCCTTTTAAGGTTTTCCCCTATGAGCTTATCAATGTCTATCATGCAGTAAAGAATACATCTATTGCACAAGCCTGTAAATTCAACGAAAAGTATAACAATCAATTTATAAATTACATTTATTATGGTATTTACATATTTCATGTATTAAATTATTGATAAGTTATACCTTTTAGATATAAAATAACCAACAGGTAAAAAATCGCCCAATAGAGTCTTTAAAGGCAAAAGATAAATCTAAAGTTTATAGGAGGATTCTCTATGCGTAAGATTAATTATGTCACACTGACAATCATCGCTGGAGTTTTATTGCTGTTTGTTGCAGGATGCGGAGATTTCTGGGAGACCGGCACCAACAATAACTCAAACACAGATACCACCAAACCATCTGTTGCCTCCCAATCACCAGCGAGCGGGGCAACCGGAGTATCTGTAAATACCGGAATAAGTATCACATTTTCAGAAGACGTTTTCCTTGACGGTTTTACGGTAAGCGGAGTAAGCGGCACATATTCAGCGAGTTATAATTTTGCCTCTTTTAAACCTGATCGCAGGTTGGATTATGGTACGTCATATACGGCAACTGTCAAAAATGTAAGGGATGGCAATGGAAATAGTTTAGGAGATACAAGCTGGTCATTTACAACAGCTTCCCCTTCTTTCAATATTTATACCACCCCTGACAGCCACAATTATGATGTAGGGAAATACAATTCCATAGATATTTATGGTGATAAGAAATACATAGCCTATCAGGACACCTCTGATTGCAGCCTTCGCATAATCTCGACAACAGATGGCGCATCTTTCAGCGGTCCTTATGTAATAGACAGCCCTTCCATTTCAGGGGGATGTGCCGGGAGAGATTCATCCCTGGTAATTGACAGTACAGGAACTTTTCATATCGTGTATCTGGCTGAAACAGAAGAGAATAAAGAGACAGTTGGAACAGGCAATGGCAGCACCAGGGTGTTCACAAAAACCCTTACCTATCTGCCGGTAAAGAAGGGGAAAATTAAAATCTATCTTAAGGAGGGATATTCCGAGACAGAGATAGGCCAGGATGATGGAAAGGGGACTATTTATGACTCTAACAGTTCCGATAGTACCACTATTTCTGGCAGTTCGACAATTGATTACACGAGTGGTGTTATATCCCTCAGTTTTGGTACGGCCCCAGCCAACAGGGTTGAGATAATTGCAGCCTATACACCTGACATTGATGGAGTAAAATATACAACTGCATCAGATATAGCTGGCACATGGCAGAGAACCCGCCTGTACTCATTCCCTCGAACAGCCACCGAGACTGTCGATGTAGGTAATGGCAGTACTACGCAGTTTACAGACACCCTTACCTATCTGCCGGTAATGAAAAGTACAATAAGTATTTTGCACGATGGGGTACAGATAGGCCAGGATAATGGCAGGGGCACGATCATCGGGACAAATATAGACAGTAATAATTCTACGATTAATTACGACACAGGCCAGATTACTTTGAGATATACACAGCCCCCTGCTTACAATGTTCAAATAACCGCTACCTACACTCAGAATGATGATATAGATGCAAGCATATACGCTGATATAACAACCGATAGCAGCAATAAAGTGCATATAAGTTTTTATGACTTTAAGAACACAGCCCTCAGATATGCTACAAATAAAAATGGATCATGGCAGACAGTAATAGCCGATGATGGAGCTTCTTCTGACAACCCCGGAATGTATACATCAATAAAGGTAGATGATTCGGGATATGTTCATATAAGTTACTATGACTATCACACATCTGTAGGCAATGGCAACTTAAAATATGTTAGGGGCTACGTGGATGGTAATGGAAATTGGACATGGATTGAAGGCCCGCTTACCCTTGACAGCACAGGTGAGGTCGGAAAGTATACCTCCATGGCACTATATAATGGAAAGCCATATATAACGTATTATGACGGCACCAATAGCAAGGTAAAATTAATAACAAACGTTTCGGGAGACTGGGAGGCACAGACAGTTGTAAGCAGCATAACTGAGAGGATGTGCCCCTTCACTATTGAATCAAACGGTATAATGCACATGAGTTATATTTTAAATGATACCCTTTACTATCTCTCAAAAAGCTGGGGTTGGGTAACAAATAGTATAGAGAGTGGAATTGGCAATGGGAATTACACATCCATTGTGGTAGACAGCAACGGAAAGGCATATATCTCATACTATGATGCTACTGACCAAGACCTCAAATATGCACATCCGATAAACTGAGTGATAGATATTTCATCTTTGAGGGAGAGGGGAGACTCTCCCTTTAAAGTTTTGTGATGAAGTTCGATGGATAGTGCCTCTTTGAGGCAAGAACAAGAATAAAAACAGGAGGATTTTTGTATGGGTAAACGATTAATTTTGTTAATGCTATCTTTCAGTTTATCTTTCCTAATTGGTTGTGCATCGGTTGAGGAAAGGTTTTCCTTTATAAATCCTGCAAAGGAGATTCTGTCGAATAACAGATTTGTGGTAGTTCCTTCTTCTGTGATACATGAATATGTTCCATGCGATTCGGATATTGATGGCTATTTAAAAGGTGATCAAGAAATCTGGCAGAAAGAAATCGGAACACATCTACTTAAACAGTTTACTGAAAAGGGAATAAAGTCCGGCGTAGAACTTCTAAACCCATCGGAGTTTAAGAAAAAGCTTGAGGCATCACTTGCGAAGAATGGGCGCAAAGGTTTTATGAACCCGAATACAGGAACATTTGATGAGGATTTTTATAAGGACGTAATGTCTGATCTGGCAGGACAGTATAAGGCACCTCTGATAGTTCCGCGATTGATTCTTAAGACAGCAAGTTTCAGTTCTGCAGGAATAATGAGGTTTTCCGCAAAGGCTAAATGGGATGGTGTATCGAGAACAGTAGAGACAGGAGGTTCGGCATTTGGTAGATTTATGGCAGCAGGACTGGGTGGCGAAAGACATGTCTCAGGGAACGCACCTGTTTATTCTCTGCATGTAGAAATTTACAATTCTAAAGGCATGGCATTTTGGAGCAATGGAGGCTTTGATGTTAAAGAGAAGGTCAGTGCTGGATTTGTCGGTACAGCCGACCTTGTAAAAAGGGAAAATATTGCCGAACTCTTTGGAGAAAAGAATAAAGACAATATGAAGGAATGTATCGAGGTGGCTTTCGAGCCGTTGCTATCGGAATAGAGTTATTAAAAGAGAGTATAAACAGAAAAGACTGGATGCCGGCCATGTTTCGCAAAACAGGCAGGCCCAGCATAGAAGAAGGAGATCACTATGAAACGTCTGAATATCCTTATTCTGATTATAATGTTTTTAGCCGGATGTGCGCCGTATGTCAAGCCATATTCGCAGCTCTATGTCCCTCAGGAAAACATTAAGTCTCTGAAAAAAGTTTTATTGATCGGTCCGGAGCTTGACATCTTAGGGCTTGCCAACGAGGCATGGCTAAGAAATACAAAAAATGTCTGGCAGGGGGAGATAGGTAAAAAATGGGCTGAATTAAGAGCAAATGATGGTAATTTATTTGAACTTGTGCTACCAAACAAAGATCATTATAGCATGCTTGCCAGTTTAATCGCCGAACAGAAATTAAACGAGCTTCCGTTATTCGATACAAAAACAGGAGAGAAAAATAAAGAGATTGAAAATAGGTTAAGAGCAGCCTACGGAAAACTTGCACAGAAGGCAAACGTTGATGCAGTGATGCATGTAGATTTCGTAGTCATTCCTGTAGAAGTAAAGCACAATACTGCTTTCTGGGATGGACAAGTTGAAAATGTTACAAGTGCAAGCTTTGGTAAGATACTTTTGGGTCTGGCAACACAGAGTGGTGGGTCAATTCAAACAAAGGGAGAAGTTCCGGCAATCAGCCTGTCAGCACAATTATTTGATAAAGATGGAAAGTTACTCTGCGAGGGCCGGGGTGGATATAAGGTGTTGACAGAGATAACAGTTGGTGTCTTGAGCGATGATCAGAAAACCCTTAGCTTCAAAGAGGCATTAGATGAAAAATACAGCGGGAAACGAAATATAGCAATAACATTTGCATTGTCAGCCGTAGCAAATCCAAAAGTGCAGTGACAGTAAGAGATTTAGGGAATCAAAAATGGTACTACATTTTTATAGCTTACAGTACACCTTTGGGTGGAATGAGTTTTTCTATAAGCCCTTTGAGGAAGGCAATCTCATCCTTCTGGGTCTCAAGGGCTGTTTCCGTTCTGGTCTGTCTCTTATGCATCTGCCACTGCATACGAAGGACAAAACCGAGTATTACGAGGGCAATGGTGATGAATAATCCAAGCATCCACTGTAATGTGTCAAAACGGCTGTTCATTTCAGAACGAAGGTCATCTATGCGTTTATTAGTGTCATCTATTCGCTTATTAGTGTCGTCAATGCGTTTTTCTAATGCTTTTAGTCCTTCTTCAAGTCTCGTGAGTCTCTCCACAATCTCTCTATCGCTGATTCTCGGAGCTTTCTCGATGGCAGAGATAATGGACGGGATAAATAGCATAGCGATTAAACCGGTTGCAATAATAGCTTTTCTCATGTTTACAGTGTATCACTGGAATTTATGGGAAGTCAATAAAAAATCAAGGAGGTTTTGTTATGTTTAACAAGAGGATAGTTTTTCTTATGGCATTTTTGTTTGTATTATCTCCAGTTGTTGCTATGGCTGCAATTACCCTCACCCTCACAGCACCAACTGATACTACAGTTGCTCAGGGAGAGCAATTAGGACCATTTTCAGCTGAGGTTGTAGAAGAAAAGTTTGTGTCTGTAGGAGACAACGGCACAATATTAACCTCCTCCGATGGTGTAACATGGACAAGCAGGACTTCTGGTACTACTAAAACCTTAACTACAGTGTCATTCACAAACAGTATATTTACCACCGTTGGTGAGTCAGGTACGATATTAACCTCCTCTGACGGATCAACATGGATAAGCAAAACATCTGGCACTTCCAATTGGCTTATTGGCGCAACATATGGAAACGGTGTATATGTCGTTACTGGGAGAAACGGCACGATACTGACTTCCTCTGATGGTGTGACATGGACAAGCACGACTTCTGGTACTACTGTAAATCTTAGTGAGGTAATTTATGCAAATAACTTATTTGTTGCTTTAGGAGACTCCGGCACAATACTGACTTCCTCTGATGGTGTAACATGGACAAGCACGACTTCTGGTACTACGCAGAACCTTAGCGAAATAATCTATGCAAACAATAATTTTGTGATCGTCGGAAGCGGTGGTACGATACTGACTTCCTCTGATGGTGTGACATGGACAAGCAGAACTTCTGGTACTACTAATTGGCTAAGTGGTGCAGCCTACGGGAATAATATATATGTTATTACAGGAAATAGTGGCACTATTCTAACCTCTTCCGATGGGGCAACATGGACAAAAAGAACATCCGGAAGTTCTGTCATGCTCAGTGGGGTGACTTATGGGAAAAACATATTTGTTGCTTCAGGATACAGTGGCACGATACTGACTTCCTCTGATGGTGTGACATGGACAAGCACGACTTCTGGTGCTACTGTAGATATTTCAGAGGTATCTTTTGGGAACTGCATATCTTCAGATAATAGGTTATTAGTCTTAACCAGAGACTCTCAATCTCTGGATAGCGAAGAAACAAAGATAACGGACTTTTTAACCCAGAATGGATATTCGTATGATACTGCGGATGCAACAGATATCTCGAATGGTAGTGTAAGTGCAAGTTCTTATAAGGTTATCTACTTCCGCACAGGTTCAGAGCCGACGGGATATAATTCAACCTCTGTAATTAGTGCAATCCAGAGTGCAGTGGAGGGCGGGTCTTCTTTGATTGTGGAATATTACGGAAATTATCTTGTTAAATACCTCGGTTGGGGAAGTGTCACATCTGCAAGCTGGAGTCCTGCTGTTTATGACAAGCTGGCATATGTTAAATCAATTACTTCACATGAAATATTCGATGGGATTTCAACATGGGATCCACCAACAGAGCCTGATAAAGAGGAACAATATATCTGGAGTCTCAATAAAACAGGGTCTTGCACGTGTAAAGATCTGAGCCTTACAAGTGCAGAGAAGATAGAGTATTGGGAACTTTATATAACATATGGGTGGAATGGCCAATCAACAAACAGTTCATACTGCCAGTCATGGGGAGGATGTACATCCGACCGTTCTGTCCGCAGTAATTCAATAAGGTATGCCATGCATGGCTCTGGAAAAGTGATTCATCCTTATGGAGCAGGAATAGGACATTCTAACTGCAATTCTCCGATAACTCTCGGCACGGCAGGGACATCATTGATGAAAAATATACTCAACTGGGCAGGAGCAAGTAGTACACCAGCTATCACCCAGACCCTCACCCCACCCACTACCACCACTGTCTCTAAGGGTAGCCGTTTGGGTCCATTTTCTGTCTCGCTTACCAACAACACCAGCTCCAGTTACTCATTTTATGTGTATTTATATATAGGAACTCCTGATGGGAACTGGTTTTCAATCTCACCCAGCAGGTTAATGACCCTTTCCGGAGGTCAGATATTTTCAACTGGCAACCTATACATCCGGGTTCCATCCATAGCCCAGACAGGGACTACATATTACCAGGTGAATATATATGACACCAGTTATAACGTGATTGATGAAGATTGGTTTTCTTTTGAGGTTGTAAGTTCATCTGCCAAGTCTGAGCAGAAGACACATAATGACTGGGGTATATCAGGGTGGACGGATAATTAAATTCATTTGATGCTAATTGGGAAGGGCGAAAGCCCTTCCTTAAGCTTTAATAAACCTCATCATGCAAGCCTATGTCAATCAAATATTCGCATCACCTGTTTTGATGTCCTATACATCTGTGAATTCTTAGAAATAAACACAGAGAATTTGTTTTAGGGTATAATATATTCTGCTATTTAATATGGTTAGCCTAGGTTTTTCATAAAACTATGGCTAAAAATTTATGAATTAAACGGAGAAGAATCGTTATGTATACAATAACCCTTATTCCCGGAGACGGCGTTGGCCCTGAGATATCTGATGCAACAAGGCGGGTTCTTGAGGCAACAGGAGTTCAGATTAAGTGGGATATCCAGCACGCCGGGGAAGATGTCTATCAAAAAGAGGGCAGCCCATTGCCAGAACGCGTAATCGATTCAATAAAAAAGAACAAGGTCGCAATCAAAGGCCCTGTAACAACACCTGTTGGCACAGGATTCAGGAGTGTGAACGTTACATTAAGACAGGCACTCGACCTTTACTGTTGTCTGAGACCTTGCAGGAGTTTTAAAGGCGCAAGAACGAGATATGAAAATATCGACCTTATCATTGTAAGAGAAAACACAGAAGACCTTTACGCAGGCATCGAATTCCAGAAAGACTCGGATGAAACAAAAAAACTTATAGATTTTATAAAAAATTCAACGAAAAAGAGTATCAGATACGATTCGGGCATAAGCATAAAGCCCATCTCTGTTTATGGCACTGAGAGGATAGTAAGGTTTGCGTTTGAATACGCAAGAAAAAATAAAAGGAAAAAAGTCACCGCAGTTCATAAGGCAAATATAATGAAATACTCTGATGGCCTTTTCCTTGAGGTTGCAAGAAATGTTGCATCAAATTACAGCGATATAGAGTTTGAAGACAGGATTATTGACAATATGTGCATGCAGCTCGTACAAAAACCGGAACTGTATGATGTGATAGTGCTCCCAAATCTCTATGGCGATATTGTCTCAGACCTTGCTGCGGGCTTGATTGGAGGACTCGGTCTCGCCCCTGGAGCAAATATTGGAGACGAGACGGCCGTATTCGAACCAACGCATGGAAGCGCACCAAAGTACAAGGGCTTGAATAAGATGAACCCATTTGCTATGATGCTTTCAGGAGTAATGATGTTGAGACATCTCGGTGAAACTGTTGCTGCCAACAGGCTGGAACAGGCAATCGCCTCGGTTATCGAAGAAGGCAGACATGTAACCTATGATCTGAAGCCAAAGCCCGATGACCCCGCTGCTGCCAGGACATCCGAAGTGGCTGATGCGGTTATACAGAAGTTAAAAGTTGGAAGTTAAAGGTGAAAAGTTTGAAAACTCTTAACTCTGAACTCTTAACTCACAACTTAATTTAGACATGGAACCTCATAGTATGCTTGCCATAACTGTTATTGTACTATCTCTTATAGCTATCGCCATCCTTTCAAGCTCTGAGTCATCATTTATCGCTGTGAACAAAATAAGGATAAGGAGCCTCCTGGAAAAAGGCGATAGCAGAGCAAAGGCTGTTCAGAAGATACTGGACGAGCATGACAGATTTTTCAGCGCTGTAATACTCTCGGGAAACCTCTTCACTGTCCTTGCAACATCCATCGGGACTGCGTTGGCATTAAGCTATTTTGGGGAAGACGGGATAATCATAGCTACTATTGTGATGACATTTCTCACAGTTGTATTCGGAGAGCTTGCACCAAAAACATTTGCAGTTACCCATTCAGAAAAGGTATCCCTATTGCTTGCAAAACCTATTGCCTTTTACATCCGGTTAATCTCGCCACTCGTATGGATATTTAAAGTGTCCTCAAACTTTATCATCAGAATACTTGGCGGGAAGGAGAGGCCTGTATCCCCTTTTGTTACAGAAGAAGAGATTAAGACAATGATCAGCATAGGCGAAGAAGAGGGGACTCTCGAGGAAGAAGAAAAAGAGATGCTCCATAAGGTCTTTGAGTTCGGGGATAAGGTAGTCACAGAGGCGATGGTCCCCAGGACAGAGATAGTTTCGATTCCTGAGGAATCAACAGTGGAAGACGCATTCAAGCTTGTATCAGAAGAGGGTTATTCCCGCTACCCGGTTATTAAGGAGAGCATAGACAATGTTACAGGCATCCTTTATGTAAAGGACATTCTGATAAAGATGGCTGAAGGCAAGATACAGAAGGATTTACCTATAACAAAACTCATGAGAGAGGCATATTATATCCCTGAAAATAAAATGGTAACAGAGCTTCTCGATGAGATGCAGAAAAATAAATTTCAGATTGCAATAGTTATGGATGAATACGGGGGAACAGCCGGTCTTATTACACTCGAAGACATCATAGAGGAAATCGTCGGAGGCCTTCAGGACGAGTTCGAGGCCATGGAAGCAGAAAAAGAGGTCGAGGTCATCGACGAAAGGACCTTCATCGTATCAGGCACAACAGGCCTTGACGAGGTAAATGAACTCGCAGGTGTTGAACTAACAAGCGAAGACTTCCATACAATAGGAGGATTTGTATTCGGGCTGTTCAGAAGGCTTCCAAGAGTCGGCGAACAGGTAAGGTATCACAACCTCCGTTTTCTCATACTCGAAATGGAGGACAAAAAGATATCAAAGGTTAAGATTACGAAGCTGTAGCCAGCTTTACTTTTCCCCTCCACAATCTCAATCCTCTTTTCTTTTACTTCCGCGCTGTGGAACTGTTGGCTATGGCTCTATGGGACTATTGCACTATGTCTCTATGGAACTTTGATGCTCTGACCCTCTGATACTTTGATGCTTGCGCACTTCCCCGCTTCCATGCTTCCGCACTTTTTTCTCTCCCGCCCTCTGCGCGAGGGATGATGGGGATGGTTTTTTCCTCAAAAACCGGCCGCTGTCCCCATTTTGTCCATCTATCTTTTTTTTCGAGGGCGGAGGTGTCGGCATTGAGGTCTTTCTTTTTTGCAGCAAGGATTTGGTCAGTCTTGTTGTTTTGTTGTTCTATGTATGCGTACTTCATCGGCAGTTATGATCACAAGATTTTTATTTATATCTTTTTCGCTAATACTTACATAATGCTTTTTAAATAATTCCAAGGTTTTTTCAACCGTGCGTTTGTAGATCTTAACCACAATAATACCAGCACATTTTTCCGGCGGGAATCGGAACATCCTCGAAAAATCCTTATCCATAGTAATAATCACCATCTTTTCTTTACAAGCCCTCTTATAAACCTCATCATCGGAAATGCCTGACAATCCCTCCCTGACACTGAGCACATCGTGATCTGTTTTTCTTAAGTAGTTAATAATGGGCTCGAAGAGATTTTCATTGGCAAAAAATTTCACGCTGGAACCCCTGCTTCTTCATCCGCAAGAATAGAGGCGTAATTCAGGCACGCCCTGATGTCTTCATCGGTAATATTAGGGTATGCCTTTTTAATTCCCTTGAAAGATTCCCCAGCAGCAAGAAGATCGAGTATTATATGGACTGGTATCCTTGTTCCTTTTATGCAGGGCTTGCCGCTGCATATCTTCGGGTCGCACACTATTCTATCTGTCAGCTTTTTCATATTCGCCCCTCCTTTGAGCTTATTGATATATCATAACAAACTTTGCCTGCCTCGTCCCCTTTCATCCCCTTCCCCGACACAATTTCAATCTCTTCCGCGCGATCTGAATAAAACAGCCTGTCCCCTTTTCCCTTTCATATGCAATTATTAAAAAACCAAATCAACCCAATTATTAAAATCATTTCTTAACTCTTTGCTTGTCTTGTCAAAATAGACCCACCTTCCGCGATAATTTCTCGGGTCGGTGTTTGTAACTATTCCGCCGAAAAGTTTTTTCTCTTTTCTGTTTTCACTCTGGATATATTTGTATAAACCATCAATTTTTGGGCCGGCAAGTTTCTGTGTGAATCCTGCCTTGGAATCAAATAGCCCAATCCTGCCATCTTTTAACCTAATAATAAAATCAACATAAAAAGGCTTTTGTTCTCCGTTGTCGTACGGTACTGCAAAAAATATAGCATCCCTGTCTCCATTCTTAAACCACCACAGAACTGAATTGGAAGGGGTTTCTAAAAAATCTATAAAAGCCCTTTCGGTCTTCCATTTACCCTTGCTATAAAAGGGAACCATAATGGATTTTTTTCTATCTTCTTTTATGTCATCACTTCCAAACAGCATTGACTCAGGCACATTCCATTTTTCAACAACACCAAGCTCAGCTTCTCTTTTAGCAGTTTCTTTTTGATACGCCTGCTTTGCACGGTCGATCACATTTATAAAATGCTGAATATTCTTATCGCTCAAAACAATCTGAATAATTTCATCTCCTTTTTCTCCATAATCCATTTTTAGTTCTTGTTCAAAAAATCTATAAATAGATTCCTTAACTCTCCCAACAGACCTGTCTTCAGGATAAAAGGGCGATAAATATCGTCTCACAAAGTAATCGAATAATTTTTGCAAATCCTCTGGACTTGCCGTGATTGCTTTATCCCCGGTAACGTGCTTGCCAACCAACGCATCTATATTTTCAGACTTCCAGTCAGAAATAATCTTGAGATCCAGTTTTTTTGATTTCGAGTCAATATTCCTCTTTAATTTGAGATTCTCTGCTTCCTTTAAAAATAACTCGATAAACAAAGGTATCAATCGTGTCTTCTCCCTATGCCTCTTTGAATAGCAGGACTGCAAATCTATAGGTTCATAATTGGCTTTTCTTTTACTCGTAAAAGTCGTGATGTAATTCCTTGCCATATCCTCTTTAATTTCGATATCGTCTAAATTTGTATAAACATAACCATAATTCAGAATTTCTATTGCGTAATGCCCATTATCCGGTTCTGGCATTCTCATAATTCTACCAACGGTCTGAATTGAGAAAATCGGGCTGTGCCATTGTCTGAACAAAACCAAAATCTGTGCACGCGGACAATCCCAACCAAGCGCTATTGCCTGCTTAAAGATTAAAACTTCAACTACGCTGTCGCTTCTTTCCACATCTTCTTTATTAACGTGTTCGCCTGAAAGCCAGATAGCTAATTTGTTATTTCCTTTTTCAGTCGAGATGTTGTATTTGTCCTTTAAAATGCTTATAACTTTCTCTTTCATCCTGTCTTCTAAACTTCCAATTCTATCTGGCAACTGAATCAAGACCAGAGGACTGATATCTGTTTTTTCTTTTTTGTATGCCTTCAACAATTCGGCTCTCTTTTTTAAAGCTGCATCTATGACCAAGTCCTCACTGCTACCGCTCAATTCAGTCTTGATTTTCCCCTCTTTCAAGAGATTCTCAAACTGGTC
This sequence comes from Nitrospirota bacterium, assembly GCA_021824065.1. Taxonomy (GTDB): domain Bacteria; phylum Nitrospirota; class Thermodesulfovibrionia; order Thermodesulfovibrionales; family UBA1546; genus JAKALU01. The sequence goes on from JAKALU010000021.1 coordinate 20,584, forward strand.
ATTTAAGATAACCGCCTTCTTAATCATCCCTTCGGCTTTTACATCTTCTAGATGAACTGTTATTATCTCATCAGGATTTTGGATTACAGGCGTTGCCGAGACCTCAATTGTCAGATTTGGCCCAATGTCTTTTATTAATCTCTGCGAAATTTCGCTTGTAGCATGATGATGGGCTTCGTCAATAATTAGAATTATCTCTTTGCCTTCTTCTTTAGTCCGCTCTAAGACTGATGTCAGATTAAAGTCCTGTTCATTGTCCCGAATGTAAACATTGTCTTTTTTATTAATACTTTCCCAGTTGAAAAACAGGATTTCATTTTCTCCGATTTGTCTGTCATCCAAATCTTCAAAGAAAGAACACTTCAAAGCCCTGCTGTCTTCAAAATACCTTTCTAATTTATTTCTGCTTTGGATATGCAACTGCCTCGGTGCAGTCCAGATAAAGGATAGCGATTCTCTAATTTCTCTATCATCAACCAACTGCTTCAGAAATTCTGCCATCATAATTGTTTTGCCCGAGCCGGTAGGGGATTTAAAGACAAGCTTTTTCTCGCCAGGGTATTTCAGAAGCTTTTTCGCCTTTCCTAATAATTCATCAACCGTATTCTCTTGATAAGTTTTCAGTTGCATGGCTTATATATTTAACAAATCCTTTATTTTCTGTTTAAAATCATCTATTTTCTCTTTCTTTATTTTACCTGCTTGATAATGCCACATAACATTGAGAGGTTTTTTATAACTTTCACTGTCTTCTGGAATATCTAAGAAATCTTCCAGATTATTCTTAAAGCAATCTATTTTGACCGTGAAATTATTTTTATTGCTTTCTAAGAAATCCTTTATTTTTTTATGGTAGTCCTGATTCTTCTTGTTTTCATCTCCATCAAACAAGACAGAATGTTTTATCCCCAATTCCTTAAACAAATTCATATACCTATGAATATTTTCCTTGCCTAGTGTATTTAAAATATAAACCTCTCTGTTTGGTAATTCTATAACTTCATTTCTAATCAAGTAATCCAATAGGATTTTTTCAGACGCACCTTCGCAAATCAAAACAAGATCAGCAAAGAAGGCACAACATCTATCGGGATCGAGCCACAATGAGTATCGTATACCCTCTAAATCAAAATCTTTATTTTCAATAGTTCCACCCAAGATTGTTTTTAAATCCTTATTAGCAGTAAGAATACTTTTTAATTCTTCATCAGTAATTTGGAATACTTGAGTCTCTCCATTATTTTTATAAAGTTTCAGAATAGACGATAAGGTGTCGATGTTTTTACTGACAAAATGGGTTGAATGTGTTGAGATTAAAATCTGTTGTTTTTTGTCCTCAGAAAGATTTTTCAGGCTGTGGTTTAATATTTCTTGTTGAGACGGATGTAAAAATGCCTCTGGCTCTTCAAAAAGTATTAGAGTGAAGTCGGGATTGAATTCTTTTTTCTCTTTTCTTGCAGGCGATTCTTTATATTTTGAAGATAATTTAATCAGCGTATAAATAAGCTGTCTTTGAAGTCCCTGTCCAAAAGAACTTAAATCCATCTTATGCCCTTGCAGATGTTTATCTTCCAAATAATGACTAAGTAAGCTTTTTATTATTTCCTCCGGCTTAATCTCATTAATATTCACTCCAAAGGATACATCCCATTCTCTAATTTCTTGATTAATATCCCCAATGAAACTTTGTATTGAAATACCATCTTTCGATGCGTCGTTTTTAAAGTTTTCATTAAAATCTATAAATGCCCTGCTTAGTGCCTCAAAAGATTGGCTGCTTTTGACTACTTTTTTTACCACAAAATTCAGTGAATCTCTAAAAGCAAAGGGCCCACTTAATTTAGTATATTCGTCTACTTTGGCGAACCTTTTCGCCTCGTATCAGCAGAATCTTCTTTTCAATCATCTCAACTGGAATAATCGCTTTCATTTACCCTCTGCAAAGTTATCACAAATTGTGATAACTTCCTCAGATCAATCCCTTCTCCTTAAAACTGAAAAATCCGTTTTTGGTAATAATTATATGGTCTAAAACTTCAATCCCTAAAATTTTACCAGCTTCTACCAATCTTTTTGTTATAGTCAGATCATCCTCTGATGGCTCGCTGTCGCCTGATGGATGATTATGTGCAAATACCACTGACGCAGCGCTGTGTGAAATTGCCTCCTTGAATACTTCTCTTGGATGTACCAGATTGGAGTTAAGCGTGCCGATCGAAACGGTTGATATTCCGATGACTTTATTGCGTGTATTTAAAAGGATGAGTTTGAAATGTTCTTTAGCTTTATCCTTAATACTTGAGCGGAGTAATTGAACAATATTTTCAGGATTTTTTATGTCAAAATCTTTTATTTCGGGCTCTAAGTCCTGCCTTTTGCCAAGCTCAAAACATGCCTTAATCTGAGATGCCTTTGCCGGTCCAATGCCTTTTATGGTTGATAATTCCTCTAAAGATGCCTGTGAAATTCCTTGTGCATTTCCAAATGCGCTTAATAGACGTTGGGCAGTTACCATAACTGACTCGCCTTTTATGCCCCTTCCAAGAATTAAAGCCAAGAGCTCCTGCGAAGAAAGTGCTTCTGCACCGAGCCTTTGAAGCCTTTCCCTCGGCCTCTCTGCCTTTGGCAAGTCATGGATAGTGAAGCTTTTGTTATTTGTGTGCATAAAATTTATTGACTCACATTTTATACTAAACCGCCTGAATTTTTCAGCACGAAAATAGCTGGGGAGTGGGAAAGCAGAGGATAAGTTTTTTAAAAATTCAAATCAAATATTTTCAGGCTACCTTTACTCCCATTACATTCTTCATAATCCTTAATGCTGCATCGTGGTCTTCTATTGAAAGTCCTGCAACAGCATCCTCAACAACTGTAACCTTATAATCTCTTAGAACAGCATCGGATGCTGTAAACATAATGCATATATGTGTGACACAGCCAGTGAGTCTAAGGCTGTCAATCTTGAGCCGTTTGAGTGCCTTTTCCAAACCTGTCTTATAAAATCCTGAGTATGTCGTTTTCCGGATAACAATATCTTTCTTCTGCGGCTTTAGTTCATCGACCACATCAGCACCTCTTGTGCCTTTCACTGCATGAGGCGGCCATCCAAACTTTGAGAATTCCTTATCGTTTGGTTTGTGCGCATCACAGATGTAAATCACAGGCTTTTTTTCTGCCCTTGCCTTTTCGATCTCTCTTTTGATATTCGGGATAATCTTCCTTGTCTCGGGCACCTCAAGTGGAGCGCCCTCAAACACAAAATCATTGAGCATATCGATAATAAGCAATGCCTCTTTTGCCAAAAAACTCTCCTTATCCTACTTTTTTGTTTCTATTTCTGCCCTCTTCATCAGGTCAAAGACAGGCTGATAATCAGAGGCTGTGGTCACGATAAACCTTAAGGCACCAAATTTCTCAAGGGCAACCTTACCTTTTGGATCCTTATCTATATTAAGTAAGGCTTTCTTGAGCTTTTCCTTTATCGCCTTATTAAGATCCTTCCTGACGCATAACCCATTAGAAGGCACCTTAGGAGATTCAGCAAGTATTACAAGTTCCTTTTCTACTCTGGGGTCGCTTCGTTTCACCCTGTCATACACACTATGTTTTGCAGCGCCTATATCTGCCTTTTTATCGAGAACTGCATATATTGCTGCGTCGTGACTTCCGGTGAAATAGTATTCTTTGAAATATCTGTCTATATTATTTATGCCGTTTTCCTTGAAATATGCCATTGGGAAGATATATCCGGCAGTGGTAGCCTTATCCACAAATGCCATCCTCTTGCCTTTCATATTGCTTATATTCTTTATCCCGCTGTCTTTTCTAACGAATATATACCCGTGATATGTTGAGGAACCGTCAGGGTTTACTGGTCTTGCAAGTGGTTCGACGCCAAGCTCTTTGATAGCAGTAGCACCTGTGAATGACCCGAAAAAGGCTCCATCCAATTTAAGAGATTTAAATCTCTCAACAATACCCCCATATTTGCTGAATATCGTAAGTTTTATCTTTGCTCCTGTTTTTTCTGACAGATAATCTGCCAGAGGTTGAAACCGCTCCTTCTGCTTGAATACGTTCATCTCCGGGATAAGACCTATGAGCAGTTCATCCTGTTCTGTATGCGCTGTGGCTGGGAAAGATAAAATACCTGCCAATAAAAAGACCAGAAGATATCCCTGTAATTTCATATATCCCCCTTTCTTTTATGTCTATGCACCTTATTATAATTTATCCATTTTTATTTTTGAAGCTTCTAAATTGCAAGGGATGAGCTCGCTGCGCATTTCAAAATAAACAGAATTTGTTCTTGACAAAAACCGGGCGGAACTGCTTATATAATGCGCTTCGAAATTCATGCGTTTCCGGGTGGCTTTTCAGAATCGTTTCATCAATCTCTGCTTCAGCAGCATGGAATTTATGTTTTGAGAAAGGGACCGATAATGCCCAATAATGATATCACTGTGTTAGAGATGCTCGGTTGCATCTATGAAGAACTTGATATTGACAATATTGAAAAAAGATTTGTAGACCTTGTCAGTGATGTGTTTTCTTTCGACAGGATTGCCCTTTTCTTTGTAAAGCACAAAAAAGAGGTGCTCCAGGGCAAGCTATCAAAAGGTTTCGACCCGGAAATTATAAAGAAAATTGAGATACCTATAAAGGAAAAATCCATTTTTATAAAACCGCTTGTCACAGGGATCCCTGTGCGAAAAGATTTAAATGATGCGGACCCGCACATAAGTCTTTTGGACACATAAGTCTTTTAGGGTTGACAAATTCTGCCCTGATACCAATTGTTAATAAAAAGCGCGTCCCCTGCTGGGAAATAAAAAAATGTCAGGCTAATGACTGCCCGGCTTACGGGAAAAAATGGCTCAGATGCTGGTTAATTGCCGGTACAAAATGCAGCGATGGCTCAGACGTGACTATTGAGGAAAAGGCTAATCAGTGCTCCAAATGCCAGATTTTTGCTGACCTTAATTTCGAGACAATAGAGGGGGTTATGCTTATTGACAATTCCATCTCCAATAAACCCATTACCGACGAAATCATAGCGCTTCTGTCGATTATCTCTCATGCAGTCGGTGTTGCGATCAACAATTCAAAACTTTACATGAGGACACTTGATGTGGCCATAAGAGATGACCTTACCGGTCTCCATAACCGCAGGTATTTTAATGAGCGTCTTTTAGATGAAGTAGAACGCGCCCAAAAATATGGTGAAACCTTAAGCCTGATAATGTGCGACATCGACCATTTCAAACATGTCAATGACAGCTACGGCCATCCCTTTGGTGATTCTGTTCTGTGCTGGGTTGGAGACATGCTGCAAAAAACCTGCGAAAGACTGATGTTGTCTCCAGATATGGCGGTGAAGAATTTGCAACCCTACTTCTGAATACTGAAAAATCGGAAGCCTTTAACATCGCAGAAAAACTAAGGCATTCAATCGAGAACAGTTCATTCAAGCATCTTAACATTGATATCAAGATAACACTCAGCTTTGGAGTAGCTACATTAGGGGTTGATTCCAATACATTCGAAGGGTTGATTACAAAGGCTGACAATGCCCTCTATTCTGCCAAGGCACAGGGGCGAAACAAGGTGTGTCTCTGTTAAAAACTCACCCGTCATCTTTTAAATTTTCTCTTTAACGCCTCCACCACCACGTCAGGCACAAGCCCCTTAACCGAGCCCCCGAATGAAGCGACTTCCTTCACCATTGTGGATGTAAGGAATGAATATTCCTCAGAAGG